>PCCJ01000026.1 GCA_002731665.1 Actinomycetota bacterium | reverse complement strand
TCAAGATCTTTTAATAATTGAGCCAATCTCAGCAGTACTTCACCGACCTGCTCAAAAAAAAATGGATGATGGTCACCAGTGTGAAGGCAATTGCGTTGATGCAGATTCGGAAGCGGTTTAGCATGCCTGGACCGCTGTCAGGTATCAGAGTGCTGGAACTTGGTAACTTCATAGCTGGCCCATTTGCTGGACAGCTACTCGGTGACTATGGCGCAGAAATTGTCAAAATTGAATCCCCGATTGGGGGCGATCCGATGCGTCAATGGGGTAAGTGCGATTCTCAGGGCAATAGTTACTGGTGGCCTTCTATAGCTCGCAATAAAAAATCGGTAGCGATCGATCTAAGAGATACGAGAGGAAGAGATTTAGTCCGTTCGATAGCTGAAAAATCAGATGTAGTTTTAGAAAATTTTACACCAGGGAGGCTTGTGGAGTGGGGCCTAAGTTACGAGGATCTATCGCCCGGTAACCCTGGATTGGTGATGACCCATGTCTCTGGGTTTGGGCAAACAGGGCCTCGCTCGCAAGACCCGGGTTTTGGTTCGATTGGCGAAGCGATGGGAGGAATACGGCACACAACTGGCTGGCCAGATAGGCAGTCGACGCGCACTGGTATAAGTTTAGGTGACGCTATGGCGTCGCTTTTTGCTGTTATCGGGACCATGGCAGCTTTGAATGAACGACATATAAGCGGTTTAGGTCAGGAAGTTGATGTTGCCATATATGAGGCAGTTTTCGCGCTGATGGAATCAACTATGGTGGACTACGAAATAGACGGTTACCAGCGGGGTAGAACAGGATCTGTCTTGCCTGGAGTAGCGCCATCCAATGTTTACCCGACTAAAGATGGTTCAGATATTTTGATAGCAGGCAATTCGGACAGTATTTTCAGACGGATCTGTGTTGCAATGGGGCAAGAAAATTTGAGTACTGACGAACGGTTTGCCGAGCATTTGAATCGAGGTAAAAATCAGACAGAATTAGATAATTTGATTTCTGAGTGGACTGTGACCTTTGGCATTGAAGCGCTTGAAGCTTTATTGGATCAGCACTCGATTCCCTATGGACGTATTTACACTGCTCCAGATATGTTGACGGATCCGCATTACGCAGCGAGGGAGATGATCCGGCGTTTCGAAGTAGAGACATTGGGACGCAAAATTCCAATGGCAGCTCCAGTTCCAAAGTTTTCACGGACAGAAAATAAAATCGAAACCGTCGGGCCCCGCTTGGGACAACACACTGATTGGGTCTTGAAAGAATTGGCCGAAATTTCTGACGATGAGCTTGCTATTCTCAGCTCTGCAGGAGTTATTTTGTTAAACTGACAACTGTTTAACTCGCAAAAATTCGGCTCCGGGGCCCAGCTCGTAGAACTTGAGATGGTAATTGCCTGCCGACTAAATCTTCAGCTAATTCGCCGCATTCGATAACTCGGTTTAAGTCAATCCCTGTAGAAATGCCAAAATCTTGGATGAGGTGAACGACGTCTTCAGTTGGCACGTTGCCCGTAGCTCCCGGCGAATAAGGGCAGCCACCTAAGCCTCCGATTGAAGAGTCAAACCGCCGAACACCAGCTTGAAGCGCTACCACAATGTTGGCCAGTCCTGTATTACGGGTGTTGTGGAAATGAAGGGCGATGTCTTTAGGTTCGATTTGCTGTTTGCTAAGAGCCTCCAGAAGTTCCATCACAACCCTTGGAGTTGCCATTCCGCTTGTGTCGCCGAATGAAAGGCTATCGACTCCGGCTTCGTCCATAAGCTGCCTGGCGTAATTAGCCACTATCTTTGGATCAATGTCTCCTTCGTATGCGCAGCCGAAAGCCGTTGAAACAATTGCTTCGACTGGCGTGCCAGCGGAGTGAGACATTTTTGTTAAGGCTATTATTTGTTGGACTGATTCCGCAGGCAACATTTTTATGTTCTTTAAGTTGTGAGTAACAGAAGCAGACATTACAACTTCTATCTCATCTGCTCGAGCATCTAGCGCCGCATGGGTTCCTTTTTCGTTAGGAACCAGAGCTCTATAACTGACGCCCTCGACGCGATTAATTTTCGCCATGACTTCGGCGGAACCCGCCATAGGTGGAATCGCTTTCGGATGAACAAATGAAGCGGCTTCGATTGTTTTTAGCCCAGTAGCGGAGAGAGCATCAATTAGCGCGACTCTTTGATCCACTGGCAAGACCATCTCATTCTGTAAGCCATCTCGAGGCCCAACTTCTCTGATTTCGACGTCGGTGGGGAAGTTGGGGTCCATGAGCTTACACCGCCTTGAGATCTCTGAATACCGCTTTCCAACGTTCTGCATCAGATTTGTATGGAGCATAAAAACTTACTCGCTGAACAACATCACCGAATCGTTGTGTGAGTTCACTCGCTATTTCTTCTGGTTCTCCTACAACGGCGAAGGCATCGAGGACCTCGTCATCGATAGTTTTCCCCATCTCAGCCCATTTGCCTTCTTTAGACAATTTATTGAGTTCGGTTTGCATGTCGCCCCAACCGTGACATTCTAGAACTCCTCGGTATGCAGGCGTCGAGCCGTAGAAGGCAATCTGTTGCCTTGTGGAGTTCTTAGCGTCTTCGAGTTCTTGCTCATTGTTGCCGGTAACAATGAAAAGAGGCGCCGAAATTTCTACATCAGATAGAGATCTTCCAGCTTTATCAGCACCTCGTTCGAGTGCCGGGATAGTTTCCTCTCTTAGATATTTTTCTGTAGTGAAGCCATGTGCAAGAAAAACATCGCATGTTTCGCCCGCCACTTCGGTCATCAGAGGCCCTACTCCGGCTAGCGCAATTTTTGGAGCACCATAGGGATTCTCTCCAGGATCGAAAAACGGTGTCATTAATGTATGTTGATAAAAATCGCCTCGAAAATCGAGCTTCTCATCAGTATTCCAGCTGTTCCAGATTGCTTTTGTGGCAAGAATCATTTCCCGCATTCTGGCGGCAGGTTTAGACCATTCCATCGAGAATCGACGAGTAATGTGAGCTTTGATTTGGCTGCCTAGCCCAAGAGTGAAACGGCCTTTGGAAATGAGTTGGATGTCGTTTGCGCTATATGCGAGGTCCATAGGGTTTCGGGCAAATCCGACGACGATGCTTGTGCCAAGTTCAATATTTTCAGTTCCATGAGCCATTAATGGCAACATCGTGAAAGGATCGTGGCTGGTTTCAGGAACCCAGAGCCCGTCATACCCGATTTCTTCCTGCTCTTGCGATTTTTCTACTATTCGGTCGAATCCGCCATCGACGCCAATGCCACCATCTATTTTCATAGAGTAAATCTAGCTCAAATGTAGAGAGCGTGCCATTTTGGGATCACCCTTGATCATCTAGAAAGCGTTGTAGCTCTGCAGCGAGATCATCCCCCGAAGGTAGGTCATGGGCTCGTGAAGCTTCCATTGACTCTATGTGTTTCTCGAGAGCATCGACGATTTGTTTATGTTGCGGATTTGCCGCAACGGCTGCGTCGATTCTACGAACGGCGCGTTCTCCTGCCTCGTCAAGCTCAGACAAGTCAACCGTGATATCGGTCAACTCTGATATTCGACGTAAAAGTGCTGCCGCGGCGGAAGGATAAGGTTGCACTCCGGCGTATTGAGGAACTGGAGCCCACAGCCCCAAGGCTGGGATTCCGTAATCTTGGGCGCTCCATTCGATGGCTGCATGGATGCTAGATGGAACTTCGAGCTCATCAGGTAAGTATGCAACCGGGCGGGCAAGCGATGAATCAGTGGTGGTTGTAGCGACTTCAGTAGGTCGTGTATGTGGAACTGGGCCAGGGAAAGAGCCGATACCAATTATAGATCGTGCAGCGAACCTGGTTGCCAAGGTCATTACTTGGTTGATGAATTGGTGCCATACCAAGTCAGGTTCTGGCCCGTCGAGTAAGAGCACATGGTTGCCAAGCTGATCGATCGCGTGAAGCAACTGGATGCTTGGCCACTCGAAATTGGTCATGACGCCATCATTGATTGTCAAGATAGGGCGATGCGATCGATGGTCAATTAATAAATCCATATCGAAATCTGCGACTATCTTGAAATCCAGTTGTTCTCGAAGCGTTTCAGCTACTGATGCCCGAACGTTCCCTGCGTCAACGAAGCTTTCCAAAGCGATTAGCATGACGGGTTGATGGCAGGCTGGTTCACTTTTTAACTGGTACAAATCCACGGCTAATCAACTCCGAGAATCTCAGCTGCGCGTAGAGCTAGACTAACGACACTCTTTGGAAATATTTCTACTTCCGCGGGAATTTCGACATTCGCGCCACCGACGTATCTGGCATGAACTCCCTCAAGGATGCAGGCTAAACGCCAATTGGCAAATGCGAAGTAGTAATCAATGTTTGAAACGTCGCGACCAGTTAGCTCTACGTATTTATTTATGAGGCCGTCACGGCTTTTGAAACCATCTTCGATGGTAGCGGAGAAACCTAATGGCAAAAAGCTGTCAGAGGCCTCACTCCAATAAGCCAATAAAATTCCGAGGTCTGCTAGTGGGTCACCGAGTGTCGAAATTTCCCAGTCCAAAACCGCGGATAGGTGCCCGTCAGGAGTTACAAGGCAATTATCTAACCGGTAATCTCCATGAATCAGAGTTGCTTCAGTTTGAGTAGGAATCGCATCATGCAGGGCGTCGTGCACCCGTTTGATTATGGGCAATTCACGAGATGTCATTGCACCAAATTGGCGAAGCCATGTTCTCAGCTGGCGTGCGACGTAGTCCTCCTTTTTGCCTAAATCTGCCAGTTTTGTCGCGTCAAGATCTACCGAGTGAATTGAAGCAAGGCCCTCAACGATTCGATCTGACAATAAGGAGCGATTACCTAACGGAACCAATGCTGCTGTTTCTTTGTCTCTGAGAACGTGGCCATTAACAAATTCGGTTACGTAAAAATCTGCGTCGTTTACTGCTACGTCAGTACACATGCCGACGACTGGGGGGACTGGCACTTGGGTCATTGAAAGTGATGAAAGTAGACGATGTTCTCTACCCATATCATGCGCACCTTGTAGAACATGCCCTAGCGGTGGCCTGCGGAGAACCCATTGCTTCATGTCCATGTCAGTTACTTTGTACGTTAAGTTCGAATGGCCGCCAGTGATAAGTTCAAACTTTAATGGTTCAGAAACGTTAGTAGCATTCGAGACGAACCAGTCGGTGACTGCTGCTTGTTGGATACCTTCAATCATGCTGTTCCTCCTGGTGATGTCAATGAACATGAAACGCTACGCGTAGCGCGACGTATCCCAATACAATTCAGATTGTAACGATAGGCCGAAAAATAGGATAAGGGTGTGCTTCTAATGATCGATGTCACTGAGCAGGACTTTAATGCGCAGGTAGTGGAGAAAAGTCATGAAGTACCGGTTGTTGTTGACTTGTGGGCCCCGTGGTGTGGGCCGTGTAAGACTTTGGGTCCGCTTTTAGAAAAAGTTATCGATGATCAGGACGGTAAAGTCGTAGGTGTAAAAATTGATGTAGACGCAAACCCTGCAATCTCGGAAGCTTTTCAAGTCCAATCCATTCCGATGGTTATAGCTTTTAAAGATGGAAAGCCTGTAGATGGTTTCATGGGTGCTCAGGGGGAGCCGACACTTCGGGATTTCGTGGCGAAGCTTTTACCCTCTGAAGAAGAGACTGAACTTGAGTCTCTAGTAGCGCTTGGTGATGAGGTTTCGCTGAGAGCTGCCTTGGACATCGAATCTGATCATGAGCCAGCGGTGACAGCACTCGCTGAAATTTTAGTCAATGATGGTCGGGCGGAAGAGGGCCTTGCGTTGTTGCGGAAGGTACCCGAATCAGCTCAGACGAGACGAATATCAGCGTTAGCTCGAACAATCGAGTCGCCGGTCGATGCTGATGAGGTAGAGATTGAATTAGCTGACTTGCTTAGCAAGGTAAAAGATGATGATGACGCGCGACAACGGTTCGTGGACTTACTTGAGGTAATGGGGGCAGATGACCCGCGAACGCCGGGTTGGAGAAAGAAGTTATCAATGGCTCTGTTTTAAGAGCTGAAGCTGTCCACTGAACCCGAATGCGTCACGATTTGTGAGCATGGATAGTGCAAAGAGGAAAGCGAAGTAGTGTCGTTTATGGCTCAAGACCTTATAAAAATTTTCTCAGGCGGAGAGCCCACTCTTTTAGCTAACGCTGTGAGCGAGGCCATCGATAGCGCTATCGGTGCTGAGGATCGAGTGCTAAAGCTTCAGGAATTATCTAACGAAGAGTATTCCATGGAAGAGCTTGTAGATGCGGCTCAAACAGTTCCGTTTTTTACTCAGCAGCGCGTAGTGGTTGCTAGAAGCTTGAATAGATTCAAAATAAGTGAGCTTGGGGCATTGCTTGCATACCTTGAGAACCCGTCACCTGCAACAGTTCTTTTGTTGGAGTGGGGAAGTGGAGCGGTACCCAAAAAATTAGTAGATGCTGTTAGCGGAGCTGGCGGAAGGCAAATAAAGGCGGGTGCTCCGGCTGGGGCGAAAGGAAAGCGTGAATGGTTCGATAGAGAATTTGAAGGTTGCGGGATGTCATTTGATCGCCATGCGCAAATACAAATTGTTGCTCATCTAGGAGATGATGTAGGCAGACTGTCAGGCTTTTTCGAGGTAATGAGAAGCGCTTTTGGTGTGGGTGCCGCTATCAGCGGAGAAGATGTCGGACCGTATTTGGGAGAACAAGGCTCTGTTCCTCCTTGGGAGCTAACGGATGCAATCGACTCGGGTCGCATCCAGGAGTCTATGGATGTCTTGCAGCGGATGATGGGGGCGGGAAACAGACATGCTCTTCAGGTCATGGCAAGTCTGCATAACCATTATGAAAAAATGTTGCGATTAGAAGGAATGGGCATCTATAACGAACGGGATGCAGCGTCCTTGTTGGGCGTAAAGGGGTCAGCGTTCCCAGCAAAAAAAGCTTTGAAGCAGCTGTCTCAGATCGGGGCTTCAAACTTGAAGCAATCAATCAGCTTGCTAGCTGAGGCGGATCTCGATCTCAGAGGCCGCTCAGGGTTGGATAATGAAACGATAATGGAAGTGCTGGTCGCTCGTTTGGCTCGCCAGGTAACTTCTTGAGGCAGTTACCCCAGTTTTGCGGCTCGCGCTATCAATCGAGACTTACGGCGAGCTGCTTCGTTCTTATGAATTACGCCTTTTTGAGCTGCCATGTCTAAACGTTTTTGGACTGAACGAAGGAGCTCTTCCGTGGGTTCACCGGCAGTTGCCGCTGTAGTTACAGCTTTTTCACGAGTTTTAAGCTCAGACCGGACGGCTTTGTTGCGTAGCCGAAGAGTCTCGTTTTGCTTATTTCGTTTAAGTTGACTCTTGATATTGGCCATAGTTTGATACTTCGCTGTTTCGATGTCGATACGGAGTGATGCAGAAACGCATCGGAGCACTCCAATGATAGCAAGCTGAAGGAGTGATCTGACACCACTGAGATAGCAACCGAGGAAAAATCAGTCGAGTCATGAATCTATCGGGAGAAGAATTCTATTAATAGCTGGCTGTGAGCCTATGAATAGGGATTTAGCTTGGTACCTTTCAGTCCAACATGGATTTATCGCGTATTCGAAACTTCTCAATAATTGCCCATATCGATCATGGAAAGTCGACCCTTTCTGACCGAATACTGGAAATTACTGGGGCAGTAGACGCTCGGACCATGCGGGCTCAGTACTTAGATACCATGGACCTCGAACGCGAACGAGGTATCACGATCAAAGCCCAAAACGTTCGCGTCGGGTGGGACGATCATACACTACACCTGATCGATACTCCTGGACACGTAGATTTTGGTTACGAAGTTAGTAGATCACTAGCGGCTTGCGAGGGGGTTGTTCTGCTCGTAGACGCAGCTCAAGGTATCGAAGCTCAGACTCTAGCTAATTGTTATTTGGCGCTTGAAAATGAGCTGGAGATAGTAGCAGTTCTAAACAAGATAGATTTACCAGCAGCCGATCCCGACTTGTATGCAAGCGAAATAGAGAACGTATTAGGACTGCCCGCCGAGCAGGTACTGAAAATTTCTGCAAAAACAGGAGAAGGAATCCCTGCGCTTTTAGATGCAATCGTCGAGCGTATACCGCCTCCGAAAGGTGATCCGGAAGCTCCTCTGCAGGCGCTAATCTTTGACTCTCATTTTGACCAGTATCGAGGAGTTATTTCGTCGATGCGAGTGATGAATGGGCGTATTCGCAAAAATGACAAACTTCGGTTTATGCAGCTGGGTGGAAACCATGATGCTTTGGAACTAGGAGTGCGTTCACCTGCGCCGATACCAGTAGACGAACTTGGTCCGGGCGAAGTTGGTTACTTAATAGCGAGCATCAAGGATGTCGGACAAGCTAAATCCGGCGAAACAGTGACCCTAGTATCGAACCCTGCCGCGATTGCGCTAGACGGATACGATGACCCAAAACCAATGGTTTTTTGTGGTTTGTATCCGGTAGACGGAGATGAATATCCAGAGCTTCGCGAAGCTTTGCACAAACTAAAGTTGAATGATGCATCAGTGACTTTTGAGCCAGAAACCTCCGGAGCCCTGGGGTTTGGGTTCCGTTGCGGTTTTCTGGGGCTTTTGCATATGGAAATAGTTCGTGAACGTCTCGAGCGTGAGTTTGATCTTTCTCTAATAGCGACAGCGCCGTCTGTGGCATACAAAGTGAGTACCGACGACGGAGCCGTTATACAAATCGACAATCCGTCGGAGCTCCCTGAGCCGGGTTCGATAACTCATATCGAAGAGCCAATGCTAAAAGTTGGGATTCTTAGTCCTTCAAGCTACACCGGTACCATTATGGAGCTTTGTCAGGGAAGGCGTGGGACTATGACTCGCATGGAGTACCTCTCTCCTGAGCGAGTCGAATTGCAGTATGTAATTCCGTTGGCAGAAGTTGTTACTGATTTTTTTGATCAGTTGAAGAGCCGAACTCAGGGATATGCAAGTTTAGATTATGAGCCAGAGGGCTATCAGATCGGGAAATTAGTCAAAGTAGATATTTTGCTCAACGGAGAGCCCGTTGATGCTTTTTCGACAATCGTCCATAACGATAATGCTTATGACTACGGTCGTCGGATGGCGGAAAAGCTTCAAGAGCTTATTCCGCGTCAAATGTTCGATGTCCCAATTCAGGCGGCTATCGGAGGTCGGATTATTGCTCGTCAGACAGTCAAAGCGAAAAGAAAAGACGTGCTTGCCAAATGTTATGGCGGTGACATAACTCGTAAACGAAAACTTTTAGAGCAGCAGAAGAAAGGAAAAAAACGAATGAAAGCCATTGGGCGAGTTGAAGTACCCAATGAGGCATTTGTTTCAGCTTTACGTTTGGATGATTAATACGAGAGTTGTCGATACGTTAAGGGAATGCTCGTTATGAGCGCGCATATGCGCATAAGCTCCGCTTTGAGCATTCAGATGAGCAATGAGGTACCCAAGTGGATGAGCGTAAAGCAATGGTTCTGCGTGCTGTTGTTGAAAGCTTCATAGACACGGCGCAGCCCGTAGGGTCCCGAGCAGTGTCAGACTTATCAGGATTAGATGTCTCCGGAGCAACAATACGTAATGAGATGGCGGCATTAGAAAGTGATGGCTACCTCGTTCAGCCACATACGAGCGCAGGGAGAGTGCCTACCGAAGCTGGTTACCGCTATTTCGTCGACAGCTTGGGGCCAGGAAGCTTGGAAGAAACAGAGACAAGGCAAGTTCGTTCATTTTTTAGAACCACTGAAGGAAAATTAGAACAACGACTTGCCGACACTAGCAAGCTGCTATCTCAGCTAACTACATATGCCGCTGTAATAGTTGGACCAACCCATGATCCAACAACTGTGAGATCAGCTCGACTAGTCGACTTGGGCAATGGTCGCCTTCTGCTGGTCATCGTCACTTCATCAGGTGGAGTAGAGCGATTCGAAGTGAGCGCGGACTACCAAGAATTTTGCGATGATCGAATCATTGAAATGGCGTCAGCGAAAATAGACCAACTGTTTAAAGGCTCCTCTTTAGGAACAGTTCCTGAGGTTGAGATAACCGGAAATAAAAAATTAGATTTGCTAATTAGCAGCGCCATTGGAGCTGTGAAACCTGCTGAAAGTCAAGGCGGCGATCTTTATGTAGGTGGTGCTGCGAACATGGCTGGCCAATTTGATGCGGTTTCGACCGTTAAGTCGGTTCTAGCTGTGTTGGAGGAACAACTATTGGTGGTTCGACTGCTGGGAAACCTAGTCGATCGCGGATTGAGCGTTGCAATTGGCTCAGAAACGGGTGTTGCGCCGCTATCTGAATGTGCCGTCGTTGTTGCTCCTTATACGGTTGATGGCGAACGGGTCGGTAGCATCGGACTTCTAGGACCAACCCGCATGGATTACCCGAAAGCGCTCGCAGCGGTCAACGTTGTTAGCACCCGACTAGGAAAATCTTTGGGTGAGACCCACGAGGATTAGCACTTAAATAATGGCAACTGATTACTACGAACTCTTAGAAGTACCGAAAAACGTAGATGGGGATGAGTTGAAGCGCGCTTACCGTAAATTGGCGCGTAAATATCATCCGGATGCTAACCCGGGAGATGCATCAGCTGAAGCGAGATTTAAAGAAATAAGTGAAGCATATGCGGTGCTATCTGATGGTGAAGCCCGAGCGCGCTATGACCGATTTGGTCATGAAGGACTTAGAGGTGGTGGATCAGGAGGAGATCCGTTCAACTTCGACCTGAATGATATTTTCGACAATTTTTTTGGTGGTAACCCGTTCGGCGGAGGACGTCAACGCGGACCTTCTGGCCCTCCACGCGGGGAAGACCAAGAAGTCGTAATGGACATTTCCTTTGAAGAAGCAATCTTCGGAGTGGAACAAAGTGTTGAATTGCAAACAGCCGTCCACTGTGAAGAGTGCGAGGGGCAAGGATCCGCTAATGGTGCTGTGCCGCAAACATGTTCGGGCTGTGATGGGGCTGGCCAAGTAAGGCAAGTCAGACAGAGTCTTTTAGGTCAAATGGTGACCGCCGCCCAATGTCCTCGCTGCTCAGGCGTCGGTCAGGAAATCTTAGATCCATGCGGAGCTTGTCGCGGCGAAGGGCGACAACGTAAACCGATGTCCTACGATGTTCGAATTCCAGCTGGTGTCGACACCGGGTCAACTCTGCGGTTAACCGGTAGAGGGGCTGCGGGAGCTAGAGGCGGTCAAACAGGCGACTTGTATGTACATCTGCGAGTTGGTGAATCTTCCCGATTCGTGAGAGAAAACGAACATCTGATAGCTGAGCTTCCAATAACAATGCTACAAGCCGCTCTTGGCGCTCATATAACTTTCGACACAGTCGATGGAGCGGAAGAAATTGTGATACCTCCGGGAACTCAGCCGGGGGAAGTACTTCAGCTAAAGGGCAGAGGAGTGCCAAGACTAGAAGGTCGCGGTCGCGGTCGTGGGGATCTTATTTTGAGTGTCACGGTCGATATCCCCTCAAAATTATCGAAAGACGACGAGGCTTTGTTGAGACAACTCGCCGCCCAACGCGATGAACAAGTAGCTGATGCTACTGACCGTTCCGTAATGGGTAAACTGCGTTCTGTTTTCCAATAAAAGCTCATGGCACCGCTTCCCGATGGAACTCATGGGCCTCACACCTTCGTTGATGATTTAAATGACCCAGAGCTAGAACAAGAAGACTTCGAACACCTATCGAGATCTTTAAGGATGAAAAAAGGCGACCCGATTACCATTTGTGATGGGAAAGGAAACTGGCGCACTGCTCATTTTTCAGAGAAGCCCGAGCGCTTAGGGGTCATCAACAGCGTTCTGGAACAATCAAAGCCAGTAACTATTGGTTTCGTTGTGACTAAAGGAGATAAGCCGAGCTTGGTGATCCAAAAGCTCACAGAATTAGGCATCGATCGAATAGTTCTACTCTCATCGGAACGATCAGTTGTTCGATGGGACAAAGACCGTTCGGAAAAACAAATTATGCGACTAGGTAGAATTGCGCGCGAAGCAGCCATGCAGTCTCGCCAAGTTCGCATACCGCTTATAGAAAATATCCAACCAATAAAAACCGCTATGCAACAACCAGGCGTCGCCTTAGCGCACTTTGGTGGAGTTGCACCGACTTTATCGAACCCGACAATCTTTATAGGGCCCGAAGGAGGATGGTCTCAGACTGAACTAGGCGCTAGCGCCGCGACGGTAACACTTGGCGGTTCAGTCCTACGTTCCGAGACTGCAGCAATAGCTGCTGGAACAGTTCTTGTAATGTTACGCAGCGGACTTCTCGCTGAACGCTTAGAGTGAGGTAAGGTAACCACCCTAGGTGTTTTTGGCGAGATGGAGAAAATGTGAGTAGCG
>PCCJ01000109.1 GCA_002731665.1 Actinomycetota bacterium | reverse complement strand
ATGCGCTCGATGCTCAAATAAGACAGTCCCTTGATCAGGTTTGCTGCTTGATTCTCGAGATGAAATTACTTCACTTTCAACCCTTAGGGTGTCACCATGAAATACTGGTGCTGGGAAGTTCATGCTGTCGAACCCGAGATTAGCGACGGTTGTTCCATGCGTTGTTTCGTGTACCGAAATTCCGACTATGAGAGCTGCGGTAAACATCGAGTTGACTAAGGGTTGCCCAAACTGAGTTTCTTTTTCGGCGTAATCGAAATCTAGATGAAGTGCAGCAGGGTTCATCGTCATCGTCGTGAACATGATGTTGTCAGTTTCGGTTACGGTTCTGCGTATACGGTGACGGACTATGAGCCCTGGAGTAAGTTCTTCTAGCCACAATCCACCATGAGGTCGCTCATCAATCATGAATTCATTGTAGTGTCATAGCCGGAATCTCACAGGCTTGATCGAGTTCTATCTCTGCATGGACAACAGCATTTTTGTGCGGCCCAGCACACCAAGATGGCATTACCATGGTGTAGAGACCACTACCACCCGCTTGAAACAAAATAATTTTACTCGGGTCCTTGAGTACCTGAACTAACTCGTCGTCGTTTTGATCATCTCGAACTGAAAATTTTGAGCCCACTTTTCTGAGAGTGCCAACTGAAATGGTGGCTCTTCTTGTTAGCTCTGACTGCGTGTCTTCTCGAGTTAAACCTGCTCGTTTTATAATTTCTGCGTGATCAGGATTCAGAATGATGGAAAAAGAACCATCGCGCAGGTGAACGTTGTTGCTTCCTGGATTTGCCATGACCATGGAGATAACATTTAGGAGGCAATCTATCGAAGCGGGATCATCTGCATCACCGCTAAACATTGTTGAATGTGGTGCTTCTGCGCCGGTAATGATTACAGCACTTTGGTCAGCTTCGTACCCAAACGAGGTGTGTAGTCCGGGGAAAGGACTGTTCTCTTCATCTTCAGCAATGCAATAAGTAAATTTGCCGGGATGTCCGTGGAGCGACATATCAGAAGTACCAGGACGTGCTCCACCAATGTTAAGCATCGCAAGCCGTAAAGCTCTCCCTATCGAGGCATTAGCGCGATGCCCTGGGCCAAGCGCTCCGAAACCTGAAGCTACGCGACCGCATGAGTATCTCGCCGCTCCCGTGACAATAACTAATGGTGCCGTGCAATGAGTTGTGCTTTGCATCTCGGTTAAATCAAATTCGGGTTTGCAGACAGCACGAATTGCTGCGACAACAATGGGTGCGTGGTCAGGTGTGCAACCAGCCATTACTGCCGCTACGGCTACTTTTTCTACGGTAGCGACACCATGCATAGGCCCCATGATCCCTAAATTGAGATCAGGATCAAGTCCCGTAGCGAGAGCCATTCTTGAGACTCGCTCAGGTGTTGGCACGACTACAGGAAGGCCATCGGTACATCCCATTTGGTGGAGACTCTCGAGAGCATCATTTTCGGATTTGGCATCGAACATGTGAGTTAATTTAAACCGTTCTTATTAGCCAAGAACTGAATTATTTTCGGGGCAACGTTTGTAGCAACTTTGCTCATATTATCTTCTCCGCTTCCAGCTATCGGATGTGGCAGTTTCACGCGCGGAATATCTGGCATCCCGGTCGAGTTTGCAACAAAGTTACCTTGAGGCCAAAAGGCTTCGGTAACTAATGCCACGGCCGGAATTCCGAGTCGAGCTGTAAGAATGCTGTCACGCACGGTGCCAGAAGTGCAACTGCCTCAATGGCCGTAGGCAGCTACTATCGCTTGGCACTCAGCCTGGATATTTTCGAGCGCTGAAGCTGACAGAACACTGGAGGCATCACCCTTGTCGTACCTCACAAATGAAGCTGAAGGAATTTCTTGTGCCAATGCTTTTTCGATATGATCTAGAAAGCGCACGCTCCCTGGAAACCCGTTAGCAACTAGACCAATGGTATGAGTGGTCCCAAGATCGAGGCTGAGACCGTATGGCTCAGGAATAGTTTCCGGCTCTCCCCGGGGATCTAGAAATTCGACTACTGCTACCATAGAATTTTCCCCTTACGTTATATTGCGTCTATCACAGACGCAATATCGATTCTACCTTAATGACTTCAACCTTTGAGTTGTTTCATAAACATGCCATTGTCGAAGTAGTCGCGCCAGAACATGATTAGATCGTTTTCTACTTCGAAGACTCCCATGACCTGTAGCTCTATTTTCTTTCCGCTTCCGGTAGTAAAACGGTCAATGCGCTCATTCATAACCGTGTTACCACTTGAAGCTTGGCGGATCACTTCAAATTCAACTGGGCCAGGGCCTTTCAAAAGTCCGCTTAAAAAATCTGTCATCTTAGCTTTGCCGGTCATAGACCCGATGGGCACGTTGTCGTAGAAGCAATCTTCGGTCACGAAATTCATTGCTGTGTCTAGTTCTCGTCTTTCGATAGCTTCTATAAACCTGGTTACAACTTCGTCGGGATTTGCCATAGATAGATTCTTGCACTTCTAAAGCCACAATGCTTGCAAGATGCGCGAAGCTTTGGTTATGCGTTTCGAAAATAAAGTAGTGATTGTAACTGGAGCTGCGGCCGGCATCGGCCTTGCCGCTTGTCATCGGTTTGCTTCTGAGGGAGCCAGAGTCGTAGCGGTCGATTTACAAAATTCAAATTTGGATAGTGTTGCTGCCGAGCTAGCAGCGTACGGGCAAGATATTCTTTTGTTCGAAGCTGACTGTAGTGACTCTGATCAAGTACGAGCATACGTTGATGCATCTATTCAGGAATTTGGCCGAGTAGATTGCTTGTTCAATAATGCAGGGATTGAAGGAAGTGTCGCAGATATTATTGAATACCCGGAAGAAGTATTCAATCGAGTGCTTGACGTTAATGTTCGCGGTGTGTGGCTCGGAATTAAACACGCTAGTCAAGCCATGATCCTCACTGGCGGCGGGGCGATTGTAAACACGGCATCAAGCGCTGGTCTGAGAGGAGCGTCAGGAATGTCAGCGTATATTGCTAGCAAGCATGCTGTTGTAGGCTTAACTAAAACTGCCGCATTGGAGCTTGGTCCTAAAGCGATCCGAGTTAACGCAGTGTGTCCATCCCCGATTGAAACAAGGATGATGAGAAGTATTGAGTCGGGATTTGGTGGTGAGCAAGCAGAAATAGTCAGGAAAGAGTTGGCGTCTCGAAATCCGCTCAGCCGTTATGGCGAGCCATCCGAAGTCGCTTCTCTCGTGGCTTTCTTGTGTTCGAAAGACGCTAGTTACATAAACGGGGGTATCTATACCGTTGATGGCGGAGCAACAGCAGGCCATTAAAAATGATTTTCGATAATACTTTCTCGTTGGATCATCAGGGGCTCGCATAATTCACGCCAAGTATCTCTGGGCCGAAGAAATCTTGCGATTGGGTATAGTGGCTAAAATATTGGCTAGTTGAAAAGGTTTGATATGAACGAAGGACTAGTTCACGATATTGGCGGCGATTTAGGTTATGGGCCGATCTTGCATGATCCAGAAGAACCTGTTTTCCACTATGAATGGGAACGTCGTGTTTTTGGAGTCCTGTTTCAAGTTCTCCGTATTACAGCTCAACGTCCCGGGGAAATGCGGTATGCGATCGAGCGCCTTGCCGAAGACGATTACTTTAAGCATGGAGGTTACTTTGGGAGGTGGGAAGCTGTCTCTGAGCTTCTTCTAGAGGAATATGGCTATTTGGAAAAAGGCGAATTAGACCAGGTTCTTGGTGCGTTGGAAGGTACTGGGCCGGCAAGTCGAGCTCGCCCAATAGAAAAAAAGAATTTAAATCTTCTACCAGATGATGTAGGAGTAAAAATCCCGGGGGCTAGAACGGTTCGCCGCGAATTACCAAACCTACCGCGTTTCGAAGTGGGCGAACTAGTACTAGCGCCTGAGACACATCAAAAGGGGCACACTCGACTGCCAGCCTACGTCGCTGGGAAACAGGGTCGCATCGTTGCGATTCATCCGGCAGAAGTTCTACCGGACTCGAGTGCACATGGTTTAGGAGAAAGACCTCAACACGTGTATTGCGTCGGATTTGACGGAGAAGTTCTATGGGGCAGCCAAAGTGAAAAGTCAATCAAAATCCATGTTGATTTATACGAAAATTATCTGTCACGAGTGAAGAAGAATTAGGAGCCAACGTGAGCAATGATCATACCTACGGTGCCCGCTCGCCGAAAATTCGGATTGAGGCGTTAGAAGATTTGTTGGTGGAAAGGGGTCTGGTCGATCGTTCTCGAATAGATAACCTGATCCAGAAATTCGAAACAGATGTCGGCCCGATGATTGGTGCTCAATTGGTTGCTCGTGCCTGGACTGACTCAGAGTTTCGAAGTCGACTGCTAGATGACGCTGATGATGTTCTAATCAAAGAAAATATCTCAGGTGCTGAAATTGAGCATGTTGAAGTGAAAGCGAATGAGCCGGGTGTGCATAACGTAGTTGTGTGCACCCTCTGCTCTTGCTATCCGTGGGCTTTATTAGGGTTGCCTCCTGCTTGGTATAAAAGTCCTGAATATAGATCGAGAGTGGTTCGGGAACCGCGAAAAGTACTTGCTGAAATGGGATTGCATCTCGATGAAGAAACAAAGCTACAGGTCTGGGACAGCAGCTCTGAGACTCGGTTTTTAGTTTTACCCGAGAGGCCCAGTGGAACCGAGAAGCTTTCTGTTCCTGCGTTAGCAGGGTTGGTAACGCGTGATTCTATGATTGGTGTAGCGAGGGCTAAGACCCTATGAATTCGATATCGTCATTAGAAGGATCTAATGTTGAACCTCCTCGTGAAAATGGTGAGCTTGTTTTTCGGGAACCTTGGGAAGCTCGAGCTTTTGGATTGGCGGTAGCTTTGGCTGAGACGGAGGCGCTATCGTGGGATTTTTTTCGAAAGAATTTGATAGTCGAAGTGGCCGCTAGAGAGCTTAGTTTGAAGGATGGTAGCGAGGCCTGGAGTTACTATGAGAGTTGGCTGGCAGCACTTGAAAGCTCAGTCATTGACGGGTCTATAGTAGAAAAGTCGGCGATTTCTGGCCGCTGTGTCTCGTATGCGGCGCGGCCGCATGGCCATGATCATTAGCCTGCCGGACTAATTTAATTTAGGAGAAGGGCCCTCGTTTTTGCCATTATGTTCCTCCCACCACCAACCTGATTTCAACATGTAGCATCGACGGCGCGGGCCATCTGCATAAGCATCTAAAGTTTCGTAGGAAATATCACCGGGGTAGAAGGCAATCATCCCGGGATCATCGCCCGTGACTTCTTTGATGTGAGTGTGAAAACAAATTGGATGATCAATAGCGGTTATCGCTTCATCCACGTTTTCGAATTTTTGCAACCAATCAAGGGTTACGAAAGTAGGGGTAACTATTTCGATCTCGTTTTCTGATCTTTGTTGAAGAGCTTGTGCTGGCGTTATCCATTTGTGCTCGGTGATCTCACCGTTATCAATAGATATTTCGCCGAGGCCCATAGGCGCTTGAACTAAAAAAAAGTGCGTTGAAAATCTTTTAGGGCGAACAGCAGGGGGAAGCCAGTGGGCAAAGTGATAAAGATTAGCACCGCTAAGATCTATGCCCGCTTCCTCACTCGCTTCTCGAACCGCAGCGATACGAAATCCAGTAAGGGTTAGGCCATCGCAGTTAATAATTCCGCTGTCTCCGATTTCTCGATCCTCTGGGTCTACTCGTCCGCCAGGGAAAACCCACATTCCCCCAAAGTAGATGCGAGAATTCCGCCTGAGCATTAGCACCTCAATGCCACTGTCGGTGTCGCGGGCAACCACCACTGTTGCGGCATCAATTGGATCAGCTATTTTTTCGCTCATAATTCATCCTTGGTTCGAAGTGGGAGACGCTGAGACCCGGCGTCAATACCTGGGAATTGCTGTGGAACTGATCCACGAAATTCTGCAGCTAGATCAAGAACAACTTCCTCAAGTTCTGCCCAGTTTGCGACCCTTGGCCCGTCGATATCGCCATTGTAAGGTTGATCGAACGTAATCACGTTATGGCCAGCGTTGCGAAGCGCAACTATATTGTGCGGCCCATCATCTATATATGCATGTGCCGCTACATCAGGCTTGTCGCCTAAGAAACAGATATCCCTGTATGGAATTCGGTGACGATCAAGCCAGTCCGCTGTGTCGGCGATCGCAATAGCATGACCCCAATTGACGTACAGGCGATGCGTAACGATGCGGATCCAGATGCCTGCGTCAGAGAGCCGCCATAAGGCTTCGGCGCATCCTGGCATTACTTCCATGTCCCTAAACATTCTGTGTTCTAGCACTGCTGTCCGGTGAAGTCGTTCGAAATCTCCATCAGAGAAGTTCCACTCGCGGAAGTCCCAGCTGCGCTGAAGAGGGAGCGACTCCTCTTCAATTCCTAGTTCATGAGCAACTAGGTGACGAAAAATTTCAGTATGTTGACCGCAAACTCCGTCAAGATCAACTCCAAGAATAAATTCGCTCACGCAATCACCATGTCACAAGTAGCTGAAGGTTGTAATTTAGGGAGCTTTCTATTAGACACGACGGCGAAAAAATCCTTTTTTGGATGCGACTGGTACTTCGTCATCTTGAGAAATGGAAGGCCAGTTTTCGCTGAGTCTCGCTTGCCCCTCGCGCCGCACTGTTTCGAGCTCTTTCATGCTGTAACGATTCTCTCGTGGGTCTAAGGCTCGATACCGGGATTCGATGCTAACGTAGTTGCTGGCATTTAAAAAATTCTCTGACAAGAGACAGGGTTGCCAGTCCTCTACGTTTGCGAGATACAGGTAGCCGTTTGCCAGGTCTTGCAATCGAAAAGATGTTTCGACTCCATTGCAAGACCCCGTGAGTTCGTTGACGGCAACATTGCCCAGTGTGGATGCATTGAGCTGAATGCCGAAATTATCGGGCTTTTCGGGAGATGTGGCGATTAGGTCTTCTACTCGCTTGTTTAATGCGCCTTCTGATATAGCTCCATGAAAAAGAACACGTTGAACTCCTTCGCCCATCCACCGGTGAAGTAAATTCCCCAACGTGGTTGTGGCAACACCATCTATCCATTGAATAAACTTGGTTGTAGTTTGATCTGCGTTGGCATAAACAACCACACGTTGCCCATGTCGTAGTACCTCGTTGGTAAGGACATTAATCATGTGGAAAGCGGTCATGTCTCGGTAATGTCCACCCATCCACCAGTTCCGAAGTTGGAGTTCGGCAGCAGATCTTCCATCTAGAAGATTAGGATCCTCCACATAAGATGGTAGACCAAGAGCGATTACGCGAAATGGAACGCCGCTTGTCAACGATTTGTTAAAGCGCCAGACAGCTTGCAAAACATTAGCGTATTCACGGTAGCTGAAGCCGACTCCTAACAGATCAGCAAAAATTTCAGAGCAAGTGTTCTGCTCCCATTCAGGCGCATTCAACAATTGATCTAAGACACCTTGACAGCGGCTATTAGTGAATTCCCAGGCTAAATGTGTTACTCCGCACTCATAAAGAGATGGGATTAGCGACGCCAAAAAATCGAGGTGTTGGGTTACACCTATTTGATCGCCGAGAAGGACAACTTGGTGAGATTGGCACAAATCAGAAATGTAGAGTGCCGGTTTTTTCAAAGCGACTGAATGAGAGGCCGACCCGCTGTTCGTTTGTTTCTTTTCGTTGTGGTCGCCCATGGCTAGCCAATCTGTTTGTTAAACAATTTGTGTCCATCCGAGTTCGGCCTCTGCGGCAGCAGAAAACAAAGCAGCGGTGAAGTCTTTTTGGGTTGAGGAAGCTTGACGCAAAGATGGTTCTAAAGAATATAGGCGAGCCTCAGCGATATTGGACTCGTTGACGCGATCGGGCAGAGGAGTTGGCGCTGCATGTTGGGAAGGAGCCTCCAAAAAAATCCAGCCATGTGCCACAGCAGCGAGATCACCACCGTCTAGGGATGTCGAGCAAGGTATCTTGCTGATCGAGCCGAAGTTTACATTAAAAGCGATTGGAAACTTCGGTCTATTAGGCGCGGCGAAAACAGCATCTATGTAACCGTCGCCCGGAAGGGTGTAGTCGCCGTAAAGACCATCAGCTGGTAAGGGTTGATGTATTAGGACAGTGGCAGCACGGTCTGCGATTACCGAATAGACATGATTAGCTGCGCCCACGACCCGATCGTTGAGTATTTCAGAGTCGATGTTGTCTTCTAGATGATGCGGAACTCTGCGTAGTCGGCTAACAGCATGCGCAATTCGCGTGATGATTAAAGCTTTCTCCCCTGTATCCACGAATTCTCGAAGGATGATCTCGGCCATATGTCGTCCTGAAGATCCTCTAGGGCGTAGGTGTTCCCATGCATATGGTGACGTTAAATCTGCTTCAGACGTAACTGCTGTTACTTCAATGTCATAATCCAAAGCGACTATTCTGAAGACCTGATCATTATTTGAGGGACTCCGATTAATAGCCCAGACAGCTCGAAACAGATCAAGATATTCAATGTAGGCAAAGTGATGTCTTACCCCCCACCTAAAAAGCGCTGTTCGAGCTAAGTCTTCGTCAAAGAAATCTGCACGTACCAAAGCATCTAACAAGCTTTGATCCTCAACACATGCCCATTCGACACCAATATTTTTCACCCCGGCCGCTAATAATTTTGGTACTAACTCCTGAAAAAACAGACCAGTTTTTCGGCTGGGAGTCCCTTGACCTACAAAAACTATTTGATGTCGACTGAAAAGTTCTCCCACGTACCGGACTGGCTCGGAACCGATAGAAGCTATTTCTTCGGATAAAAGATCTAAATACTGCTGGTCTAAGGGCGTTAAGAGACGCCGTGCCCTAAAGCCCTTAATTTTTTCGAGCATTGCCTTATCATCGTCTACACCCACTAAAGGCGAGAGTACCCAATAGCTCGAACACTTAACAGCCTGTAAACAATGTTTCATCGGCTGAGTGGCCCTATTGTGTTTTCGAAGCGAGCGGCTTTCGACAGTTGGCTCTGAACCGAAGAGAGTGACTGAATTTTGACTATGCGTCTTTACGACACGGCCAGCAAGGACGTGATCGACCTGAACTTAAATCAGAGAGTGAAAATGTACGTGTGCGGTATAACGCCGTACGACTCAACACATCTTGGTCATGCAGCCACGTACCTGACCTATGACTTAATAATTCGTCGTCTGGAAGATATTGGTCATGAAGTGGAACTAGTAAGAAATTACACTGATGTAGACGACAGTATCCTGCCGAAAGCCCGTGAACTCGGAATCGATTTTCTCGAACTAGCGGAGATGGAAATGAATCGATTCAAAGACGATATGAAGGCTTTGAACACGGTTGATCCTGCACACGAGCCTCGGGCTACCGAGTCAATAAAAGCAATGCTTAGATTGATAAAAAAACTTCAGAGCGCCGGTCACACCTATGAGGTAGAGGGGACTACTTATTTTGATGTATCTACATTCCCTGAGTATGGAAAACTTTCAGGGTACACACCGGAAGAGATGGTTGCTCTAGCGCGAGAACGTGGTGGTAATCCTGATAGCGAGAATCAAAGAAATCCTTTGGACTTTATCCTTTGGCAGCCGAGTGCTGAAGATGAACCCAAATGGGAATCAGTATTTGGTCCGGGAAGGCCAGGATGGCATATTGAATGCTCAGCTATGAGCATGGAAGCATTAGGAGAGACAATAGATATACATGGCGGAGGAGGGGATTTGGTATTCCCTCATCACGAGTGCGAAATAGCGCAGAGTGAATCAACAACAGGGCAGCTTTGTTCGAAGTATTGGATTCATGCCGGACTAGTTGCGTACCAGGGGACAAAAATGTCCAAATCCTTAGGTAATTTAGTT
>PCCJ01000108.1 GCA_002731665.1 Actinomycetota bacterium | reverse complement strand
CGAATGATGTGATCCCTCCCAAAATGTTGGCAAATACCTCGCGACTAATGTCGATTGAGACGCTTGCTTTGATCTCCGTTGTGTGTGAAGAATGATTAATTGTGCAATTCTTAAGCCCGAGGACGTGATTCTCATCTAGGTCCGTGAAGTACCAGTTAATTCGCTCATCGAGGCCAGCTAAGTGTTCTCCGTCGATGCGAACGCCGAGGCTGTCAAATAATTGTTCAGCAGTCATCGCATGCGCTAGCTGACGGCCTGCGGCACTTCCGCTTTTTAGGGAACCAGTTCTTAGTTCCTGGGCACCATACAGGTATGCGTTGCGCCATGTCCCCGATTCTGATTGATAACCCAGCTGTTCGAGAGCATCCGCTTGAAGGCTTCGAGCCTCGAGATTATTTGGGTCTGCAAAGACCAAGTGATTCACTACTTGAGCTACCCAACGATAGTCACCCGATGCAAATGATAAATGTGCTTGTTCCAGTAACTTTTTGGGACCTCCCATGAACTCTACGTATCGGCTACCGCTTTCTTCTGGTGGATGAGGATTTAAGTTTGCTGGGTTGCCGTCGTACCATCCGAGGTATTTGTTGTACACAGATTTTGCGTTGTGTGAGAGAGTGCCGTAGTAGCCCTGCACGTGAGACTCGTTAGAGAAACAACTCGGTAGGCTCATGCGCTCTGCTATTTCGGTCGGAGTAAAGCCAAGGTTGGCTAGCCGCATTGTCTGGTCATGGATCCAACGGTATAAATCGCGTTGCAAAGTAAGAAATTCTTTTACGTCTTGGTTACCGAATCTTGGCCAATGATGTGTAGCGAACAAAATATCGCTGTTATCTCCCCAGAGGTTGAGTGCCTCATCAATATATTTCGACCAAGCTAAGGCATCTCGGGTCTGTGCCCCTCTAATGGGGTAGAGGTTATGCATGTTATGGGTGCAGTTTTCGGCCATGCATAAGAGGCGCAAATCAGGAAACCAAAAATTCATTTCAGCTGGGGCTTCGGCGTCAGGAGTGTTTTGGAAAACTATTCGAACTCCGTCGACAGTTAACTCAGTACCGGTTGAAGCGATCGTTTCGGTTGGTGCTATAAGGCCCGAAGGAGAGAAAGGTATTGCCTTACCGAGACCATTGTCGATGTGTCCGCGTTCGCCAGGAGGCAAGAATAGCCCGAATTGATAGAGCGCCCGACGTGTCATCGCGGGTCCAGCTATTACGTTTTCGTTAACGACTTCAGTAAGGAAACCTTCTGGTGCGATAATCCTTACTTTTCCAGTCGCCACTTCTTCAGCAGTTGTGACGCCTTTTATTCCTCCGAAGTGGTCTGCGTGAGAGTGCGTGTAAATGACTGCGACAACTGGTCGCTCTCCAAGGGTTTGATTGGCTAGAGCGAGACAAGCTGAAGCAGTCGCCGCCGTAGTGAGCACATCGACCAGAATCCAACCAGACTTTCCTGCTATCAGGGTCAAGTTTGAAATGTCGTAGCCCCTAACTTGCCAGACACCCTCGCAGACTTCGAAAAGGCCATGAATCGTGTTGAGTTGCGCTTGTCTCCATAAACCTGGGTGCACTGAGTTCGGAGCGTGAGTGTCTTCATTAAGGAAGTCGTAAGCTGAAGAGTCCCAAATAGTTTGATTATCTGATTCGATCCGTCCACCAGGTATCGAAGTAATAAACCCTTGACGAGCTCTAGCGAAGTCCGCTGTGTCATCGAAAGAAAGCTTCCCCTGAGCTAATCGGTTTAAATAAGCTGATTTTTCTGTCGCCGGCTTGGGGTCGCTCATCCGTACATCCTCGCAGAAAGTTTGACTAATGGGCACTATTTGGAAAGAGGGGCGATACGCCTTATTACATTATTATCGAAGCTCGGACTGATCGGCATTATTTTTGAAACTCATTAGGGTGCTCTCTGGTTACGAAATCTAAGTTCCGTATGTTTGGAGAAGAGATTTGGAGATTCGTTCAGTTTGTATTTCAGTTGAACCATCTACGTAGTTAGCTATCCGGGCGGCTGACATATGGTGTCCCAAAAGATGCTCCTCTCGCAGTCCCTCTGCTCCCATTGACTGGATGCAAGCTACGAGGGCAGGCTCGACCATCTCAGATGTGAACTTCTTGGCGTGTGACGCGGCAAGAATAGCTTGCTTAGAGTTACCAGTAGAAATTGTTGAAATGGCTTTCTCCGTGAGTAACGATGCAGCCTCGAGTCGGTTAGCTACGTTGGCGAGAGACCAAGCGACACCCTGGTGCTCGAGCAGAGTGTGTCCGAAAGTTTTGCGTGTAGAAGCGTAAATGACAGCTTTTCGTAACGCGAACCTAACCATAGAGCAACACATCGAAGCGACGTAGGTTCGAGCTTCGTTGATACTTGAGAGTGCTGCCAGAAATCCTTCTCCTGCCGGAGCTAAAGTATCCTCATCTGGACAGAAATAGTTATCTAAACGGAATCCCCCAGTTCCGATTGCATGGCCACCAATTAAAGCGAAAGGCTCTGTCCGGCTAAAGCCCTGTTGGGTTCCATCAACCAAAAACGATGCTATTCCGCGGGCACCAGCATCTTTCTCGGTTTGGGCGTAAATGATTATCACATCTGACGCAGCTGCATTTGTGATCCAAGCTTTCTCGCCACTTAGAAGCCAGCCACCGTTGGTGCGCGTAGCTAACGTCTTTATCGCACCAAAATCGCTTCCCGCGGATGGCTCTGTGAGAGCAGTCGAACCAAATCGAGTACCCGTAATTAGATCATTGAGAAATAATTCTCTGTGCTTGTCTGAACCCTGTCGGGCTATTCGCGCTGCCACGTTATGGGTATTCACAAGGCTAAAAGCGAAGGGCATAGAGGTTTCTGATATCTCGTCGAGGACGCGTAATTTTTGTTCGAACGTGAGGCCGAGGCCACCAGAGTTTGTTTCTATCTCCATTCCAAGAAGCCCAAGTTCAGTGGCTGCTTGTGTGAGAGCTGAACTGGGGAATACTCTGTTATTTTCCCATTCGAGAACATGAGGCGTAATTGCCTCATCGCGGAAGCGAATGACTTTTGTGAGAAATAAATCAAATTCGTTTTTTTCTAAACCAGGCATATCTTGACCATAGATGCCCACGTACCCTAAATACTTGTGCAAAGCGTCTTCAATCCTTTAATGTTGAAAACTTTTCTCGATGAGCGGCGCGACGATAATCATTTGGGACCAACTGCGGCCGTGGCAGCTGTGTTGCGTTTAGGTGAAAAAGGACCTGAAGTGTTGTTTATTGAGAGAGCTATTAAGGACGGTGATCCATGGTCAGGTCAGATGGCTTTCCCTGGTGGGAGAACCGAATTAAAAGATAAAAGTTCCTTAGATACGGCACGACGAGAAACACTAGAGGAAATAGGATTCGACCTAAATCAAACAATGACTTTAGGTTGTTTAAGCGACCAAGAAGGCGGCCCAAAAGGTAGCTCCCAAAAATTATTAGTGACTCCGTATCTATACTGGTACGACCAACAAGATTTCACTACGAGCTTGAATCATGAAGTAGCTGCAATTGTTTGGGTTCCGGTAGAAAATTTGTTTGATCGATCTCGGCATATCCAATATGCCTACCCGCCGTTGGGTAATCAGTTGTGGCCCGGTATCCAGATTGATTCTGAAAGAGTCGTTTGGGGCCTTACTTTACGGATGGTTGAGGACTTGTTCGACCGGGTTGGCTTTCCCTTGAAACTTCGATAAAAACGAACTGAAGAGCAAATCGGTGGTTATGGTTTATCACCATGGCCGAAAAAGTTTTGCAAGACGAACAAGAAAAAGATGTTGTCGTTGTCGGCGCGGGGTTTGCTGGAATGTACATGCTTCACCGCCTTCGTAAAATGGGCTACGGGGTTCGCGTTATCGAGGCCGGTTCAGGAGTCGGTGGTACCTGGTATTGGAACCGCTATCCGGGTGCTCGATGTGATGTAGAAAGCCTTGAGTACAGTTACAGTTTTGATGAAGCGTTGCAACAGGAATGGGAATGGACAGAACGGTATTCAGGACAACCAGAAATTCTGAAATATGCAAACCATGTAGCTGACAGGTTTGACTTAAGGAAAGATATTTCTTTTAACACGCGCGTCTTGTCGGCTGTTTTCGATGAGACAACAGACAAGTGGGTGGTTGAAAGCGATAGCGGCGAGTTAGTAACAGCCAGATTTTTTGTGATGGCTACTGGCTGCCTTTCGTCTACGAACACGCCAGACATGGATGGCATAGAAGATTTCCGTGGTGAAGTTGTGCATACGGGGCAGTGGCCGAAAGAGGGCGTTGATTTAGCTGGAAAACGCGTTGGGATAATTGGAACTGGGTCATCGGCGGTGCAGGCGATACCAGTTATTGCTCAAGAATGCGCTGAGCTAACTGTTTTTCAACGAACAGCCCAGTACACGGTGCCAGCACGAAATGAGAAACTGGATCCTGCGAAGGTGCGAGAGACTAAAGACAGATACAAGGAGTTTCGGGACGAAAATTTTGCCATGCCTGCAGCGTTGGGTGCAAATTTACCGCAAAGCAAAGAGTCAGTTCACGAAGCATCAGAGGAGGACCGTGCAGCCAGCTTTGAGAGCTGGTGGGAAAGCGGTGGGACTTCTTTTATGAGATCGTACGCTGACCTGATACTTGATGAAAGTGCTAATGTCTACGCAGCTGAGTTCGTACGAAGCAAAATTGAAAATATCGTAACCGATCCTGAGACAGCTAAAAAACTTAGCCCTGAGCACATTATTGGCTGCAAAAGACTCGTTATCGATAGTGGTTACTACGAGACTTTTAATCGGCCCAATGTTCATTTGGTTGACGTCTCGGAAGACAATATTGAACGAGTGACGTCAGAAGGTTTAAAAACTACTAACAATGCTTACGAAGTTGATGTCTTAATCTTTGCTACTGGTTTCGATGCGATGACTGGGTCGATCTTAAAAGTTGATATTAGAGGACGCTCAAACTTATCGATACGAGATAAATGGTCGGCTGGACCGAGAACTTATCTTGGCCTTAGCGTGCCCGGCTTCCCAAATATGTTCATGGTTTCGGGTCCAGGAAGCCCGTCAGTGCTAACAAATATGATTGTGTCTATCCAACAACATGTTGAATGGATCAGCGACTGTATCGCCTGGATGGACGAAACAGCTCATAAGACAATTGAAGCGACTGTACCGGCAGAAGCTAATTGGGTAGAACATGTCAATGCGATAGCTCATAAAACGCTTTTCCCGTCTTGTAATTCTTGGTACCTAGGGGCGAATGTTCCCGGAAAAACGCGCGTTTTTATGCCGTTGCTCGGTTTTCCAGGTTATGTGAGACGTTGCAATAAGGTCGCGAGCGAAAATTATGATGGTTTTACGTTGGTGGCAAATAGATGAGTGAACAGGGCTAATAGCGGTTGTTCTCCGAAAGAGAAGGAGACGCCACTTGTGGTCTAGCTGAATTTTGTAAATATTTTGTAGATCGTGAACATTAATGAAGTCGAGATAGAGAAAAGGGGCAACGTTGAGTGCAGATCTAGAGTTACTCTCATCTGGTTGGGGTTTAATAGAAGGTCCACGTGTAGACGAAAATGATAATTTGTACTTTTCTGATGTTCCAAATGGGGGAGTGCGGCTGAGAAAGCCCTCAGGTGAAATTGAGGTGGTCATTCCTAAACGGCGCGGAGTCGGCGGAATGGTATTTCATGAGAATGGAGGCCTTGTCGTTGGTGGGCGAAACATTCAACTAGTTAAAGATGGAGACTCGCGAATATTATTTGATCCAGGGTTCCCTGGGTTTAATGACCTCCACACCGATGCTGTAGGGCGTGTCTATGTTGGCTCGCTGCGCTCTGATCCTTTCAGCGACGCGAAAGAGCGGCAGGCAGGTGAGCTTTGGAGGCTCGAATTAAATGGAGACGCGACTGAAATCTATGATGGAGTTCAGCTTACGAACGGTATCGGTTTTTCTCCAGATGGAATGACGCTCTACCACTCAGACAGTATCCCCGGACGGGTCTGGATGTCGGATGTTGAAGGGGATTCAGTGGTAAATAAACGGTCTTTTGTTGAAGAGCGTGGCGCCGTACCAGACGGTTTAGCAATTGATGTTCAGGGTGGCGTTTGGGTGGCGTTGGCGGAAGGTGGAAGAGTCCAACGGTACCTTCCTGATGGCACTCCTGATGTTTCTATAAGTATTCCGGACCCTATGGTGACAAGTTTATGTTTTGGTGGGTCTGATATGCGAGACTTATACGTCGTCACTGGGGGAGCCACAGATCTAGGCGGCTGTATCTATAAAACACGTTCTGAAATTGCTGGATTGCCGACCCCTAAGGCGAGAGTGTGACAGTGGGTCTTCCTGCTAGAAAACTTTTTTATTGGTCTCACGGTTCAGAAGATCGGCCGTTACTTTTATGCCTACATGGAATCGGATCTTGTGCCGATGCGTTTCTGGACCAGCGAATATTAGCCGACGAAGCGGGATATCGTTTGGTTGCGTGGGATGCGCCGGGGTATCGGTATTCTCCAGATCCGTCAGATGCGCCTGGTTTGTCAGGTTGGGCAGACTCAGCCGCAGAATTAATACGGGAACTTGGTTATTCAAAAGCCATTGTCCTTGGCGTCTCATGGGGTGGTGTGACTGCCACCCGTCTAGCGATGCGATATCCGGAATTGGTTTCTGGGTTGATATTGGCAGATTCAAGCGTTGGGTCAGGAACTACAAGTTCGCAGGCAAAGTTGATGCGGGGCCGAGCCTTAGTCCTAGAGGAGAAGGGCGCAACAGCATTCGCGGAAGAGCGCTCGCACTTATTGGTTGCTCCAGGAACGGACGTCGAGGTCTTGAAGAGAGTTGAACAGTTATTTGCTGATTCGATTCGGATGCCAGGTTACGCCTGGGCTTGTGACTCCATGGCAGATACTGACCATAGCGATATGTTAAAGAACGTGAAGGCTCCGACACTTGTGGTCTACGGCGCTCATGACATCGTCACTCCACCCGAAGCATCGAGAATTTTGGCGGATGGAATAAGTAGATCAGTCTTGAAAGAAATAAATGCCGCAGGCCACCTAGCGAACCAGGAACAACCTGCGGCATTCAATGAAACTGTAAAATCATTTTTGAATTCGCTTTGAGCATATTTTGAGCCCAAAGTCTTAGTTTTTAACGCGGCGGCATTCTTATCCCACCATCACAACGAATGGTTTCACCATTCATGTATGGATTGGTCAGACACTCCATCACCATAAACGCCAACTCTTCGCCGTAACCGAGTCGCTTTGGAAATAGAACGCTTTGCCCTAGATGGGCTTTGAACTGGTCGCTTTGTTCACCTTCGCCATAGATAGGAGTGTCAATTAAACCAGGAGCGATGGTGTTAACACGAATCCCGGTCGCCGCCAAGTCACGAGCGACAGGCAATGTCATGCCTACTACGCCACCTTTTGACGCGGAGTACGCCGCTTGACCTATTTGGCCATCGAATGCTGCTGCAGAAGCCATATTGACTATGGCACCGCGACTTCCATCTGCATCCAGGGGCTCGGTTTGTGCCATCACTGCTGCTGCTTGACTAAGCATGTTAAACGATCCAATCAAATTTATTTTAATGACAAATTCGAATTGGGTGAGATCATGAGGCACATTGTTTCGGTCGATTGTTCTTGATGCTCGACCAAGACCAGCTGAGTTCACTAGTGCTCTAAGAGGACCCATTTCTGCGGCAGCTGCAACTGAAGCCATAGCATCTTCAGGGCTGGAAACATCGCATCTAACGAAAAGGCCACCAAGTTCTGATGCAACTTGTTGGCCCTTCTCTTCTTGTAAATCAGCAATGACCACTCGCGAGCCTGCGGCAGCTAGCTGGCGAGCCGCAGCTTCTCCGATTCCTGAAGCTCCGCCAGTTACTATTGAAGAGCTTTCTTCTAGGTTCATTCGGGGCATCAGGACTCGATCCTTTCGATAATTGTTGCGTTCGCCATTCCGCCGCCTTCGCACATTGTTTGCAATCCGTAGCGACCGCCGGTTCGTTCTAGTTCATTAAGAAGAGTAGCCATAAGTTTGGTTCCAGAAGAACCGAGTGGATGACCAAGCGCTATTGCTCCGCCGTTTACGTTAGTTCTGGATAGATCGGTATCATGTTCTTTTTGCCAAGCAAGGACTACTGACGCAAAAGCCTCATTAACTTCGAAAAGGTCTATGTCTTCGATCGAAAGGCCTGAACGTTCAATAATTTTTTCAGTTGCTGGTATGGGGCCTTTAAGCATGGTTACTGGATCTGCTCCTGCCACCGCGAAGCTGTGGAATCGAGCTCGCGGTTTTAGCCCAAGCTCTGCAGCTTTTTCTGCACTCATAACTAGAACGGCAGATGCACCATCGCTTATTTGGGAGGAGTTTCCGGCAGTTACTTTCCCGTCTTCCTTAAATGCCGGTTTTAGAGCACCAAGAGTAGTGGATGTTGTGCCATCGCGGATTCCCTCGTCTCTGGCCATCATGATTGTTTCCCCATCAACTACGACAGGTACAGGAACGATTTCGTTTTCAAAACGGCCTTCTGAAGTAGCGACAGCTGCTCGGCGTTGGCTTTCAGCGCCAAAGGCATCCAAATCTTCCCGAGTAAATCCGTACTCATCGGCGATCATTTCCGCGCCTATTCCTTGAGGTGGCAGACCGGTTTCTTCGTAACGCCCTTGCATAGTGTCGCTGAAAGGAAACCCCATTCCTTTAACAACGCTTGCTCCCATAGGGGTCCGAGTCATCACTTCAACGCCTGCTGCGATAACTATGTCATAAGCGCCGGCGATAACGCCTTGAGCAGCGAAATGTAAAGCCTGCTGGCTTGACCCGCATTGACGATCGACCGTAGTGGCTGGAACTGACTCTGGCCATCCGGCCGCCAGGACTGCATTTCGTCCAATATTAAGAGATTGTTCACCTACTTGCATTACACAACCCATAATAACGTCATCGATAAGTTCTGGGTTGAGCCCGTTTCGTTCTTCTATGGCTTTAAGTACGTGTGCTGCAAGATCGACTGCGTGCCAATCTTGTAACTTGCCGTTTCGTTTGCCTCCAGGTGTACGGACGGCGTCTACGATGACAGCTTCTCTCATAGGTTTACTCCTCTTATTTGGCCAGTTCTGTTTTCTACACATCCTAGAGGTGTGTAGCTACTAGATCGTAGGCCGATCTGCCACGGTTGGTCTAGTCGGGAGGTATTGTGACGTATCTAATGCGAAAATCCGGACCTAAATCTGATGCGAATAGAGATACTTTTGCGTCGCTGAGAGTGCCTGCTTTTCGGATGTTGTGGTGGAGCGGAGTTTGTTCGTTCATGGGCATCCAAATGCAATTTTTGTTGCGGGGTTTACTTGCTTGGGATTTAACTGAACGCGAAGGAGCTTTGGGTGCGGTTTATCTGATGTTTGGTCTAGCTCTTTTGATATTCACGCCCCTTGGGGGAGTTGCTGCAGATCGATTTAACAAAAAAAGTTTGATAGCAGGTGCTCAGGCATTCATAGCCCTGAGCGCTTTGTTCATGGGGATAGCAGTCATTTCTGGTAATGGTAAATTTTGGATGCTGCTAGTTTCGAGCGCAGTACAGGGAGCAATGTTCGGATTATTTGGTCCGGCTCGAATTTCGTTTGCTGCTGAACTCGTGGGTCGAGAACAGCTCGGAAACGCGATCAGTCTCACATCGCTTTCGATGAGTACAACTCGAATTTTTGCTCCTTCGTTGGCTGGCGTTCTTGCTGGGGTAGCACTATTTGGTATCGGTGGAGCGTATCTTATTGCTGCTTTGTTTTCGTTGGGAAGCGTGGCCTTGGCATTGCGCTTACCATCATCGCCACCGGTATCTAAACAGAAACGAAATCCAATAAAAGAAATTATTGATGGCATCAGATACGTTAGAGAACGCCCTCACCTGAAACGTTTAGTGCTGACAAGCGTTGTCTCGATCATGTTCGGTTTTAACTACACAGCCTTTATGCCAGCGTTAGTCGAAGGAGTATTTGGTCTTGGTGATAGTGAAGTGGGCTTTATGAGCACCGCTTCGGCTATTGGAGCGGTTGCCATTTCAGCGATAGTGGCGTCTCGAGCGCAGGGTTTAGTTGCTCGCCAGATCATGGTAATTTGTGGAATCGGATTTGGCATTGGAGTAATAATTTTCGGTTTAAGTCCGTCGTACTGGGTTGCACTCATTGTCGTAGCTGCACTTGGAGCTTGCACTACAGGCTTCCAAACGCTTAGTAGCAGTATCTCCATGTCAGAAACAGATTCTGTTCACCAAGGGCGTGTCCAGTCTATGATGCAGCTTTCTTGGGCAGGATTCGGTATAGCGGCGGCTCCGTTAGGAGCCTTAGCCGAGGTTATTGGATTGCGTGTCACGATCGTGCTAATGGGAATAGTCACTCTTCTAGCTGTGGCAACTTATTGGTTCACTTCGCGAGAAGAGATGATGGGGCGTAGTCGCACTTCGTCCTGATGCCCTGACTGGCCCGTGCTAGTTAATGTTTTGGTTCCATGATTATCGTGACCTAAGATGACGCCACTGATGTGAATGATGACCTCAAACTAAAGAAGATGACGATGCGAGTTCAAGCAGCTGCGGTTAGTGATTACAACCGAATCAAGGTGCTGCCAGTGACAGGCTCTATTGGTGCTGAGGTTTTAGGTATTGATTTACGTGACTTTGATGATGAGATTATTGCCGAAGTTCATGATGCCTGGATGGCTCACAAAGTTCTATTTTTTAGGGAGCAAGAATTAACGAAGGCACAGCACGTTGACTACGGAAAAGCTTTTGGACAGTTGGAAGTGCATCCATTTAGTCCGCAAGACTCGGATTATCCAGAAATACTGGTTTTGCAGTCAACGCCAGAAAAATTCCAGGCAGCTGAGCAATGGCACAGTGATGTTACTTTTCGTGAGTGCCCACCGACCGGTTCTATCCTTGCTGGCAGGCATTTACCCCCTTGGGGTGGAGACACATGTTGGGCAAATATGGAAATGGCATACGAGAGGCTCTCAGATAAAATAAAAGATGAAATTGAGGGTAAGGTCGCTATCCATTCCTACATGAAGGCATTCGGTTCATCGATTTCAGATGACAAAAAAGATGAAGCTTATGAGAAGTATCCGGATCAGAAACATCCAGTTGTGCGAACTCATCCAGTGACAGGGGCAAAGGGTATTTTTATTAACAAAGTTTTTACTCTAACGATTGACGGTATGACGGCTGCGGAGAGCAGGCCGTTGCGTCACCAGCTGTATGAACAAGTGAACATCCCTGAGTTTCAGTGCCGGTTCCGTTGGGCTCCAGGAAGTGTTGCCCAGTGGGATAACCGAATAACCCAGCACTATGCTGTGCCTGATCATGGCGGTTACCATCGGCGAATGGAACGAGTTACTTTGGCCGGGGTGAAACCCCGGTGAAGTCTTTGGCTACTGTCGATTTGTAGCTATTTGGGGAATGTTAGAGGTGGAATTGTTGCGCCGAAACTCAAATTTCTGAGTCTGATTTACTAGTGCCTCTAGGAATTTAGATCAACTTTTGCGTCGCGTTTATCTCTACGTTTGATCGTGACAGTTCGATTTTTGACGCGCCAGCCGGATGGTGTCTTTACGACTTCATCGTAATAAGAAGCTGTGCCGACAAAACCTTTGCCGAGGAGAGCGACGATCCTGAAGAACATGTTTGTCTGCTCACCTACCTCATCTACATAAATGTTTGTCATCATGTGTGTCTTGGGATGAGCCGCTTCTTCATCCATGAATTTGACGATCTGATCGATTCCTTCTAGTCGAGGGGCTCCAAGGTCAGTGAGATCAAAGACAGCGTCTTGAGTGAATATGTTTCTGAGCGAATCCCAGTTGCGGTCATCAATGGCATCGCCGTATCGGCCGGGCAGTTCGTGCAGTTCGAGACGGTCTTGAGTTTCTATTGTCATGTTGAGAGAATAGGCCGGTTTGAATTTGTTTGTCAGAAATTTTGTTAATAGAAAAAGTAACTAAAAATTAAGAGACAATCTCAAAAATAATGTCCTTCTCAGAAAGGCTGACACGTATATCAGTGTCAGCTAATGGAGTGACATCGGGGCACCACCGAGCCATGGATTGTTCGAGAGTTGATTTGACAAGTTGTCCAACCTCAACAGATTCAGACCTAGAACATTCGATTACTACGCTGTCATGCACGGTTTGCACTCCGACTGCTCTATCGAATATTTGCAGTTTCTCATAAAGTTGCCCGTAAGCATCAAGCATTATGTCTGCTACGCCGCCTTGTATAGGTGCGTTTCTGTAGGCATTGGCTAATCGTCGGATGCCATCTCTCAATGCTTGATCAAGGAGCAGCGTCCATGCGTCGGCACCCATTGACTCGCGAACTTCCTCGACTAGTGAACGTCTGAAAGAACGATTTTCTAGGAGTCTCTTTGTTTCTATTTCGGAATACTCAGAGGCTGAAGAGGCATGCGAAATTTGGTATTGAGATAAGATTTTGTCTTTTACCTGTTTCGGCCCACTTTTGTCAGATTGCATAAGTCGGGTTGCCGATCTTTCTATTACCCCTTCGGTGTGGAGAGTGAATTGTTGACGGCGGCCGGCGAGAGTATGAGAAGAAAATTGATATGGCTCTGCTTCTAGGTTTAAGACGACCGGAGCGTGGAATGAAAGAGTCCAAGCTATTTCATCGAGTTTCCAGTCATCTCTGAGTTCGATTAGCAGCTCTTCGGCCGAAGGCCAACGCCGGTAGCTATCTCGGAATTGTCTTCGTGCGGCGCGGACGGGTCCAAACATAGAATGGAGTTTGAAAGTCAATTCCCAATCTATTTCAAGTGTTGAAGAAGCTAGCTGTTCTATGAATTGGTCGCGATCCTTTAGCCAACTTGCGATATCTGGATATGCAGTTAAGTAGGCATCTAGCAGTGTTGTGCCTTCTTCTGTGGAAGTGGGTACACCTGATTGGGTAAGGCTTCGAGCTAGCCCGGCTCCGCGTTGTCCGTAAACAATTCCAAAGTTAATTTTCTTAGCTTTATTTCGGAATTCAGCATGAGCCAGAGAATCGGTATTGGTCAACTCGGCCATATCAACTTGAAACATTCTCTCTGCTGTAGCTTCGTGAATATCGACGCCCTTTTGAAAGGCTGCTCGCATACTAGTATCTGAAGCTACTTGGGTTACGAACCTTAGTTCCGCTTGTGACAGGTCAGTATGTATGAAAACGCGGTCATGTTCTTTAGGTCGGATATGGCTTTTCATTTTGGGTGTTAAGTTTTGGGCGTTCGGGTTCCTGCTTGCTAATCGACCTGTGTTAGTTCCTACTACTTGCAAATATTCAGGATGAAGTCGTCCATCTGATCTGAGATGGGTTTTGATGTTGTCGCCATAAGTCGACAATATTTTGCTTAACTCACGATGCCTGAGCAGAAGTTCGCACATTGCACCACCAATTTGTTCAAGAGTTGAAGCATTTAGAGAATCGCTGGGGAGGAGAGTACGATCTTCGCCGAGGTGCTCCTTAGCCCACTGTCGCACATAGTGCGTAGCCCAGATGTTAAGTGCTTCTTTTGTTTGCGCTTCGCTAGAAGGATTCCAAGATGGTTCGAGCGCCTCCGAGAATAGTGAGGCTTGGCCACCTCCGCTCATTTGGGCGAGCTGGGTGACTACGCCCTTTCGATCCAACTCCATTGCGGTTAGCTCTTCTTGCCAAGTTTCCCAGTTGAAAGGTAACCCTGCTCGTTCCATTTGATCAAGGAAGGGTCTAGCCCGTTGCTCGAGCTCGCAAATAGTATCTAACGAAGAGTGGCTGATCCTACCCCTGATTTTTTCAGCGACCCACATGGTTTGGATAGCGTCAGACGCGGCATACATAACTTGTTGTTCGGTAAGAGCTGAATCAGCGGTGTAAGAAAGTTGTGTGGTGCCTTTACCTTCTGCGTGAATCCCTAAGTACGATTCTGATGCCCAAGCAAGACCGTGGTAGAAGTTAAAGCCGCTTAGACCCTGATAGAGCAACGCGTCCGCTAGTTGGGCATCCCACCAATGTAACGGCTCGACGTGAAGACCTAATTCTTTAGCTGGCGCAAATATGTCTCGGTCGATTACACGCGAATCGAAATTCGCGTTCCATGCATCTGCGGTGATACCTGAGAGAGCGTTAGCAAGACTTTCAACTGAAATTTCGTTTGCGTCAATTACCCAGGCGGTTTCAGTGCCATCAGCAAATTTTGTTGCAGCAGATATTACTCGGAGCTGCCCAGGGCCTTCAGTGAAAGCATCAGGGTGGTAGACCGTCTCTGTGTCTATAGCCCGAGCCGTTGAATTCCGAAGCGCTTTCGTGAAATCTTCTATCTCCTTTTGACGCACGCGAACGATCGGAATATCAGTCGGAAATTTTTCAGGCTGAGGTCGAGGATCACTTATAGCTGTCACGAATTAATCTTAGATCGGTGACGAACCACTGACGTGTGCCCGGTGATATCAGATACAGGTGAGATTCTGAGGGGCGGGTATGTGAGCATGTCGGACGAGAGGTTTTGGACTGAGGTTATTTCTAGCCACATATTAAGCTTTGTAATAGATTTTGGTGTAATCGCTGTGGTCACCCTGAACGGACCCGTCGGCTTCTCCTTCAACCAAGTCGATTAGGCGTTGTGTCGCCGGCCCGACTTTTCCTTGTCCAACCTGAATTCCATCCCATGACGTGACCGGGTAGATATGGGTATCGCCGCCGCAGACGAACATTTCTGAAATTTGATCTCCGGTTACGTCAGAAGCTTTGACTGGAGCTTGTTCTAATCCTGTGAGCAGGCCTTCAGGAATCAATTGTTTTTGCGCCAAGTCCATACAACGCTGGATAGTTGTGCCAGTGAGAATTCCCTCGAAGGGCGGTGTTCGTAGTACCCCCCGTTTATCTACGAAGGCTGTGTTAAGAACGCAAGATTCGGCGACGTAACCGTCGTCGTCTACCAGAATTCCGAAGGTTCCTCCCGAGTCGACTGCTTCCATGTGCGTGAGCACATTGAGTAAATAGTTATTTGATTTAATTTTGGCCAGGAGAGGTGGTTTCATGGGAACTCCTCGAACTGTCGCTTCTGGAATTCCTTTCAGTTTTGAATCAGATGCGCCGCTTAGGGGAACGGGATCGAAAACAATACAGTAGAAGCATGCCTCTTTGCACTCTTTGGGGCTAGGCGAGAATCCGCCTGGTCCGACGCTTAACCAATAACGTATTGAACCGTTCTGTGCACCAGAAATAGAAGCGGTTTCGGTAATGATCTCAGCTAGCTCAGCTTTAGACCAAGGGTGGTCTATTCGTGCGAGTTTTGCGCTTTGCAAAAGCCGGTCCAAGTGAATGCTTAGTCGGTATAGGTAGCCATTTCCCAGTGTGCAAGTGTCGAAAACGCCATGACCACGATGTACTAAATGATCATCTATAGGTATTTGCATTAAGGCTGGGTCGGTGATGACGCCGCCGAGGTATGAACTGAACATGGCTCTGTAACCAAGTTCGGCTCGTTTCGAACGAAGTTTCTCAAGAACTTCGTTTTCGCTGAGAATCTGCTGAGTGATGCGCTTCACACAAATGAGGTTACGACTCAGAACTAGCCCTGTGGGTATTGAGTGGGTTTTTCGTCTTGTTTTAGCTTCTGATGTTGTCCAGAGCTAGCAGCGGGTTGCTTCTCTTGAAGTCAGTTCGATTTGTGCCCTGGCACGTGAAAGGTCGAAGACCTTGAGGCTGCATATCTTCGGAGTCGAAGGCTGTTGCTGACTACGAAAATTGAAGATAGAGCCATTGCAGCCGATGCATGCATCGGGTGGAGCATTCCTGACATTGCTAAGGGAATTGCCAAAACATTGTAGAGAAATGCCCAAAAAAGATTGACCCTAATGGTCTTCATGGTCTGCCGAGAAAGTGCGATTCCATCTACGACGCTTAGTAGGTCATTATTCACAACAATGAGAGAAGCAGATTTGTGTGCTAAGTCTGATCCAGAACCCATCACTATGCCTAGGTCTGCTTTAGCTAAGGCTGGGGCATCGTTTATGCCGTCGCCGACCATGGCGACTCTGTCGCCTGTTGCTTGAAGCCGAGAAATTTCGGTTTGTTTAGCGTCTGGTAGCACCTCAGAAATTACTCTGGAAATGTTGATTTTATTAGCAACCCGGTTACAAGAATTTTTATTGTCACCGGATAGAAGAGTTACCTTGATGCCCATTTTTTTAAGTTTTGCTACAGCCACTTTGGCTGTTGGTCGGATCTCGTCGCTTAACAGAATTATGGCTTCTGCTGTTTGGTCACGACCGACCAGAACATGAGTAGAATCCGTGTGTTCAATTTCGCTGCGAAGTTCTGGCAACATATCTTCAAAGAAATTTGCTTTACCTACTCTTGCGTAAACCCCTGCGACTTCGCCCTCAATTCCAAGGCCTGGAAAATTTTTGAAGTTCTTAATCTCGAGGACGTTAGATGCACAACTGCTGATTGCTCGTGCGATGGGGTGTTCAGATCGAGATTCGAGGGCTGCAGCCAAATCCATGAGTAATTCTTTGTTGCCATTTGGGGTGACGATTTTTGCGACGCACAGGTCACCGTTAGTGATCGTTCCTGTTTTGTCCAGAACGATGTGAGTGACACGGCGAGTATCTTCTAATACGGCGGCACTTCGAATAATTATGCCGAGCTTCGCAGCTTTACCAGTGCCTACTAAAACGGCTAACGGAGTTGCTAAGCCGAGGGCGCAAGGGCAGGAGACTATCAATATTGCTACCGCTGCAGTGAAGGCGTCTTCGGATTGATGGCCAATCAGAAGACGAACTGTCAGGGTCCCGATAGCTAATACTATGATGCATGGAATAAAAAATTGAGCTATTCGGTCCGCCATTTTTTGAACTGGAGCTTTGCTGCCTTGGGCCTCTTCAACCAAACGAACAATTTTTGCGGCGGCTGTGTCTGCTCCGATCGCTGTAGCTCTGATAGTTAGAGTTCCATCGCCATTTATAGACCCACCGAGAATTAGGTCACCCGTAGTCATGGAGCGCGGTTGCGATTCCCCGGTGAGCATTGCTGTATCTACATCAGAGATGCCTGTTACGACTGTTCCATCGGTCGCAACTGTCTCACCTGGTCGAACAATGAATTCGGCTCCGATTTGCAAAGAATCAAGAGTGACATCTGATCCATCGATAAGTCGAATCTTTTGGTTCCGAGAAGCAGCTAGGTCATGAAGGGCAGCTCCTGAATACAGAGTTGCTCTGGCCTCCCACCATTTGCCTAGGAGGACGAATGCGGTGATAACGGATGCAGCATCGAAATACAGATGGTTTTGACTGCCTGAAAGTAACGCTATGGATGACCAGAGCCATGATGCGAGAGTGCCCAAAGACACTAAAAAATCCATGCCGAGCGATGCTTGCAGTAGCTGAATGCGAGCGGCCCGGTGAAACTTTGATCCGCACCAGAACACAGAAATTGTTGCAAGAGTCGCTGTTGCGATGTCACCCAGTCTGGATGAAATAGCCATGGTCAAAACCATTGAGATAACGGCTGCGGAGATCGCAGGTATTAGCCGAATTTTCAAAAATTTTTCTTGGCGGGAATGAATTTCGGTTCCGTCTATGTGTTTTGGTGTTGTGTATCCCAAGTCAGAAATTGTTTTAACTAGCAGATTTTTTGTGGTTTCAGGGTTGTGACTGATAGTGGATCTAGCAGTTGCGAAATTGACGTGTGCCTCAAAAACTCCCGGAACTTCTTTGAGAGCGTTTTCGATTCGCGCTGCGCAGGCGCTGCAGCTCATGCCTTCTACTAAAATTTCTGTTTTTGTGTTAGCCGAAGACTGGTTTATTGGCACACCTCTAGGCTAATCGAACATGGATTCATTGGGATGTTGCCAACTTGTGCTCTGAGAGGCGTAACCTTGTTTTTTCATGGCCGAACCGGCGAAACGCTTTTTCATTCACACTTTGGGTTGTCCTAAAAACCAAGTTGATTCTGACAAAATTGTTGGGACGCTTCTTGACGACGGGATGGAGCCTGTCGTCAGTGCTGATGCTGCTGATCTCATTGTGGTCAACACATGTGCGTTTATTGAGGAAGCGCGAGAAGAATCTATAAACACTATTTTGGCAATAGAAGATGAACGTTCTCCAGATGCTCAACTTGTAGTGACTGGGTGTATGGCTGAGCGTTATGGCGATGAATTGGCGGATGCGCTCCCGGAAGTAGACCAAGTAGCGGGTTTTGGTGTGCCAGTTAACTTAACTTTGAAACCGATAGGTCTTCATGCTGAGGCTGCACCGCTATTGCCAAAACTAGATTTGTTAAACCTCCGGCGGCCTCCATCGGCGCTTCCATGGGCTTACGTGAAAATTGCTGAAGGCTGTGATCGGAGCTGCGGGTTTTGCGCTATTCCTTCTTTCAGAGGGCCTCAAAACAGTCGCGAAGCTGAGTCAATTTTGCGAGAAGTCGAGGAACTAGACGTACGGGAAGTCGTTCTAGTGGCTCAAGACCTGGCGAGCTATGGCAAGGATCGCGGTGAGGGTGGTTCGATAGTTCCGCTAGTGGACAAGGTCGCTGCTGTCGTAGATCGCGTGCGGTTGTTATACCTATATCCATCTGATCTGACGGAGAATCTGATTGAAGCTGTTTTAGCGACCGGTGTGCCATATTTTGATTTGTCGTTGCAGCATGTGTCTAAGCCTCATCTAAGGCGGATGCGCCGTTGGGGAGACGGAGATCGTTTTCTAGAACGAATATCTCGAATACGCGAATTAGCGCCAGATGCAGCTTTCAGGTCCAACTTTATAGTTGGGTATCCTGGAGAAACTGAAGATGATCAGGCTCGACTAGTTGAATGGCTTCAGGATGCGCAACTCGATTGGTGTGGTTTGTTTACCTACTCTAAGGAAGAAGGAACCTACGCCGCTGACTTAGATAACGAAGTGCCTCGTAACTTAATGTTGGAACGGCACGCAGAATTAAGCGAAATTCAGGATGGTATAACGGCGGCGCATAATGATGAAATGGTTGGTTCCAGGGTACGAATTCTAGTTGATTCACCAGGTATCGGTAGAAGCCATCGCGAGGCGCCTGAAATTGACGGTGTAGTGCACGTTTCGGAGGACTTAGCTGTCGGAGAATTTCACGACGTCAAATTAACATGGTCTGATGGCCCTGATTTGGGTGCAACTACTGAGTCTTTGAGCGGACAAGCAAAGTCAAAATGAAGTGGCTCGGGAATAACCGAACCTATGGCCCTACGGCCATAGCTACTCCTGCAAATTTTGTGACCGTTGCTCGGATTATGGCAACGCCAATTTTTGTTTTGCTAGTCATCACGAAAGAACCGATGTGGCTCACGTTCCTTGTTGGCTTCGCCATAGGAATAACGGACTCTTTAGATGGATGGCTGGCGCGAAAGCACGGGGAAACGAGATCGGGAGCTTTCCTTGACCCGCTAGCTGACAAAGTTCTGGTCCTAGGTGGAATGTGTGCGCTAGTTAGTATCGGCCAGTTTCACTGGCTGCCAGTGAGCATTATTATGCTGCGTGAATTATTGGTGAGCATATATCGATCAAAAGCGGGACGAAAAGGTATAACAGTGCCGGCAACTCGTCTTGCTAAGTGGAAAACTTTCGTTCAGCTTTGGGCCATTGGATTTGCGGTAATACCACCGATTGAGTCCTCTGCGCATTGGGTTGCAACTGCTCTTTTGTGGCTAGCAACATTACTAACCTTGCAAACAGGGGTCGGATATTGGATTAGCGCCCGGAAGCTAGCGGCTGAGCAATTAGGTCCAGCTACCTCGCCCTAAGGTTGTAAGCCTGACCGCTGCTGGCCCTCGTAATAGTCCACACCGTTATGACTTGCCGTATTAAAGTCTTGTTATGAAGTGTGAAATCATTGCAGTTGGAACAGAGTTGCTTTTAGGTCAAATAGTTGACACCAATTCATCTTGGATGGGTGAACATTTGGCCCTAGCGGGAATCGACAGTCACTACCAAACAAAAGTTGGTGACAATTGGGATCGAATAGAAGCTGCTGTGAATCTTGCTCTTGATCGTAGTGATGCTGTCATAATGTGTGGGGGGCTTGGGCCAACCCAAGATGATATTACACGTGAAGTTATCGCAAAAGTCATGGGTGTTGAGCTGGTTATGGATGAGGTAATCGCTGCTCGAATAGAAGAGATGTTCAGAATGCGCGGCAGAGAAATGCCAGCGAACAACCTTCGTCAAGCGATGGTTCCTGCAGGCGCCGTAGCTATATCTCAGCAACCGGGCACTGCACCTGGCCTAGTTGTGCCATTCGCTCGGGAGGGCGAATCAGAGAAAGTGTTATATGCGGTGCCAGGTGTTCCCTATGAGATGAAAGAGATGTTTTTGGGGACAATTATTCCCGACCTGCAGCAGAGATCGGGTGAAACGGCGGTTATCGACAGCAGAGTGCTGCGCACTTGGGGGCAAAGCGAGTCTGGCTTAGCTGAAATGTTAGCTAGCCGAATGAAAGAGCTTGATGATGTTGGGAACCCAACGTTAGCTTTTTTGGCGAGTGGGGTCGAAGGAATAAAAGTCCGAGTAACGGCAAAAGCGAGTGATGGAGAGTTAGTTGAGGCGATGCTGGATGAGGAAGAACTTCAGCTGAGAAAGATTTTGGGAGATCTTGTGTTCGCCGTGGACGAATCCACTATGGAGTCAACAGTATTGAATTTGCTTGAAGCGTCAGGTTTGACTCTTGGTGTTGTCGAAACAATTACCGGCGGATTCATAACAAACCGTTTATCTGCGGCGGCGACGTCTAGCAATGCTTTTGTTGGTGGCGTAGTAGCGCATGGTCCTGGCATTCTTTCTTATCTGGTTCAGGGTGAACCCGATAGCTATCCGGGCCCTCAGAAGGCTCTGCAACTAGCCAAAAAGGCCCGAGATGTGTTAGTTGCTGATGTTGGTATTGCCGTGACAGGTGTGGAAGATCCGAATACTTCGAGTCAAATGTTTCCTTTTGGGACTGCATGGTTGGCGATATCGAAAGAGGGATTCGAGCATGTTGAAGAGGTACGCTTGCCTGGAGATATGGAACGAATCCGCCAGAATAGTTGTATATCGATGCTCAACTTGCTCCGCCGTTATTTGCAAGACCATTCCTAGTTTCGGTAGCCGATTTAGAGGTGTCGCTGATTAGAGAATCTTGGAGTGAAAGCGTTAGGAATAATATTTTCTGACCGTTTAACAACAAAATAATTTGAAGTTGGCTCTCAAGTTTGCGGCAAGAGAAAAGTCCAAAGTAGAAATCTATTTTAGTAATTCGCATCTAGCTAGAGAATTTTTGTGCAGATTCGACACGTTCTAATTACTTGCTTCGAGTTCATTAAATGAGCAAGTGCAACTTCTTTCTGGCAGGCTCCTCTTTATGAGATTTAGTTTCTGGACTGGTAACGGGCAATCTTGGGATGACACGATTGAGGGTTGCTTGCACGCTGAAGCGACTGGATGGGATGGAATCTGGTACGCGGATCATTTCATGCCGAACGCGGATAATGTTGACGAGCCGATCCATGAAGCGTGGTCGATTCTTGCTGCTGTGGCAGCGTTGGTTCCGCGTGTGCGGATTGGGCCACTGGTAGCAGGCAACACCTACAGGAACCCGGCGTTAACCGCAAAAATAGCTACGACGATTGACCATATTTCCGGTGGCCGAGTGGTTTTGGGGATCGGTGCTGGCTGGCAGGAGAATGAGCATGACAAATACGACTTCGACTTTTCCACGTTGAAGGGCCGTTTGGATATGTTGGATGAGTCGGTGGAAATTATTACTTCTTTGCTGGCCGAGCGCCGTACTAATTTCGAGGGCAAGCATTATCAAATTGTTGATGCGCCTCTTGACCCTAAGCCAATTCAAAAAAAAGTGCCTCTGTTGATAGGCGGTGGAGGTCGTAAGCGGACTTTGAAAACCACAGCTCGATTTGCCGATGAATGGAATTATTGGGGAATGCCTCAAGACATTCGAGAACTCTGCGGGGTTCTCGATGCTCATTGCTCTGACCTTGGCCGGGACCCAAAGGAAATCAGTCGATCTGCGGTGGCTTTGATGTTCATTTCAGAGGACGAAAAATCTTTAGCGAAGCTGCGTGATCGCGATTTTGGAAGAGCAACCATCGTAGGAACGCCATCAGAAGTTATTGAGGTAGTTGCTGAGTATGAATCCCATGGCGTGAACGAATTGATAGTTCCGGATTTTACGTTCGGTGAAATGTCCAAGAAAAAACATTCGATGGATTTGTTCATCGAAAAAGTAGCACCATCTTTTCGCTAGAGCGATTCTATTCTCACTATCTCGTCGCCTTAAGTAGTAGAGATTTCTGTTGCGAGGTCACCCATTCTTTTTTCTCCGGAGCGAGTTTGCCCACCGATTTCTAGGAATCTTTCCATGCTCGGTTTTGCTTCGTCAGTTCTTAGAAGCTGCTGGAAAAGATATTGCTCTTCGAGCATTCCTTCGCGCAGCGGTAGCGTGTCAGCATTGTTAACTGACTCTTTGGCGAGGGCAACCGCAGTTGGTGGAAAGCTCGCAATTCGGTAGGCAAGTTCGCTAACGAATTGACTCAAATCCTCCGGAGCTATCGCTCTATTTAGATACCCCCAAGATTCGGCTGTTTGCGAGTCGATGTCGACGCCTCCGAGGATGATCTCCATAGCGCGATTTCGTCCTACTAGACGAGGAAGTCGCTGGGTTCCTGTGCCGCCCGGCAAGATCCCCAAAGGCACTTCCATTTGGTTGATAGTTGTTTTGCCTATTGCTCCGAAGCGCATGTCGCAGGACATAGCCAATTCGCTGCCGCCACCCCCGACTCTTCCCGCTAGCTCGACAATCGTCGGCTTAGGCATCAATCTGTACGTTTCGCACATGGCGTGAAAGCCAGCAATTTCTGCTGGCCGTACTGCTTCTCCTTCGACGGGGAACTGAAGAATTGCAGAAACATCAAAGTGCGCAATAAAAAAATCTGGATCCGCGCTGCGTAAGACGACTGCGCGAACTGAATTGTCGGCTGCGGCGCTTGTACCAAACTTAGCTAGTTCTTTGAACAAGCTTGGGGTCATGACGTTTATAGGCGGCGCGTCTATGGTGGCGAACGCAACTCCGCGTTCGCGGGTGATGTGCAAAAGATCGTAAGTGTTGTCTTCATCGATAGGGCTCATGACCAGAGCATCGCGCATCTTTTTAGTAGATGTCGTCAAATCTATATACAAACACCTGTTCGGTGCTTGACCGAACAGGTGTTCGTAGATACTCTAAGGGTGTCGGCATGGTATGGGTGTCCCACCCGTGTTTTACGATTCCACCAACGACATTGGGCTACCGCCCGGCAACGCAAAGCCTTACGGCAAGTCCTAGGAGGACATATCGTGGAACGAGAAAAAGCTCTAGACATGGCACTATCTCAAATTGAACGACAGTTCGGTGCAGGATCAGTTATGAAGATGGGTGATCGCGGGCAAATGAAAACCGAGGCGGTTTCCACTGGCAGCCTTGCTATCGACATAGCGCTAGGTATCGGAGGCTTACCTAAAGGCCGAGTCTGTGAAGTTTTTGGGCCGGAAGCCTCAGGTAAATCTACATTAGCTATGCATGTAGTGGCTGAAGCACAGCGCATAGGCGGGACCTGTGCTTACATTGATGCGGAACATGCTATGGACCCAGAATATGCAAGAAACATTGGTGTTGACGTCGATGAACTCCTTATCTCGCAACCGGATACAGGCGAACAAGCGTTAGAGATCACGGACATGCTCATTAGATCAGGAGCAATTGATGTCTTGGTTATCGACTCGGTAGCGGCCCTAACGCCGCGCGCTGAGATTGAAGGAGAAATGGGTCAATCGCATGTTGGCCTTCAAGCACGTCTGATGTCTCAGGCACTTCGAAAAATCACAGCAAACTTAAATAAGACCAACACTATTTGCATCTTTATCAATCAGCTGCGCGAAAAAATTGGCGTTATGTTTGGAAGCCCTGAGACAACTCCTGGTGGTCGCGCTCTGAAATTTTATTCCTCAGTTCGACTTGATATTCGTCGAATAGAAGCGATTAAATCCGATGGTGAGATTACCGGTAGTAGGACCAGAGTAAAGGTTGTCAAAAACAAAGTTGCGCCACCCTTCAGACAAGCAGAATTTGACATTATGTATGGGAAGGGCATCAGTCGTGAAGGTTCTGTTCTTGATGTTGGTGTAGAAGAAGGCATTGTCAAGAAATCGGGTGCTTGGTACACCTATGAAGGTGAGCAGCTAGGGCAAGGCCGCGAAAATGCTAAGACGTTCTTGATGGAGCACCCAGAAATGATGGTTGAGATTGATGGGCGTATCCGTTCGCAACTCGTAGAATCTGATGTAGTTGACGATGAAGCCGTTGAAGATGAAGCGGCGGATAGTGCTTCGGCTGTCGAAAGTTAGAACCGGTCGGCGCTAATTTATGGCTTCGGTTGGATTGTCGAACGTGTGGTAGTCGGTCCGAATCGCATCTAGTTTGGCGTAAAGAGTTCGTCCAGCGAATCTCGGATAAGGGCGTGATTATTGTTGGTTCGATCACGTCCTAGGTTATAAGTGCTAAAAAGATGACCACTATGTACCTTCCGAAGCACTTTGATGTGGAGAAAGTTTCAGCGGCATTTGATGTTATTGAACAGCGCCAAGTAGGCAACATTATAGTTGCATCTGGATCGTTTTTCGAGGCGAGTTTTTTACCTTGGAAGCTTCTGAGGGGCGCTGTGGGCGCGGCATCGTTACGTGGTCACGTCTCGAAGGCAAACCCAATAGTTGAGTTAGTCAAAGATGAGGTGCCCGGCCTTGTCATTTTTGACCTTGTCGACGGTTACATCAGTCCAAATTGG
>PCCJ01000107.1 GCA_002731665.1 Actinomycetota bacterium | reverse complement strand
TTTAGTGCTTCAGAATATTTACTTGAGGGGGAAATAGTTATGTTAATTGAGGTTAATAAAAGCAGGTTATATGTAGACGTTGTCGGTTCAGGGCTCGTCGCTGACGGGCCTCAAATGGTCGAGCGACCAGTGGTCTTTCTCTTACATGGTGGCCCAGGCATGGATCACACAACGATGAAGCCTGATTTCGATCCGCTGTCCGAGGTCGCTCAGCTGATATATTACGATCACCGAGGTCAAGGTCGAAGTGATACTGACAAATCGGAAAATTGGAATTTGGATCAGTGGGCTGACGATCTGCGAGGACTGATCGACATTCTTGGTGTGGAAAAACCGGTGGTGCTAGGTTTATCTTTTGGCGGGTTTGTTGCCCAGAATTATGCGATTCGACACCCGGATCGACTGCACAAACTAATACTAGCGAGCACCGTGGCGCGCATGGTGCCGGAAAGGGTGTTCGATGCATTTGAAAAATTTGGAGGAAGCAAAGCTCGCGAGACGGCGGAAGATTTTTGGGGCGGGCCAACGGAAGAGAACACCGCAAGTTATATGCGCGATTGCGTTCCCTTATACAATCGTACGGAGCAAGATGAAGGCGCCGTTATGAACCGTGCGATATGGACGCCGGCCGTGATCGAGCATTTTTCGAGACCCGGTGGCGAAAACTGGACTTTTGATTTCCGAGAAGGGCTGGCTAACTTGAAATGTCCTACCCTTGTCACGGCAGGCGATTTAGATCCTGTTACTCCGATAGCAGGAGTGCAAGAGATGGCTTCTTGTATTCCTGATCAAGTAAAGCAGCTAGAGGTGTTTAGTGATTGCGGACACGGGGTCCATCACGACGACCCTCGAGCTTTCGATGTAATGAAAAAGTTTTTGGTTGAGTAAGGTAGGAAAGTGTCCGAGGCTTTGGGATCAAAAGATCATCTCAACGGTCCAAAACTATATTAACAGTAAGGTCGTTGTAACGATTTGCGCGTTGTGCGCTTAGATAATGAAGAACTTCAGTATTTGGTATTAGAACCAAGCACTGTGTCAGACCAGATTGTCTCTGCAATTAGTGTTCGCTGAGGCTCAATAATGAGCGATACCGCAGTTTGCGTTTCGTGAGAAAGTTTTAGTTTTTAGGGAAGATTTGAGGAGGGTAATTTTTGAAATTTGGTCTTCAGTACGATCTTCGCAATCCCTTAGAATCTGGCCGGCGTACTCCTGATCTTTACAGGGAGACTTTAGACCAGATAAGGCTTGCAGAAGAGCTTGGATTTGATGATATCTGGTTATCTGAACATCACTTCGTGGACGATGGCTACCTGCCCTCATTGTTGCCGTTTGCCGGCGCAGTCGCCGGCCAGACAAAACATATTAATATCGGCACCAATATCTTGCTTATGCCGTTTCACCATCCGATACGGATCGCTGAAGATTGCGCGGTGGTCGATAACATCTCAGATGGAAGGTTTATGTTCGGAGCTGCAGTTGGCTATCGGTTAGAAGAATTTTCTACTTTTGGAGTCAATCGCAAGCATCGAGGGAGTATCACAGAGGAAGCGTTTGAGATCATAAGGCTATGCTGGGGTGAGGAAGAGTTTGATTATGTTGGCAAGCATTTTAGCTTTAAGGGGGTTCGTTGCACCCCAAAACCTGCGAAAAAAACCGGTATTCCCTTTTGGGTCGGAGCGCACCTGGGAGAAGCGATCCGACGAGCGGCGCGCTTGGGTGATGGATTGCTAGGCGGCGGGCCTGCTGGTCGAGCAGCGTACGTTGATGCTTTGAAAGAATACGGCAAGGATTTTGAAAATCCGCGGATCGCTTCTTCTGGGCGTTTCATTTTTTGCTCCAAAGAACCCGAGAAAGACTGGTCTAAATTAGCCCGCCACGCGCTCTATCAGATGCAACGTTATGCTGGCTGGTTTTCTGCTGCTGGCGAATCAATATTTGGTGAACCGCCGAAAGATATTCCCGAGCTAGAGGCTCGCGGTATATACCGCGTTGGGACCCCCGAAGAGATCGTCGAGATTATTCGCCAGGAACACGCGGCTGCGCCCTACGAACGACATTTCTTTTTTCCGATCTGGCCTGGCGTTGAAGTCGAGATGGCGACACGTAGCGTGCGACTCTTTGCTGAAGAGGTTATACCTGTGCTCAAATATCTTTGAACGGATTTACTATAGCTACCTTGTTCGTAACATCGAAAGTGCTCTAGTGTGAGTTGCCAATTGTTATGCTGATTTCGTGGATTCGAGACTACCTCGATGTTCTTGAAATGCCCGACTCTAGTAGTTCCGGGTCTTTGCTACATTTCCATTGGTAATCTGAAGTACTCTCGCATAATCCGGTCTAGGTGCTCAATTAAGACCGGGTCGCTTGTGCGATTGTAAAATCTAATCTTTTGAAATTAGATTTGTAGACTCTATCGTTAGGTAAACGGTGAATGGATAGTATTTTAGCTACTCTTACTCTGTTGGTTCATTTGGCCTTTATCTTCTTTTGTCTTGGAGGTGGACTTGTTTGCTTGTACGACTTTAAGTGGTCTTATATACATCTGCCAGCTCTAGGGTGGGGAGCTGTGACCGAATTCTTTGGCATCGTTTGTCCGCTAACTGATTTGGAAAATTTCTTTTTACGCAGAGCCGGTGCGGCAGCGTATGAGGACGATTTTATAGGAAGGTATTTTTTGGCTGCTATCTATCCCGATGGACTTACGAGAAATGATCAGATTTGGCTTGGCGCCGGGTTGCTGGCGTTTAATGTGCTGATCTATCTTTGGGTCTGGCGTCGGCGGACTGACTCGTGAAGTAGGGCTCCTAAAGTTCAAGTTGTTCGGTGCTCTTATCGGCTTGGCTTTCTGACGGGGTCCTTACTTAAATGGCGATATCTCAGGTACACTCGATTTGAAAAACAAGGGGCGACATGAAAAAAATACTGATATTTATTTTGTTTTTCTTATGTGGGACGGTGACTGCCGACGAGCGGCAGTGCAAAAAAATGGTCAGGCTGACCGATTTGAATTACGCGATCGAGCCCGGTTATGTTGTTGAGGCTAGCGGTAACGTGCCCTCTCACTGCCATGTGCGGGGCGTGATTAATCGTGCGATCAGATTTGAGGTTACTCTGCCGATAGACGGATGGAACGGACGTTTTATGTTCTCCACTGTAGGCGGTTTCGCCGGGACAATAGGCGACGTGACGAGCTTACTGTCGTCGGGTTACGCGATGGCTTCTACTGACACGGGGCATGAAATTTCCGAGGGAAGTGCTTTTTTAAATCAATCGGAAGCTCTTCTCGATTATGGGTACCGTGGTGTGCACCTAGCAACGCAAGCTGCAAAATCGGTCGTTCAGGCCTTTTACGGTGATGCTATTGAATTTTCTTACCTGTCAGGCTGTTCGAACGGCGGTAGGGCGGCGCTGATGGAGGTCACACGGTTCCCGAATGACTACGATGGAGTGCTTGCAGGCGCGCCTCTGCAGACCTTTAGTGAATACTTGCCGTGGGTGAATCATGTCGCCAGGGCAATGCAGTCTAATCCGCTTACCGTGGGATCACTCGACGTGCTTGCAAAAAACTCGGCCTCTGCCTGTGATGACCTGGATGGTGTCACAGACGGCGTTATCAACGACCCACGCCTGTGTACTGAGGAGCTTCTTAATCTTGAAGATCTAGTTTGTGCTGCAGGTGCTGAGGCGGATTGCCTGACTGAGGGACAGCTAGAAACAGCAAGGATGATCTATAGGCCGCTCAAAGATAGCGATGGCAACGTTGTGGCGCCCGGCGTCATGCCCGGCGCCGAAAATTCAGGTGATTGGGCCTTTTGGATTCTCCCTAATGAGATGGTCGGAGGCGTGTCTATCGTAGACAATCAATTCGATACATTATCTCGTATCATGCGACGCCACCCGGCTTTTAAAATCGACGAATTCGATCCTGCCAATGATGTGTCCGAAATTCATCGAGAGCTCGTTCCCCTAAACGCAGATGATCCTGATCTATCCGAATTCAGGGCTAACGGAGGAAAGTTGCTCGTTTTTCAAGGATGGAATGATTTTCCGTTGCGTCCGCAGCGTGCGATCGATCATCTAAATCAGGTGGAAGATGAGTTGAAAGGAAAGGTAGATGATTTCTACCGACTTTTTATGGTTCCGGGGATGACGCATTGTGCAGGTGGTCCTGGAGCATGGCAAACAGATTACGTTGGGCCACTAGTCGAATGGCGAGAAACAGGAATTGCGCCAGATCGAATTATAGGAACTCAGACCGGGAAGAATCCTGTGATGGGGCATTTGGCTCCCAACAGTAATAATCAAACAGGAGCTTCGTTTACCAGGCCTCAGTGCGTGTACCCTAAACTGGCGGCTTATGACGGAAAGGGCGATCAGGCAGATGCTAAAAATTATGTTTGCCGTTAGAGCGAAAACTATTTCAAGGATGTTTCGCTCGAGTTCGAGAGTGGACAAAAACATTTGGCTAGTCTGGGCAGTGCAGTCACGGGGTGAGCTACTTAGCCAATTCGAAATTTAGGAGAGATTGATGGGAATAATTTCAGGTCCGGTTGACGGTGGTAAGCATGGATGGCCCTTTGCGAAGTCGATGCTGGAGGTCCAATCTTTCGGTTATCAAGAGGCAGAATATTTTATTGAGGGCGAGGCGCAAAGTTATCGTCAGGTCGAGGGCAGCGAGTGGGGGCGGGATGGCTTTTGGCAAGCAGAGCCGCATAAACGGGCGCCCTATAAAACACGTTTCTTAGTTTATCGCCCCGCAGATCCGAAAAAATTTAATGGTACGGTGATTGTTACTTGGAATAATGTTACTGCTGGATACGAGTTGTTTGGTGCAGATAGTCTCGAAGTCCTTGAAGGCGGTTATGCTTTAGTATGTGCGAGCGTTCAGAGAGTTGGTATTGAGGGACTCCCGCCAATAAACCAGGGGCTTGCTGGCTGGGATCCAGAGCGATATGGCTCGCTCAGCATTCCTAGCGACGACTACTCGTACGATATTTTTTCTCAGATCGGCGCAGCTGTTGGGCCTGACCGAGATTTGTCGACTCTTGATCCTATGGCTGGACTGCCGGTCAAAAACGTTATCGCTCAGGGGGCCTCTCAATCTGCGGGTCGCTTGGGTACATTTGTTAACGCGATCGCCCCTTTTGATAGAAGTTTTGACGGGTTTATCTTGAGTATCTATTTTGGCCGGGGGACTCCGCTGGAGGTTGGAGATGAGCTCGTCAATATCAATAATGCCCAGTACAGCGAATCTCCCGCGGATCGACTGCGAGGAGCCAATTTAATACGAGATGACCTAGATCAGCCTGTCTTTATTGTGAACTCGGAGCTGGAGGCGATCGCCTGCTTCGGGGTGCGCCAACCTGATACGAGTAAATTGAGATGGTGGGAATCAGCTGGTACTTGTCACGTTTCCCAACAAAGTCGCGCTGCTCGAAAACTGATGGCTGATCGTGACGAATTGGTAACACCATCGGACGACCAGGGTATCAACGCCATTCCCATTGGGCCGCTATACGATTCGGCTTTCTATCAAATGCATCGCTGGTTGAGCGAGGGTATCGATCCGCCGATCCAACCGCGAATCGAATTTGATGATGCCTCTGGAGCTATTGTTCGTGACGATGACGGAATAGCCAAGGGAGGAATACGTCTCCCCCAAGTAGAGGCTCCTTTGGCAGTAAATAGTGCCATACCGTTAAAGCCGGACATCTTTGCGTACCTCGGTGGCTCATGCCACCCGTTCTCCAGCAATCAGGTGAGTCTGAGATACGGTGACCGTGGTGCGTTTCTTGATGAATTTGAATCGGCAGCCAAATCCGCTGTAGAAGAAGGGGTCTTGAGACCTCGTGAGATTTTACGGTTAACAAAAGAAGCAACCGAATTTTGGCCGGCATAGAACTGTGGTTGTTCGGTTACAAAGACAGATAGATCTAATTGATGCCGATAGTTTCAAGAGACCTTGGTATCACGGTCTCTTGAAAGCTGTATAGACGCAGTCCACCGCTTTTATTAAGAAAAGCCCGAACTGATTCGGTAGAAGTAAAAAACTCCGCGAGGTTTAGCAAGCTACTTCTTGAAGTCTTCGGGTACGTCTTGAGCGGACAGCTGCCAGTCTGGTGCACGTTTTTCAAGAAACGACATGATGCCCTCTTTTGCGTCGGACTGGTTGCCAAGCCAAGCGAAGGTTGGGCCCTCCGCTTTCATCATTTTTTCGGGAGACGAATCTAAACCTTGCCAAAGCAGGTGCTTAGTGATGGCAACAGATGCGGGCGCGGTATTTGCGTAATCTCGGGCCATCGCCTGTGCTTCAGCTAGCAGTTGGTCTTTTGGAAACACCTTGGAGACTATGCCCATTTCTAGAGCTTCTTCCGCTTGGAAAATCCGACCAGATAGCAGGACATCGGCCGCGTTAGATAGTCCTGCAACGCGCTGGACGATCAAATGTGCGGCAAGCTCAGGCATCATCCCTCGCCGGGTAAAGACGAATCCCATTTTTGCGCCCTCCGCTGCGAGGCGAATGTCGCAGAGCATTGGATAGGTCATGCCAACGCCGACAGCGGCTCCATTGATAGCCGCGATAACCGGCTTATCGATTTCGTTGGGGTGTACGTTGTGAGTATTTCTTCCCGGTGTGTCCTCCTCAGCCTCTTCTCGGTTAGAGAAGGTTTCGGCGCCTCCCTCAAGATCGGCGCCTGCACAAAAGGCTCTCCCAGAACCGGTAAGCACTACGGCCCTGACGTTGTTATCTGTGTTCGCAGCTTGCATTGCCTCTGAGATTTCTGAGGCGACCGTTCCATTCCACGCGTTCATTTTTTCGGGACGGTTAAAGGTGATGGTCGCTACGTGATCTGCAACGTCGTAAAGAAGTGTTTGGTAGCTCATGGTATCTCTCTTTTATTATTTTGAACTTATACCACTTCGTGAGAATCAAAGTCCAATAGAGGACTACTTTGGGTTACATTATCCAATTAATCGAGTTGGGAAAGGCCAGACGTCTCAACATTCTTGGGTATGCCTCTCCAATGCTAATCTCCTCTTTGGCACTAGCGGATGAGGTTTTGAAAAGATTGGATTAAAGGGTCTCTGTAAGATTTCTGAGACCCTGCAGAAGTGTTTAGTGAGTGTTTAAAAATTAACGAGACAACAAGATTTGTCGACCTACGTTGCTTGGTCCCTCTTGAAGTGACCGGCTAACCCGATCAATCCACACCAAAGGGTGATCCATAAGATATAGATTAGAATGTCTTCGACCGGGTTGAGCACCGCCGAAAGAAAAGCCGTCCGCGCCGCGACCCAGCAACCCCAGAAAACGATCAACCGAGGGAATTGTTTAATACCTAAAAACCAGGCAGCGGTGCCAGTTACAGCAAGGGCCATGAGCTGCGCCAGTGGTACCGTAA
>PCCJ01000106.1 GCA_002731665.1 Actinomycetota bacterium | reverse complement strand
GAGCCATCGGAACCGACTAGCCAGTAGCCGTCCCCAGATGGGTTGCTTATTAAATCTACTGCTGGTCGATAGAGATTTATTTCTTTTGCAGATCCGTGAAATTTAGCATCTCCGAAAGCGAAAATATCTCCTCCTGCGGATGTTAACCAATATCCATCTCCAGTTGGGCTAGGTTCTATGTCGACGATTGAAGTGGGTAAGTCTAGATGACCAGTAGCTCCATGCCATCTGGTTGAACCGAAGGCATATACAACCCCTGTTGAAGTTGTTATCCAATAGCCCTTTCCATTTGGTGAAGCAGCTATGTCGATAGAAGAGCTGAGGGCATTGACCTTTCCTAATGCAGCAAGATCTCCCAGGTGACGAACACTCCCCGAAGCACTAACGATGCCTTCGTCTGATAGAGCCCAGTAGCCCTCACCCGAAGGTGCTTCGGCCATAGAAACTATGTTGCTACTTAAATGATTTTGAAATGACCCTGCTTTGCAATTTTCTTCTACGTTACTTAGTCGTAACGCTTCACTGCGCCGGTTGGGATTTTTGCATTCGAAGTGGCCAGCGCTTCCGAACACATGAACTTCGCCTGCTTGCGATGAATCCTGAGGAAGATAGATGCCCGCTTGCCGCGGTGATGCATTCAGAGACTGAGCGTCTAGAAAAACAAAATAGCTTGATGCGCAGAAGAAAAGCAGCCATAAACAAACTACTGGCTTTCGACTTCGCATTTTAACTCCGCTGTTGCTCAGGTTACGTTACTCTTCTGGAACCAAGGTGATGATAATTTCTTTTTGATTATGGGGCGTGAACTCGAGTTCGTTAATGTTTCCTGCCGCTGAAAGATCAGCAGTTACACTTTGCAGAAGTGCCAATTGTTCGGCAGTGTCTCTAATCGTTACTTTTTCCGCTACTGTTTTTAAACTTCTTTTTGCCTCGGTTTTAGCTCGGCGGATTTCAGAAAGAGTTTCGGCAGTTAAATCAAACACAGCGGGGTTAACTCCGTTTGTGAGTTCTCTGATGGGAGCTGACTCTGGCCACTGGGCCTGGTGTACCGATCCAGATTTCCACCAGGACCAAACTTCTTCGGTAACGAATGGTAAGAATGGGGCAAAAAGTCTAAGTAAAGTATCAACTGCGATTGACAAGGTAGCGTGAGCTGATTTCGTGTCTTCATCATCGGTGTTTCCGTAAGCCCTTGCCTTTACTAGCTCGACGTAGTCATCAGTGAATGACCAAAAGAATTGTTCAGTTCGTTCCAAAGCTCTCGCATAATCAAACTCTTCGAATGCTTCTGTCGCTGACTCAACCAAATTGGCAAGACGGTCGAGCAGAGAGCGGTCTAGTGGATTGTTAATTACGTGATGGTCGTCTTCAAAGTTTCCAGCTAAAGTGAGAGCAAATTTTGAGGCATTGAGAATTTTGATTGTGAGGCGTCTACCAATTTTCATCTGCCCTTCGTCGAAAGCTGTATCTGCTCCTGGCCGTCCATTTGCGGCCCAGTATCTAACTGCATCAGAGCCATACTCATCTAGAAGGCCCGCCGGGGTAACGACGTTTCCCTTGGACTTTGACATCTTTTTTCTATCAGGATCCAGGATCCACCCCGATAGTGAACAATTTTTCCAAGGAGCAATATCTGACTCTAAATGAGAGCGAACCGTTGTCGAGAAGAGCCATGTTCTAATGATGTCATGGCCTTGAGGTCGCAAGTCCATGGGGAAAGTTCTAGCGAAAAGATCATCGTCATCTCCCCAGCCGCAAACTATTTGTGGAGTAAGAGAAGACGTTGCCCATGTGTCCATAATGTCTGGTTCACCTGCGAATCCCCCTGGCTGGTCTCGTTGCGTCACTTCGTAACCCTTGGGTGTTCCGGAGGATGGATCTATCGGTAGCTCTTGTTCAGTTGGAACTATTGGCTCGTTCCAAATTGGTGAACCATTTTCGTCAAGCGGGTACCAGAGTGGGATAGGGATACCAAAGAAACGTTGCCTGCTAATCAGCCAGTCTCCGTTGAGTCCATCTACCCAATTGGAGTACCGAGCTTTCATGTAGCTGGGATACCAATTCATTTGGTTACCACGTTCGATGAGTTGTGAGTTGAGCGTTCTATCTCGACCACCATTTTTGATATACCACTGACGACTAGTAACAATTTCGAGCGGTTTGTCACCCTTCTCAAAAAATTTCACTGAATGACTTATTGGTCGCGGTTCGCCAATAAGATCGCCGCTTTCTTTCAGAATCTCTACGATTTCTTTCTTAGCGGAGAAAATTGTTTTTCCAGTTAGACGGGCATAAGACGACAGACCATAAGCCGTCTTAATGCCTTCAGGAGGAGTTTCTATTATTCTTCCATTTCTGTTTACAACTGCTCGAACAGGGAGATTCAACTCTCTCCACCACGTGACGTCGGTGGTATCGCCGAAGGTACAGACCATGGCTATACCAGTGCCTTTTTCTGGGTCTGCGAGCGCATGGCTACATACTGGTATTTCGACTCCGAATATAGGAGTTGTAACGGTTGTGCCAAATAGTGGCTGATACCTACTGTCATCAGGATGGGCGACCAGAGCTACGCACGCTGGCAGCAGTTCTGGTCGCGTTGTGTCAATAAGAATTTGAGAACCGTTAGCGTCCGAAAAAGCCAGTTTATGGTAGGCACCGGATTGCTCACGATCTTCCAGCTCTGCCTGGGCAACAGCCGTCCGAAATGTGACATCCCAAAGAGATGGGGCCTCTGATTGGTAGGCCTCGCCTCGCTCTAGATTTTTCAAAAACGCTCGCTGAGCTACTTTTTGGCAGTGTTCGTCAATCGTTGCGTACGTTAGTGACCAATCAACGCTTAGCCCAAGCTGCCGCCATAGACCCTCGAATATCTTCTCGTCTTCTTCAGTTAAAACGTGGCAGAGTTCTACAAAGTTGCGTCGACTAATGCTTATTTCTTTGCGCTTTTTTATTGCTTTCTCATCGCCGCCGTCAGATGGAATTTTAAAGTTCTTGTCGTAAGGAAGCGATGGATCGCATCGAACTCCAAAATAGTTCTGCACCCTTCTTTCAGTTGGAAGTCCGTTGTCATCCCACCCCATTGGATAGAACACTTCCAGTCCGACCATTCGCTTGTAGCGAGCAATTGTGTCGGTGTGTGTGTAGGAGAAGACATGACCAACGTGAAGAGAGCCGCTGACCGTTGGTGGTGGGGTGTCTATGCTAAAAACTTGATCTCGCGTTTTAGATCGCTGGAATTTATAGATGCCTTCTTGTTCCCAAGTCTGCATCCATTTGGACTCGAGTCCATCGATCGTTGGTTTTTGAGGAACCTGCACCATGCTGATTACGGTATCGGGAGGAAACAACTTGTCACCGAGTATCTGATTAACGTTTTGAGGAAATTACTTTTCTTAAGAAAATTTGGGAAACTGCATTGAAATACCGAGGACAGAGGTCTGCTGTGCGTACTCTCGGTTCACATCTCACATTCAACAAATTTAAAGATTGCTGACACAGGAAGACTCGAAGAAGTACCTGAAGATCAGAATAAATTTGCTTCGCAGAGTCTGCGGGTTCGATCTGCGTGTTTGAGACGAACTCGGTATCTCATTGTTGTCTTGCTCCCAGCACTATTATGGTCTCAGGGAACAACGGGTATCCCCGGGCCGTTAGCCCCGCCACTACCACTAGGGATAATGCTCGGTGGGATGTTGCTCTTTGTTAATTTGATTGACCCAAGTCGAAATCCGCAAGTTCCGCTATCTTCGATTCAGTTCAGGATCATTCTAGAAACATTTTCAGACACAGCGATTATTTTTGTTGCGGTTTGGTGTGTTGGACTAGATCCCTCAAGTGGGCTCTGGATGCTCTTGTTATTTCCAATTTTTGAGGTTGTTGCGAGGTTCTCACTGCTTCGGGCAGCGCTACTTTCTGCTTCTATTGCGTTGCTTCATGTGGTAAGTGAAATTTGGTTTTCAGTCCGTTACGTGGAATTGAATTTAGATTCTGCCGCTTTAGCCCATGAAGTAGCACTCTTGTTGTTAGTGGCGGTTGGAGCGCGCGTTATTCTTTCAGAAGAAAATGAATATTCTGATTGGGTACCGACCAGAGCAGGCGTTGGAACAAAGCTAAACAAACGCAAAGGGGAGCGTCGCCTTCTTCCAACCGGAGGTTTAGCTGTTCTATATATCGACCTTGAATTTGAGAAAGAACTTCCCAAGACAGTTAAACTATCGCTTGTACGTGAAGTAATTGCGCGTAGAATTTCATCTTGTATTCGCACTGATGACTCAGTTCTTGGCTGCGATGAGGATGCCTTCGCTGTGTTACTGCCAGGTGTTCGCGACGTAGATGGTGCTGTTATCGTAGGTGAACGAATCCTTGATAAATTTGGAGATCCCGTAGCAGTTGCGGGGCATTTAATTTCGATTAATCTAAGACTAGGTGCGGCTTATTCGGCGCACACAGTTTCGGAACCTGACGATCTCATAGGTGCTGCTGGACGCGAGGTTATTCTTGCTAAACGGCGGGGTGGTAGCTCGCTTGTGATCCATGAGCCCGAGCCGATTTTGGTTGAGGCCGTAAATTGAATGAGCATTAAGTTGGCATAATTTGTTACCAATAGGTAACTTACGGGTATGGATTTCAACCCTGAGTTAAATGAAGACCAAATCCAGATTAAAGATTGGGTGCATACTTTCGCCGAAGACGTTATTCGTCCCGTCGCGAGTGACTGGGATGAGAGAGAGGAAACCCCTTGGCCTGTTATTGAAGAAGCTGCGCGGATTGGTTTATATGGCTGGGAGTTCATGGCCGAGGCCATGATGAATGACCCAACGGGTTTGACGATGCCGGTTGCTCTTGAAGAATTGTTTTGGGGAGACGCAGGTATTGGATTGTCGATAATGGGAAGTGGCTTGGCTGCAGCGGGTATCGGTGCTTCTGGCACCCGTGAACAAGTTATGGAGTGGGTTCCTCAGTGCTATGGTTCACCTGGAAATTTGATGCTTGGAGCCTTCGCCTCTTCCGAACCAGATGCTGGGTCGGACGTTGCAGCGATGCGAACTCGGGCGGTCTATGAAGAATCGACCGATGAATGGGTGCTCAACGGAACAAAAACATGGATAACTAATGGCGGAATCGCCGATGTGCATGTGATCGTCGCTGTCGTGGAGCCAGAATACCGAAGCCGGGGCCATGCTAGCTTTGTTGTCCCTCCAGGAACGAAAGGATTAAGCCAAGGTCAGAAGTTTAAGAAACATGGTATTAGAGCTAGCCACACAGCAGAAGTTGTTCTAGATGATTGTCGTATTCCTGGGAATTGTTTACTCGGAGGCAAAGAAAAATTAGATGAACGTTTAGCGCGAGTCCGTGAAGGTAAGCCTGGAAACGCTCAGGCAGCCATGCAAACTTTCGAGTCCACGAGACCAGCTGTAGGTGCCCAGGCAGTTGGGGTTGCTCGAGCTGCTTACGAGTATGCGTTGGAATATGCGAAAGAGCGGCATCAATTTGGTCGGGCGATTATTGAGAATCAGTCAATTTCTTTCATGCTTGCAGATATGGCGATGGAAATTGAAGCAGCGAGAGCTTTAGTTCATAGAGCTGCCTGGCTTGGTAAACACCGAAAATACAAGAATGCGGAAGGCTCAATGGCCAAGCTTAAAGCCGGTCGTGTAGCTGTATGGTCCACCGAACGAGCCATCCAAATTCTTGGCGGCTATGGGTACGTTCGCGATTACCCAGTTGAACGTTGGCACCGAGACGCCAAAATTTTTGATATTTTTGAGGGCACCGAACAAATTCAGCAGTTAGTTATTGCCCGCTCTATATCTGGAATCAGAGTCGAGTAATGGCTGGCAGCGGATCAAATGCTCGATTAATGGGTAATCGTTAGGTACTCTCAAGATAGTAACTAAACATTCATTTAGTTGTTTGTTGGTTTACTACCGTACCAAGGGGGGTACTTACATATGATGTCGACAATTTTGACTCTTATCATCATGGGAATCCTTTTCCAAGGTGTTATGGCAGTCGTCGATAGCGTTCTCGAAACCGTGAACGTAAACGCGATGTTGAAATCAATTCCTGTGCTGGGAACAAACCTCAACCTCGTATGGGCTTATCTGTTCGTCATGATCTCTCAAGTTAATGATGGCGGCGGACTGCTCGGCTACGGCGTAAGCACTGAATTGCTGTCTCTGCAAAGATTCGGTATGGATTTGGCTACTGCAATAGTGATATTGGCTTTTATCCCTATAAAAGACGCTGCAATCTCGGCGCTTGGAAAGGGCATAGGAGGACGAGCATAGTAAATAAAGGATAAACGTATTCAGTTCTATAACTCAATCAAGGGAGGGTTGCGTCTTAGACGCAACCCTCCCTTTTGAGAAGCGAGATCCTTAAAAGTTGCACATAGCCAAGTTCTACATGAAAGAATTTGAGACGGCGCAGTAGCACACATAGTCAAGTACAGGAGTACAAATAATGAGAGCAGGCCTGATCACCGGGAAAAACCAGTTTGAGTTGGTTCAGCGAGAAGACCCCATTCCCGGACCTCTCGAAGTGGTAATCGCTATTGAACTGTGCGGTATCTGTGGCAGTGACATTCACGCGTATGTAGAAGGTTGGAAGTATGCGCCAGGGACGTGTGGTCATGAGTGGGTTGGAACTATCTCCGCTGCAGGCAGCGAGGTGCAGAATGTGTGCGAAGGTGACCGAGTCACGGGAGCATTGGCCCCGGGCTGTGGAAGTTGCCAGGAATGCCGCTCAGGCATGAGCCAATACTGTAAAAAAAGTTGGTCTGAATACGCAGGATCTTCTGGGCCAAGCTCAGGAGGTTTTGCTCCTTTCTTGAAAGTAACTGCAGAGCGCGTAATTAAAATACCTGATCGTATCGATGTTAGAGATGCTGCCCTTATCGAACCGGCTGCAGTGGCATTTCATGCTGTAAGGCGTAGCAACATTCGTATAGGCGATGTTGTATGTGTGGTTGGCGCTGGAGCAATAGGGTTGTTAACAGCTCAATGCGCAAGGGCGGCGGGTGCAGGGTTAGTCATAGCCGTAGACCCTGATGAGGGTCGGCGAGAACTCGGTCTGGCTCTTGGGCTTGACCGGGTTGTTGCCCCTGGTGAAGAACTGAGTCAGATCCTGAGTGAAGTGAATGGGGGACTCAAAGCCGATTTAGCCTTTGATTGTGCGGGCATTCCGGAGACGATGCAACAGTCGGTAGACATGGTTCGTCGAGGAGGAGCTGTTTGTCTGGTTGGAGTAACTAGTCAAAACGCGACTATAAGTCCAATTCGTTGGATCAGCAAAGAGATAACTCTTTATACATCGATGGTGTTTACGCTAGAAGAAATGAAAGCGACAGCGGCAATGATTCTTGACCAGCGAATCTCGGTAGCGCCCCTGAGAAATAAGATTATAAATCTTGATGAGCTCGGCCAGACTATTGACGATTTGGCCGAGCGCCGAACCCAGGCTGTAAAAATTTTGGTTGACCCAACAGCAGGGTAACCAATAGCCGGCTGGAGATTTTATTCACTAACAACGGCACCATTAGCGATTAGTTCTTTAATGTGTTCCTTCTGGTATCCAAGTTCAGCTAAGAGTTCTTGTGTGTGTTCGCCTAGACGAGGAGCGTGAAAGCGAAGTTCTGTCGGGGATTCTGAGTATTCGACTGGGTCCCTAACGTATTTGTACATACCTTCGCTGGGATGCTTGACAAGAGCCATCAGATTAACTTCGGATAAATGTGGATCAAGATGAACATCTTTTAAGTTAAGAACAGATGCTGCCGGGATCGATCGGTCGTCACAAAAATCTAACCATTGTTGAGTTGTGTGCTCGACAGCTGCATCAGCGATCAACTGATATAACTCATCGGTATGTTCGATCCGACTGTTGTGATCAGCGAAGCGCTGATCTTCTGCAAGTTCTGGAGAGTTAATGTAAGTAAAAAAATCTTTATAGTTTTGGTCTGTGTACGGAAGAATGCACATGAATCCATCAGATGTTTCAACTGGATTTCGAGATTTAGAGAGCAGCCTTTCATAGCCAAATGGGCCTTCGGCCGGCTCGAAAACTGGACCGCGGAAATGTTCGACAAGATTAAAGGTGACCATAGTTTCAAACATCGGGACTTCAATGTGCTGACCCTTGCCAGTACGCGCCTTGAAAAGTAAAGCTGCCATTACTGCCTGAACTATATGAAGGCCGGTTACTTTGTCGGCGATCACTGCAGGAACATAGCCTGGTTTACCTTGCGCAGAACCGATAAGGCCTGAAAGACCTGACGCAGCCTGGATGGCATCGTCATAGGCTGCTTTATCTCTATACGGGCCGGAGCTTCCAAACCCGTTGGCCCGACAGTAGATAAGCTCTGGAAATTTTTTACTAAGCTCTTGCTCGTCGAGACCTAAACGTTTTAACGCCTGTGATCGCATGTTAGTTACCAACACATCAGCCGAAGCAATAAGCCTCATCATAACTTCGTGCCCATCAGCTGACTTTAAGTCGACGCTGAGAGATCTTTTGTTGCGCTGAAGGTTGAGGCTGAAACCGGACATTCCTTGGTTGCGGGCGGGTAGCCCATTTCGGGTGGAATCGCCACTTGGACTTTCAACTCGGATTACGTCGGCACCGTGATCTCCAAGCATTCGTGTCGCTAGCGGTCCCATTAAAACTGTAGTTAGGTCAACTATTCGAATACCGCTAAGCGCCCCTGTGTTCATAATTTACCTAACGAGCTAGGCCAGATAGGCCGTGGATAATAAGTGATCCGATTTCGAATGCGAGTTCATCAGCCGGTATGCGATCGTCCTGCTGAGCGATCCAATGTCTGCAAACGCCTTCTGCCATCGCAACGATAGCTTGGGCTACCGTTGCAGTTTGTCGAGCGCTCACATTCTGGTTAAGTTCGTCTAGAAGTGCTTCAGCGACTTCCGCCATTCGTTTTTCAACTAACTGAGGCCCATTGACTCTGTCTTCTTCGCGAGCTGCTCCTCGACCAAATAGTAGCTTGAATTCCCTTTGATTTTTCTCAACAAAATTGAAGTAAGCGGCCAGAGCAGCCACCGTTTGAGTAAAGGGGTCATTGGCAGATTTAGCGGCGGCTACAACAATCGATGAAAGACGAGAACCGACATCATCAATGAGTTCGGAATACAGGTCTTGTTTAGAATGGAAATGTTGATACAGAACGGGTTTGGTAACACCAGCTGTCGATGCTACGTCATTCATAGAAGCACCGTGATAGCCGCTATCAGCAAAAACAGTCATGGCGACATCAAGTAGTTGTTTTCTGCGTTCTGCTGCGGGAAGTCGATTACTCACCGGAGCCACCTCGCCTGAGGAATAAAAAAAGTAGTTTGATACCAATGATCTTCTCAGATTCTCGGCTTATCGGCCAATCCGTAGACATTCTCTAATGGCCATGAGGCAGGCCAAGGTCTTCGCGTTCGGCTGCTTTTACTGCGTAACCAAGAATAATTGAGGGTGCCAGAATTACAGACCCTCCTATGAGGAGTGCGACAATCGTTGAGGTTGAAGCCGCATTGAATTCAGTTGTGAAACTAATAATAAAAATAATTAACGCTGAGAGAAAAAGAAGGTAACCAAGTTTTTTGGCGCGTTCGGCGAGAAGACCTAGCTTTGCTCGAGTCCGAAGAATAGGGTCTTCATTCATTGTTGATTTCTCTTTCAGGGGTTTCTGCGTCTTGGGTATTAACTGCCTCTTGGGTGCCGGTACGAGAAATATTGTCGAAGCCCGATTGGTAGCCTTGAAACGGATCTAATTGTTCGTTTCCATTAAGGATATCGAAGTCATCATTAATATTTAATTGCTCTCGAAGCGGGAAAAATAGCCTGAAACCAAGATTTAGTAATCCAGCCATGATGATCAAGTCGCCAAACGAAAAGACCTCGCTAACTGAGCGTATAGGAATTATTGCTCCTAAAAATTTAAAAGTTTCGTGGCCGGTTTCGAAGCTGCGAGTCGCTCCAAGCCTGACAAGATCGAGAGACGCTTGATCTACAATATTGGCATTGAAAATAGCTTCCGGACTAACGGGTACATATCCGTAGAGAATTAATGGAATTAAATTTAGGAGACTGCCTATTAAGATAATACAGCTGCCTGTTAGGTGAAGATTCAGGACACAACTAGCACTGACCATCGTAAGTGCGAAAGCGGCAAAGACTGTTGGGTAGGGAATATCGTTGGTAGAACCTGCGACCGCCAAAGACAAAGCACTAATCGCTGCAAGAGGCCACAGAGTTATGCGAGTAGCCAAGAAATAGTCGAAAGCACCCCGAACGAATAAACCGGTGGCTGCGCCGATTAAAAAAAAGATTGGTACGAGATACATCGCTACTGAGAGTAGTGGAGTTTGAGCCCAAAATAGGGGCGCTATTCCTCACTATGTTCAGCGAGGTGTTGTTCGGAGCGCTAGGTTCAACGTTGTCTGAATGAATAACAATATAGAAGGAGCGACCTAATGGAGGTTCGTGCAGAGCTGACAGCTACCGTTTGGAAAGTTGTTGCCGAAGTGGGGGCTACTGTTTCAGAGGGCGATGAGCTGCTGATTCTGGAGTCGATGAAAATGGAGATTCCCGTTGTTGCGTCTGTTAGCGGAACCTTAACGGAGCTACGAGTCGGTGAAGAAGACCGCATAAATGAAGGTGATGTGGTTGCAGTTATTAACCCATCGTGAGGATTTCGGTATGACTGATTTGTAATGGCTAAAGTAATTTTAAATCCCTAGATGAAGTGTCGTTGTAACGCTAGGTGAGGCGTAGCCTTAGAGTTCCATGCCTTCCGTCGTTGACTTTTCTGGCGTAATAGCGCTCAAGGGACAGTATCCAGTTCTGGCAGGGCTAGATCTCTGTGTCGAACGAGGCGAGATAGTTCTGCTTAGAGGTCCGAACGGGGCGGGTAAAACAAGCCTTCTTCGAGTATGCAGCGGGTTGCTTTCGATAGCCTCAGGTACGGCTTCAGTTCTCGGCTACGATCTTCTGGCGAGCAATCAGGAGATGAGAAAACATATCGGATTTGTGGCGCACCAAAATCATCTTTATTCGGATCTATGGGTTAGAGATCAACTCAGTTTCCGCGCCCGCGCAGCTGGAGGGCATGATGGAGATATTCGTTCAATCTGTGACCGAATGGAAATTTCGGAGAGATTGTTGCAGCTACCAACAGAGAGTCTGTCAGCTGGCCAACAGAGAAGAGTAGCAATAGCTTCAGTAGCTTTGCGAAGGCCGAGACTTTGGCTATTAGATGAACCTCATGCCGGTCTTGACTCGGAAGGTAGAGACCTTTTGGACTCTTTGCTTCAAGATGTGGCGAAAGCAGGAGCCACAATTGTATTTGCAAGTCATGAAATTAATCGCGCAGAAACAATAGCCACCCGATCTATTTCTATTCTTGGAGGTCAAGTAGTGGGAGGCACTAATGTTTCATGATGCTTTCCTGGTAGCGCGAAAAGACTTGATTATAGAGCGAAGAGCTCACGTAGTTTTGGGACAAGTTTCTCCTTTGGGTCTGCTAATTCTTGTAGTTTTTGGCTTTGCATTTGACGCAAATGTGGAGTTACTAAGATTAGGTTCGGCTGGTTTATTCTGGGTAGCAGTTCTTTTCACTGGGTTGCTTCTCGTCCAAAGAACTTTTGATGTAGAAACTGAAGATGGAAATCTCGACGCGCTTCGACTTTCTGGGTTTGTTCCGCAATCAATTTTTCTGGGGAAAGTTATTGGTCTTATAGTTCAGTTATTTTTGCTTGAATTCGCGCTGATAATTGGTCTTTTTGTTTTGTTTGACGTAACAGTGGTTGACTGGCTACTTTTTTTATCGGCGACCGTTCTGGGAACATTTGCGTTCTCGGTTTGTGGTGCACTTTTTGGAGCGCTCGCTTCAGGTATTAGACTTCGGAGCACACTTCTGCCGTTGTTGTTAATTCCAGTTCTTGCTCCGGTTCTGCTTGCGGGCACTCGTGCTCATGAGGTTGCGTTTGGGCTGAGTTCAGCTCCAGGTTGGAATTGGACTGGCTTACTATTAGTAATTACGGCGGTATACACATCTCTGGGTCTTGTTGCGTTCGGACCCTTGCTGGAGGATGGCTAAATTATGGTTGAAGTTAGTGACCAGAAGACTCCTAAATTAAGTAAAAGCATGTCGATGACTGCGACACCAGCGACGAGGGTGCTTGCCACTGTCTCGGCAGGTGCGAGCCTTGTTCTGTTGCTCCTGGCTCTGATTGTATCTCCAGCTGATGTAGTGCAAGGCGACGCTGTACGAATGCTTTATATCCATGTGCCATCGATATGGGTTGCTTATGGTTCTTTTGGTCTTACAGCTTGCACGAGCGGTCTTTTCATATTGCGTTATAAACGTCGAACGGACCGAGGACGTCACTATGATCGCTTAGCTGGCGCAGCTGCTGAAGTTGGAGTTGTGTTTACGGGTATCACCTTGTTTTCTGGGATGTTGTGGGGAAAAGTTACTTGGGGAAGCTATTGGCAATGGGATGCTCGTTTGACTACCACTGTGTTGCTATTTGTGACTTACCTGGGTTACCTAGCGCTTCGGCGACTTCCGGCCGACCCTGGAGTCCGTGCGAAGCGGGCTGCTATTATGGCTCTCGTTTCCTTTGTGAACGTACCGATTGTCCATTTTTCTGTCGATTGGTGGCGGACGCTCCATCAGAAAGCGAGTCTCAGCATCGGCCGTCGGCCTGAAATAACAGGAGACATGTACTGGACGTTGATGTACTCAGCTTTAACTTTCACTTTTGTAGCGACTTGGTTGATGATTCACCGGTATCGAGTAATTAGATTAGAAGAGATGCGTGATGAAGAAATGCTGCAACAGCAATTGAGAGAACGAAGATCGGAAAATAGTCTGTGACTAATATAGGAACCATTGTTGTTGGCTATTCCGTTACTATTTTTTCAGTTGGATTCTATGCTGCATGGATTGTACGTCGAGGGGTCCTTATCGGCAAAGAAATCGGCATAGGTTCGCAAACTTCACCAACTGATGAGACTGATTGAGTTCGATGGATCTAAGTCCACGTCATGAGCTTGATGACCAAGACAAATTTCGACGCGACCAGCTTAAGAGTCGTAGAATCAAAGTCTATTTTGCGACACTAATTTTGGTGATCGCCGGCGGATTCGTGGCAATTCAAGGTTTGCGGAATGCCACGCTGTTCTTCAGAAATGTTGACGAAGCGATCATAGAACGGGCAGATCTTGGTGAGAGAAGATTTCGATTACAAGGTAAAGTAATACCCGGAACAGTTTCAGATGATGAGGGAGTGACCGTCTTCGAGATCGTCCACGAATGCGAAGTAGCGAAGGTTCGACACGTCACTGACCCACCGGAACTATTTAGCTCGCCATGGATTCCGGTTGTACTTGAAGGTCGGTGGACCAAGGGAGTGGTTGAAAATATTAATGGCCCAGAGAGCTATTATTTTTTGAGTGACCGGATGCTTGTAAAGCACACAAACGAGTATGTTTCGGTCAACGAGGAACGTCTTGAACAATCGGTTCCTAATGATGTTGCGATGTCATGTGAATTTCTGTCGGATCTTCGTGAAGAAAGTTAAGAAACATTGACGGCATCCATAGGCTTTTTGGGCATTGCATTGGGACTCGTGGGCGCTTCTTGCGGATTGATAGAGATACTTTTAGCTTTGCTACTGCGCAAATCCACCGGTTTTAAAAGGTCGCTGGCTTGGGTGATCCTGATGGTAGCTGGTTGCGTTATCGCGGTCGGGGCAATGGAACTAGCACTATTGCAAAATAATTTTTCACTTGCTTATGTTGCTGGAAATTCGACCATAGAGACACCGACTATCTACAAGATTGCTACGTTATGGGGCGCTCTCGAAGGTTCCTTATTATTGTGGGCGCTTTTACTTTGTGGCTATGTGGCTGCTGCTGCTTGGTGCTTCAGAGCCAAGATCAATGACAGACTTGTGGCGTGGTCGTTAGCAACGATGCTCGCTGTCTGTGTTTTTTTCTTCAGTCTTTTGATAGGCCCCGCTAGCCCATTTGACACTCTAACTTCGGTTCCTCTGGATGGAGAGGGGTTGAATCCTCTGCTGCGTAATCATCCGCTTATGGCAATTCACCCAGTGATGTTATATCTCGGTTACGTTGGTTTCACGGTCCCTTTTGCCTTTGCCGTTGGCGCTTTAATTACCGGCCGTCTCGGTGAGGGATGGTTAGTGGCCACGCGTACGTGGACACTGGTCGCGTGGGGGTGTCTCAGCATCGGAATTTTGTTAGGAGCATGGTGGTCTTATGAAGTTCTAGGTTGGGGCGGTTACTGGGCATGGGATCCCGTCGAGAATGCGTCGTTTTTGCCATGGCTGACAGGGACTGCCTTTTTGCATTCAGTTATTGTTCAAGAACGCCGTGGAATGCTTAGGGTTTGGAACCTATCGTTATTATTAGCTACTTTTGCGTTGACAATTTTTGGTACTTTTTTAACCCGTTCTGGCGTAATTGACTCCGTCCATGAGTTCAGCGCATCGAGTATTGGCCCTTTGTTTTTAGGTTTTTTTGCCATAATAGTAGTGGCTTCTGTTTTCTTAATTGGCTGGAGGGGAGACCGAATTAGATCTCCGGGTTCTATTGACTCACCTTTCTCGCGTGAAGGTACGTTTTTAGCTAACAATTTCCTATTCGCATTATTCGCGTTTGTCGTACTGCTGGGAACCATTTTTCCGCTTCTTGTCGAAGCGGTGAGCAACGAACAGATAGCAGTAGGACGCCCATACTTTGACCGTATGCTCATGCCGATTGGCTTGGCCCTGCTCGCTTTGATGAGCGTTTCTCCAATGCTGAGCTGGCGATCAACTTCGTTTACGACCCTTGCTGGCAAGCTTTTGGGCCCAGCGGCATGTGGCGCTGGCACGATGGCATTGTCAATATCGCTGGGAGCGCATGGCGTGTGGCCGGTGCTTGGTTTGGGACTGGGTGGCTCAACTCTTGGTTCGGCGGCTCATCAAATCTTGATTGGGACTCGACGCTATGGTTGGAAAGGAATAATTGGGCGCACCGGTGGCGGAATGATAGCGCATATTGGAATTGCACTAATCGCTTTTGGCTTTATTGCTAGTACTGCGTTCAGCGAAGAAGGAGAGTTTGTTCTGCAGCCTGGAGATTCAGCTTCTGTTGCAGGACATGAGGTAGTTTTTGTGGGTGTTGAAGATTATTTTGATGGCCCTAATCGCGTAGTTAGCGCCCAGATCAAGGTAGAAGGAAGGGGAACCTTTGCTCCAGCAATTACCCGCTACCCAACTTTTGGAAGGCCCATCTCCACTCCATCAGTAGCTACCAGTTGGGTCGATGACGTTTACTTAAGTCTGGCTGCCATTCCTGACGAAGGTATGGATCGTATAACGCTGCGCGTCTTAATAAAGCCACTCGTAGTCTGGATGTGGATGGGTGGTGCCCTGATTGGCTTAGGGACGCTCTCAGCGCTGATACCAAATCGCCGTGAAATAGCGATAGAAAACTCGGTATCCTCAGACAGAGTAGAGGCGAAACTCTGATGATTAAAAATATTGGATCTATTCGCTTTGTGGCATGGGCCGTAGCGGTCGTGATGGTCGCAATCCTGGGGGTGCTTGCTATTCGTACTTCATCGGGAGAGGCGCTTCGCTCGAGCAATGTAATTGGTCAGCTAGTTCCTGACATTTCAGGAGTTGATTTCAATGGCGATGTTTTCTCGATTGACGAGCATAAAACTAAGTGGGTATTAGTAAATTTTTTTGCCTCCTGGTGTGTGCCGTGTGAGCGTGAACACCCTGAGCTAGAAGCGTTTTCGAAGAAACATGCTGATGATGGGGTAGTCATAAGCGTGCCATTTGGTGACACGGAGAAAGATGCTAGAGAGTTCTTTAAAAGACTGGGAGGAGATTGGCCGGTAATCATCGATGAAGGTGCTCAATGGGCGGTGGCGTTCGGCGTTCTGAGACCACCAGAATCTTTTTTGGTAGGTCCAGGAGGTGCTGTGGTAGCTAAATGGCAGGGCGAGATCTCGCTCAAAGGGGTCGATGAGGTTATGAATCTCGTAGGAAGAGAATCGAAAAACTAATTATGTCGAGATTGCAACGGTGCGGATGGCTAAGCGTATTAGTAGTTTTTGTTGGTTCATTAGCTATGGCAATAACGAACGATGATGTGCCAGCGACGGTAGCTGAGCGTGCATATGAGATAAAGGCGAATACGTTATGCCCGGTTTGTGATGGCCAAAATGTTCTGGAGTCCAATGCGCCAGTTGCGGCAGCGATCAGAAGACAAGTAGATGAGTTAGTTGAGGAGGATCGAACTAATGAAGAAATTCACGCGTACCTTGCTCGTCAATACGGACAAGATGTCAACGCCAAGCCGCCTGGAACTGGTATCTCGTCCCTAGTGTGGATAATTCCAGTTCTTGTGGCCGTGCTGGCTGTTGGAGTTTTAAGTAGTTCTTTTAAAAAGTGGCGTTCGGGTAGAGGGAAACTAGTTACCGAAGAGGATCGAGAGTTAGTCAGAAAGCTACGTGATGAGCCATGACAGCATCGGGTCGGCGTATAGATCAACTTGCTCGACTGGAAGAAGAGCGCTCTTTTCTGCTTCATTCCTTAGATGACCTTGATGTTGAAATTAGAAACGGCGATTTAGATGAGCATGAATATCTAACCATTAGAAATGACTACATAGCACGAGTCGCTGCCGTATCGAAGCGTATTGCAAAGGGAGTGGAGAGTTTAGATGCCGTAGCTGCTCCTCAAAAAAGTAAGTTGATGTATCTAGGTCTAATCATCATTTTGGGTGTTATGGCAGGAATTTTTGTTGCACAATATTCTGGGTTGCGTCAACCTGGCGAAACAATTACCGGGGAGATCGAGCAGTCACCGAGGGCCCTCCTGGCTGAGGCCGAAAATTTCTTTCTTCAGGGAGAGTTTGACCGTTCTCGTCTGGTTGTCGAAGAAATTTTGCGAGATACACCAGATTCTTCTGCAGCATTGCTTCTTTCAGCGAGGTTGCATGAAGAGGCACAGGAGATCTTGGAGGCCATACGGCAGCTAGACCAAATATTGGAAAACGATGTTAATAATCTTGATGCTCTCACACTCCGAGGGTGGATTCTAGTTCGGATCGATAGCCCGGAGCTTTTAGAAGAAGGTATTCGAAATCTTGACAGGGCAATTAGAAATAAGCCTAAAAAATTTGATGCCTATGTTTTTAGAGGGTATGTAGCTCGTTACGTTGAAAAAGATTTAGAACGTGCGGTGCTGATGTATGAGACGGCTTTGTCGTTAGACCCGCCTCCCGCAATGGCTGATCAGCTAAGACTTTTCGTCACAGAGATGAATGATGAAGTGGGCATGCGAGGCTAAATTTAAAGTATTTTGACACTAGGTAGATCTTTGGATTAGACGAAAAAACGTTACGGCCGCGGCGGAAATATTTTCTAGGTCGTGAGAAGAAAGATTGAATGAGTAGGTTAGCGGCCGTAAGAGTAGATTCTAAGGTATGGCGGTGTTTAGCACTGTGCATGTCGCCGCCGAATGCTTGGAGCATTTCCTATGTCGCAAATTGATGATCAGTTAGCTTCCGTAGTCGGAGCTGTTATAGACCCTGAGCTAAGAGTTGACTTGCTTCAAATGGGCATGTTGCGGGCTGCAAGCGCCGCCGGGGCAGCAGCGCAAGTTGTCGTGGCCCTTCCGTCTGAAGATTGGCCGGTTCGCGATGAACTCGAGCGACTAATAATAGAAGCCAGTAGGCAGGTAGACGGAGTCGACTCCGTAGCTGTCGAATTCACTATTATGGATGAAGCTGAACAAGCAGCCTTGCGTGCACAGCTAATCGGTGACCCCTCCGCTACAGCTGGAAGTCAACAAAGTCATGGCCATGCAGAAGGTCGTGCCGTTCCGTTTGCTGAGCCTGGGAATCGAACTCGAGTACTGCTGATAGCAAGTGGCAAGGGTGGCGTCGGAAAATCTAGTGTCACAACAAATCTTGCTATCTCGTTAGCGAAAAGGGGGAGTCGCACTGCGATTATAGATGCAGATGTTTGGGGATTTTCTATTCCTCGAATGCTTGGCGTGGATCGGCCTCCGGCTGTTATCGACCAAATGGTTGTGCCAGTCGAAGCCAACGGTGTTCGGTGTATCTCAATGGGGTTTTTTGCTCGTGAGGATCAACCGGTCATTTGGCGTGGACCAATGTTACACAAGGCTTTGGAACAATTTTTGACAGATGTGTACTGGGATAATCCTGATTATTTGCTCGTAGACCTACCGCCTGGAACTGGAGATATTTCGCTATCGCTGGCTCAATTCTTACCAAAGTCGGAGTTAATTGTAGTGACTACGCCTCAGCCAGCAGCTCAAAAAGTTGCGCAACGCGCTGCCTATATGGCAGAAAAAGTTAATTTACAGGTCAGAGCGGTAATTGAAAACATGAGTTGGTTCACAGGCGATGATGGTAAAAAGTATGAAATTTTCGGCAGTGGAGGCGGTACGGAATTGGCTAGTGAACTAGAGGTTCCACTTCTTGGGCAGATTCCTATAGTCTCAGCTCTTCGTGAAGGTGGAGATAGCGGGCGCCCGATCACTGTATTGGATCCGGAAAATGAGGCGTCTAAGGTTTTCTTTGAAATGGCTCGACTTCTAGAAGAAGAACATCTTCCAACAAGACGATATAACGAAGGGCTTAAGCTTCTGTAAGGCTTAGCTAGTGAAGTAGATGTGCCTCTTCTTGATCGATCAAATTTTAGGAGTTTAAGTTGGGAACTATTCGAGAAATTCGCTTTGAGAACCGTTTCACGAACTTTTTGCCATCCGATAGCGAGACTGAGAATCGAGAAAGGCAAGTCTATGCCGCATGCTATTCTCGAGTAACTCCTGCCAAAGTTAAAGACCCGAAGCTGGTGGCTCATAGTAAAGAGATGATGGCTTTGCTAGGTGTGGATCCGCTTATAGGTGATGACGTTGATATTGCGGCAATTCTGAGTGGTGCAAAGAATTTGCCAGGTATGGACCCGCATGCGATGTGCTATGGAGGTCATCAATTCGGGCATTGGGCTGGGCAACTAGGTGACGGTCGTGCTATCGCACTAGGGGAGGTAGTTGATGTAAATGGCCAGCATCAGATGCTGCAACTGAAAGGAGCCGGACCTACTCCGTATTCTCGATCCGCAGATGGTCTTGCTGTAATGCGATCATCAGTTCGCGAGTTTCTCTGCAGCGAGGCGATGCACCATCTGGGAGTTCCGACTACAAGAGCGTTGAGCCTGGTTGGAACCGGAGATGCAGTGATGAGAGACATGTTCTATAACGGCAATACGAAGCCTGAGCCGGGAGCTATCGTGTGCAGAGTCGCTCCGTCTTTTGTTAGATTTGGTAATTTTGAAATTTTTTCTTCTCGGGATGACATTGAGAACCTCAGAAAATTGGCTGACTTTGTCATAGAAACCCAGTTTAAAGAGATTGATGTTCTCGACCCTGACAAGTATGTCCAGTTTTTAAACGAAGTGGTGTCGCGTACTGCTGAAATGGTTGTTGAGTGGATGAGAGTCGGATTTGTCCATGGAGTAATGAATACCGACAATATGTCGATTCTTGGTTTAACTATTGACTATGGGCCCTACGGCTGGTTGGACAACTATGACCCAAATTGGACTCCAAACACCACTGATGCCGCCCAAAAGCGTTACCGCTATGGACACCAGTCGCAAGTTGCTCACTGGAATTTAGCTCAATTAGCGAATGCGCTTTACCCGCTGGTAGGTAAGGTTGAGCCGTTGCAAGCTGCCATAGATAAATACAAAACTGTGTATGAAAAAAAGTGGGCTGTGATGATGGCAGCCAAACTTGGTCTGCCGAATCTTTGGGAAAAACCAAATAAACAGATAGCTGACTTGGCGCTCAAAGTGTTGGAGCTCACCGAGACCGATATGACGATCTTTTGGCGGCAATTAGCAGAAGTTTCTAGTGGCATAGAGGTTGGAGCAGAGGACCGGATCAAACCAATCAAAAAAGCTCACTACAAACCAGAAGATCTGAAGCCGGAGAACAAAGGTGAGATACATGCGTTTGTTGATGCTTATACCACTCGGTTACGTTTATTAAATATTAACGATGGTGAACGTCGCGAAAAAATGAACGCTGTTAACCCTAAGTTTGTTTTGCGTAATTACCTTAGTCAAATAGCAATTGAGCAGGCTGAATCTGGCAACAACGAGCCAGTAAATGAACTACTGGATGTGATGAGACATCCATACGATCATCAGGTAAACAATCAAAAATACGCGGAATTACGTCCTGATTGGGCACGAACTAAGCCTGGATGTTCACAGCTCTCTTGTAGTTCTTAGTGGTCCTGGTCGCGTCTACCCGTAAAGTAACTTTAAGAGAAACCAACTGGGGTTCCCAACAATATTTTGAAGAGGAAATTTGCGTGGATATCCGAATCGGTATTATGAACGTAGTGAGAGAGCTTAGTCTTGAAGTAGCTGATGAAATGGCCGCCGGCGTTAGATCAGATGTCGAAGCGGCAATAGCTGCGAAAACAGGAACCTTGTGGCTAACTGACCGTGATGGTCGTCAAGTAGGCGTGCCTGCGGCCCAACTTGCCTATGTCGAGTTGGGTAGCACCTCCGACAGGCGTATTGGTTTTTCTGCAGAATAGTTCAGTTAAAACCGCTCCTCAGCTAGCCAACGGCTATTTTGATGTTTAATGCCTACTCTCGCCGAGTTGAACCGTCTTGGATCAGCACTTACATCAGAGCAGCTGATTCACCTGAAAAGACTTGTCCCTTGGCTGGGTCTGCTTGCAGACTTATCTTTTTCAGATTTGCTTCTATTTGTGCCGGCAGAAGTTGAAAGTAAAAAGTTCGCTGTCGTTAGTCAAATCAGACCGACAACTGGTCAAACTTTGTATAAAGATGACCATGTTGGTATGAAAGTCAGCGATATCGAGCGCCCGCTAATATTTCAGTCTTATGAACTTGGACATACGGTCGAAGGCGAAGTTCCGATAAAGCCGAGTAATCGACTTGCGAGGGTAACTTCCATTCCAGTTGTATTTGGACCTGACGTGATAGCGGTGTTAAGTCGTGAAGTTTCGCCAGACTTTTTGGAGAAACGAGATTTTGGCGAGCTTGAGCGTAACTATTTAGAGACATTCGCCCGGTTTTCAGAAATGATTTCAGCAGGCCTTTTCCCGCTTCGTGACGAAGATGTCAATTTAGACGAGGTGCCAAGAGTTGGAGATGGTCTTCTGGTCCTAGATAAAGGCGGACGGATCGAGTACATATCACCGAATGCTCTCAGCAACCTTCATCGAATTGGTGTAGTTGGAAATGTAACAGGGAGAAAATTAGAACATTTAAAACTTGGGAAGGAAGTCATCAGTGACCTTATTACCTCAACTGTTCCTGTCGCTCATGAGATAGAACAATCTGAAGTAATTGTTCAGGCTATGGCTGTTCCAATTTTTGATGATACCGGACCTCGTGAAACTATTATTTTGCTGAGAGACGTTACGGAGTTAAGAAGAAGAGATCGTCTACTTTTATCTAAAGATGCGACTATTCGTGAGATTCATCACCGCGTGAAAAACAATCTCCAAACGATCTCTTCTTTATTGCGACTGCAAGGAAGACGTCTCGAGTCATTTGAGGCGAAAATTGCGATAGAGGAGTCAGTGCGACGGATTCGGGCGATCGCGTTGGTGCATGAAGCACTAGCGAACGTTTCGGTTGATGACGTTAGCTTGTTCGAAGTGGCGCATTTATTAGCTCGAACTGCGCAAGATAGTTTTACTTCTAAAGAAAGACCAGTGGAGTTCTCAGTCCATGGTGATGTCGGGTTGGTTCCTTCAGTCGTGGTTACTCAGTTAGCTGTGGTTCTCAATGAATTACTTCAGAACGCGGTTGATCACGCGTTCCCAAGCGATTCGCCTTTGGTCGATGGCTTAGCAGGTACAGTCGAAGTTCATTTGTCGAGACCGGAAGCTAACACTTTACTTATGAAAGTAATAGATGATGGGATTGGATTACCGCCAAATTTTAATATAGAAGAACAGCGGGGGCTTGGGACTTCGATTATTCGTGCGTTAGCTAGCTCTGAATTAGGTGGAGGTATAACAATGCGACGTAGGGCTGATTCATCGGGCTCGGAGGCCTTAGTGCAGGTCCCGATAGCGCCTGCTGAGTAATTGAACAGAAACTAAGCTCCCTGTTCGTTACCCAGCGTTTCTCAAGGAAGCATTTCGTTCACGACGAATTTGGCGCCGTTCTTCTTCTGAAGCGCCGCCCCACACCCCAGAGTCTTGATTAGTTTTTAAAGCAAAATCGAGACACACCTCGACGCAGGCGCAGTTTTCGCATACAGCTTTGGCCGCCGCTATTTTTCGTAGCGCGGAACCAGTGCTACCAATCGGGAAAAAAACCGCAGGGTCGACATCTCGGCATTTGGCATGGTTCTGCCATAAGCTGCTTTCAAGAAGTACTGTTCCTCTGGTGGTCATATGGGGTGTTCCTCCGGGTGCTGCTTGCTAATTCCATGGCAAGCTATAATTTCTTATTATTAAGATCTGGTGTTTAGGGTGCGGTGAGAAAGTTTAGATACGGACAGCTCGCAGACTCATTCACCGAGATCTACGCCGTAAAAAATATTTTTTCAGCGACTTATCATCTTACATCTGCATTCAAGACCAGACAAGAGATTTTTTATTACATACTGAAAGTTGGTTTATAGACAGTGACTTTAGTTCTTGCTCATCGCGGAGCTTCCTCTTTTTTTCCAGAAAATACGGCAGAAGCATTTCGTAAAGCTATTGAACTTGGTGCTGATGGAATAGAGCTTGATGTTCGCTTAACCTCAGACTGCTTTCTTGCAGTTCATCACGATCCACAATTACGCGATGGACGCGATATTTCCCGAGTGCTAGCTACTTCGCTGCCGGAATCTGTGATTCTACTTCCTGCAGCTCTTGATGCTTGCGGAAAAAGTTTTGTAAATATCGAAATAAAAAATGATGTTCTTGACCAAAGCTTTATAGAGAATGAGCGAGGACTTCCAGAGCTGTTAAGGGTCATACAGACTTGCACAAACCACAAAAAAAGAATTCTTGTTTCTTCATTTGATAGAGCGTGTCTTGAGATAATTCGTGAATTTGATTCAGAAATTCTGATTGGGTATTTGTTTTCTGACGAGAATTTCGATCGAGCTATTCAGTACTGCTTAGCCATGGGCTTTAACGCTTTGCATCCTGCTGATTCGCTTGTAGGCCAGTCTCGTGTCAACGAAGCTCAAAGCGAAGGCTTGGCGGTGTGCGTCTGGACGGTCGATGACGAAGAGCGGCTCAGCGAACTAGTTGCGATGGGCGTCGACTGTGTAATAACTAACTTCCCTGATCGCGGACGCCAAGTAGTGAACAACTATGCTATGAGCGGACAAACTAACCGAAGTTTTTTCGGTACCCAAGTGAATTTCAAAGAGGAGACTTCTCCTAAAAAGTCTCCATCGAGTTGATATGGGAAAGGCTTGTGTCCGACTATCTCGATTTCCGGCAGGTTGTCAGCTAAGTGCAAAGTATTACTGTCTCGTAGCTGTTTCCCTGAGACAAGATCTTTGACTATAGACATCACTGGTTTAAACGCCATCGTTCGCAACACAACAAGGCTTAAGCCGTTGTCCAGAGTTGCTGCAGGAGCAAAAGACAACGGGCGGTGGCCAAGATAGGTATAAGGATTGGTATTCAATACCACGGTGAAATAACTATCGTTTATGAGCTTGCCACCGTGCTTTACGCTCATTCTGGGCGACGAACGATCGTAATGGTTTAGCCAAGTGTTGAATCCAGCCCAAATAAAGAGCGGGTGACCTGCGTAACGTTTTAGCGCTGCTTTACGTTCCACCTGCTGCACTACAGCAGCATCGAAACCCATTCCGCAATGAAAAAGAAAATACCTCCCGCCAACTTCACCAAGCCCCACAGATCGAATCTGATTAGCATCAATCGCTGATAAGAGTGATCTAACAGCCTCTAAGGGATCATCTGGAATGCCAAGAGTTCTCGCAAACACATTGGTAGAGCCTCCCGGAAGAGGAGCTAACGCGCAATCAGAGCCAGCTAATCCATTAGCTGCTTCATTGAGAGTTCCATCGCCGCCAAGAACAAAAACTATTTCGGTACCCGTTGAAGCGGCCCCTCGGGCTAGGCGAGATGCATGCCCTCGCCGACTCGTCAAAGCTAAGTGAACATCGTGGTTCTCGGCGATAATGCTTTGAATAAGAACGCGCGCTCG
>PCCJ01000105.1 GCA_002731665.1 Actinomycetota bacterium | reverse complement strand
CTTGTTGGTAAATTTTGTCCAGGTCGGGGCGCTCCTCGCGATCGACCTTAATGTTAATGTAGTTCTGGTTCATCGCGTCTGCGGTCGCCGAGTCTTCAAACGACTCTCGCGCCATCACGTGACACCAATGGCAAGACGAATAGCCGATCGACAGAAGGATCGGTTTGTTCTCTGTTTTGGCTTTTTCGAGGATTTCTGGACCCCAACTGAACCAATCTACAGGGTTCTCTGCGTGTTGGAGTAGGTAGGGGCTGGTTTCCTTCGCGAGTTGATTTGCCATATTGGGCATCTTCTCATTTTCGTTTTGTCGAAACCAGTTTGTACTCATTTGTAAAATCCGTTAATAATCGATGGATTAAAAAGGTGTGAAGAAGATTTGTGATTGACGAAGAAGGATATCGGCCAAACGTCGGCATAATTGTGATGAACAAACTGGGACAGGTACTCTGGGCTAAACGCCTGGGAAAACAGGGTGCATGGCAATTTCCGCAGGGTGGGATCGATGAAGGCGAAACCCCGGAGGGCGCTCTGTATAGAGAGCTCCACGAAGAAGTCGGACTGTTGAGTGAAGCGGTCAAAATCTTAGGCCAAACCAAAGGCTGGCTAAAGTACAACCTGCCCGAGCATATGGTCCGGAAAAATTCGGACATCGGTTTTTTGGGACAAAAGCAAAAGTGGTTCTTGTTAGAGCTGGTAGCGGGCGACGACAAAGTGATTTTAGATACCGGCGCCTCTCCAGAGTTCCAGGATTGGAAGTGGGTGAGCTACTGGTATCCAGTATCAAAAATCGTGGATTTCAAACGACAGGTTTATCGGTCGGCTCTTGGGGAATTGGCGCCTTACGTCCCTGCGTAGGTATGAAAATAGGTCGCTTGGATCGCTATTTTTTTTGAATCAACATTTGCTCTTCTAAATGCTTGAATCTACTAGGTTTTTATTTTCCTCCCTTTGAATTAATCCTTTTGACAAGATCTGGTGCATCTGTGAAGATCTGACGGGAGAGTGTATTAATTCGCCGGTCTATGTTTTCGTGCGCGTCGCATGTTGGCTGTGGTTGGGGTGGTTGAGTTTTTACTGCGGAAAAATAAAGTTATAGGGGAAAGCTAATGAAGTCGAATTTATTCGATCGCTTCTCGCTTGTAGCCTTTTTAGGTGCAGTGTTAACGATGACCTCTGGTGGGTTTATCTTGTTACCGCATCAGGCTATCGCGGATGAAGCTTCTGATGGGATCGAGGAGGTCGTGGTGACCGCTCGGAGGAGAGAAGAGTCGGCTCAGTCGGTACCGATACCGATCAGCGCGTTGTCTTCGGAGTATCTTGAGGATCGGGGTATTACCGAGATTCAACGAATTGAGCAGATCACGCCAAACTTATCGTTTACCAACAGTGGTGTAGCTCGCCAGACGGCGCAGATTTTTTTGAGAGGGATCGGCCAGGTCAACTGGGGACCGACTCAGGATCCAAAGGTCGGAACTTATATCGATGGGGTTTACTTAGGACGACCCCAGGGCGGTGTCTTTGACTTGTTCGATATTGAGCGGGTCGAGGTCTTAAGAGGACCTCAGGGCACGCTGTTTGGACGAAATACCACCGCTGGACTCGTGCACGTAATTACACGAGACCCGACCGAAGAGTTTGAAGGTAAGGTTAGAGTTGGGACGGGCAATGCGGGCCAGATGACCAGCGATGCGCTTCTCAATATTCCGATGATTGAAGGCGTGTTGGCCGGCCGATTTTCGGTACAGACAAGGCGCGACGATGGTTTCATGCGTGATCGAAGTGGACGTAAGTGGAACGAGACTGATTCAAAGTCGGCTAGGGCAAAGCTTTTGTGGACGCCCACGGACACTTTTGAGGCGATGTTCACCGCGGATTATTTTGGTGCGAGAGAGACATCCGGCCTCGGTAACTGTCTGGGCATGAGCGGTGGCGCGACCGGTCTTAATTTTCTGACGGCGATTGCCGGTAGAATGGATGACCTTGTGAGGGCGTGTACTCCGACTGATGATTATTATCTGTCGAATGACAATGACCCGAACGCGCTAGAGATTGACACAAGAGCGGTTGCGTTAGAGCTGAGCTGGGATATGGGCTGGGGAACGCTAAACTCTTTGACCTCTTCGCGGCGCATGGAGACGATGAGCGGTTCATGGGGCTGGGCGACAGACTTCGTTGGAGAGCCCTCAAATAGTCTGGAAGTGCTGGAGGGATCTGCAGATGGCGTGCAGGGCAATCCTCGTAGTCCTTTCGATCAAGTCTCACAGGAGTTCACTATCGAAAGCGAGTCATTCGATGATCGGCTCAGCTGGACGGTAGGCGCGTATTGGTTCCACGAAAGCGCGACCAACTACATCAGTGTGCCTGCCTGGCGCAACGCGGATCTGAACCCCTCTGCCGAGGACGCGCCTTTGTGGGATGTTTTGGCGGTTGCAGACGCCCCCGAATTCGGAACCCTCGGAGATATATTCACTGTGAACCAGGCCGGCATAGGTCGTAATCAAGAAGCTCACGGAACTCAGAGTTCGTATGCGGCTTTTGCCGAGGGGACCTATGAAATCAACGATGATTGGTCAGTGACCGCCGGCTACCGGTACACCAAGGACACACGAAAGTTTCGTCGCTATCAATATGGCACCGACGGTAGTTTTGATCCGGGTAACTTGTGCCCGGGCATGCCGGTTGATGCTAATGGCGCGGCCACGCTGTCTTACTGTGACCGAGAGGTTCGATACGGGCGAGCGACGCCAAGGATCATTGCTAACTATAACGTGAGCGATGACGTCATGGTTTTTGTCAGTTTCGCAAGAGGCTACAGCGCAGGCGGAATGAACGGCGATATCCGTATGCGTCCATTTGACCCTGAGATCTCAGACAACTGGGAAATCGGTGTGAAAAGCCGCCTTGCGGACGACCGGGTACAGTTAAACGCTAATGTGTTTTTCAACGACTACACAAATCGTCAGATCACTGTGAGTCGGATGCAGAGGGGCCAGCCCACTGCTGACCTGATTAACGCACAGAAAGCCACGCTCAAGGGAATTGAGTTTGAGCTTCAGGCGACACCGATCGCGAATCTCTATTTGACAGCCTCGGGCGGTTATTTCGATGGCGAGTACGATGAGTTTTCAACGATCGATACCGAATTTGACGCGGTGACTTTGGAAGAAACAGAGTTTTTGAATGATTTTTCATACCTAGATTATCCTTCTGGCACTAACTGGAGCCTGCACGCGGCTTATGAAGTAGCGATGGATAATGGCGGAATGATCACGTTCGGCGGTGGCTGGTCTCACAGAGGCCGCCAAGTTGCTACTCTTCGATCTTTCTCCACCTCCATACAGGAAGCCTACGGCACGTTGGATGCTCGAATCGTCTGGGAAATGCCCAACAACAAGACGAATCTTGCCATTTGGGGTACTAATCTGAATGATAAAGAGTATTTCAATGGATCTCTGGATCTTCCGAGCGGAAACCTGATCAATGGTGATACGACCGACAAGTATGGTGTGCCGATCGGTCAGGATTTAGGTGTGACGATCATCTACCCTGCGGAGCCGAGACGCTTTGGGATCACCTTGACCCATAACCTAACAAACTAATGGCAATCATTAGCTTGTGAAGAAAAAAGGAGGCTGAGGCCTCCTTTTTTTTGCTGTTTCGGTCGAGTCAATTGCTTTGACAAGCGCGGCTCCTTTTGCAACCATTCCGCTCGTCAGCAGTAAACCAAATATTTTTTTAGTGCGTACCCTCCCTAGGGAGCTTTTGGGTATTTGTGTTTTGCTGTTTTTCTAAAATTGTGTTCTAGGGGAAATGTTATGAAATCGAAATTATTCGATGGGTTTTCGCTTTCAGTTTTGATGGGTGTGGTCGCGGGTCTCACTTCTGGTGGGGTCGCGATGATGCCGCAAAAAGCAAACGCGGATGAAACGTCCGTGGGCATCGAGGAGGTCGTGGTGACCGCTCGTAGGAGAGAAGAAACTGCGCAGAGCGTGCCGATTCCGATCAGCGCGTTGTCCAGTGATTATTTAGAAGAAAGAGGAATCACAGAAATTCAAAATATCGAGCAAGTGACGCCGAATTTGGCTTTCGTCGATTCAATATCAAATAGCGGCGCCGCGCAGGTATTTTTGCGCGGTATCGGTCAGGTAAACTGGGGCCCAACCCAGGACCCGAAGGTGGGAACCTATTTAGACGGTGTGTATTTAGGCCGTCCTCAAGGCTCGGTGTTTGATTTGTTTGATATAGAGCGCGTCGAGGTGTTGAGGGGACCGCAGGGTACGCTTTTCGGCCGAAATACGACGGCGGGACTAGTTCACGTGATCACCAAAGATCCAACAGATGAGTTCGAGGGAAAGGTGCGTTTCGGTGCCGGAAACCAAGGTCAAGTTACGACTGACGCACTGTTAAATATGCCCTTGATAGAGGGGGTGTTGAGCGGACGCTTTTCGATGCAGACGCGCCGAGACGATGGTTGGATGAAAGATCGTTCGGGTCGTAAGTGGAACGAGACGGACTCAAAATCAGCCAGAGCTAAATTGCTGTGGACACCGACAGATACCTTAGAGGCGATGTTGACTGCCGAATACTTTGGTGCGCGAGAGACGGCGAGTCTTGGCAAGTGTATTGGCTACAGCCCCACTTCTGGACTAAATGGGTTGGCCGCGATCGCTGGCAGATTAGATAATTTGGCAGCAGCGTGTACTCCTGTTGATGATTACTACTTGTCTAACGATAACGATCCTAACGCCTCTGAAGCGGATGTTCGGCATTTATCGCTGGATGTAAGTTGGGACATGGACTGGGGTACGCTTACTTCTATTACTGCAACTCGCAGTATGGAGATGTTGAGCGAGTCCTGGGGTTGGGGTACGGATTTCGTTGGAGGGCCTTCCAATAGTTTAGAAGTCTTAAAAGACTACAATAAGCCAAGAGAACCCTATGAGCAGGTGTCGCAAGAATTCAGGATTGACAGTGATGCGATGGACGGAAAGCTCGCTTATACAGTGGGAGCTTATTGGTTCTGGGAGAGCGCGACTCAGACGCTAAGTGTTCCGGCTTACCGGGGTGTTGACGCATCGACAGTCGAAGAAGATGCGGTTTTGTTCGCCGTCCCGATGGGGCCGGGCGCAGAGATTTATCCGGGCGCCACATTTGGCGATCTTTTTACCATCTCAAAGGCGGCGATTGGCCGGGACCAGGAAACCCATGCCACCAACAGTTCTTATGCGGCCTTTGCCGAGGCAACATATGATATTGACGATGACTGGTCGGTGACGGCGGGCTATCGATATACGAAGGACACGCGTGAATTCAGACGGTATAACTTTTTGGTGGGAGGCGGTTTTGATGCCGGCAACTTGTGTCCTGGTATGCCTGTCGACGCAAATGGCGCGGCCACGATGGAATATTGTGACCAGAAGCTAAGTTATGGTCGAGCGACTCCAAGGGTAATCGCCAACTACAAGATGAGCGACGACGTCATGGTCTACGCGAGTTTTGCGAGGGGTTATAGCTCGGGCGGTATGAACGGTGATATCCGGATGAAGCGATTCGAACCCGAGATCTCAGATAACTGGGAGATCGGTATGAAGAGCCAAATGCTGGACAACACCCTGCAGCTCAACTGGAATATTTTCCAGACGGACTACGAGAATCAACAGATAACGGTTAGCCGATTGGTTCAGGGACAGCCTACTGCGGATATTATCAACGCACAGAAAGCGAGTTTGAGTGGTGTCGAGCTGGATTTCCAGTGGACGCCGATCGCTAATCTTTATATCACCGGATCCTACGGTTACCTTCATGGTTTGTATGACGAGTTTACTGTGGAAGATGTGGTTGGATACGATCCTTTGACTCAAGAGACGCAGACAGCACTGTTGGATTATTCGCACATCGACTTTGTCAGGGGTTCACCCTCCAACTGGAGCGTGCATGCGGCTTACGAAATTCCGATGGACAGCGGTGCCAACCTAACCTCGATGGTGGGTTGGTCCTATAGAGGCAGGACTTTCTCTACACTGCAATCGCATGATACGTCCAGGCAGGACTCTTACGGTTTGCTGGATGCGCGTTTTGTCTGGAGTCTGGCTAACGGTAGGACCAGTGTCACCATATGGGGTACCAATCTGACCGATGAGGAGTACTTCCGAGGGGCGCTAGATCTGCCTAGCGAAACTTTGATCGACGGTAGTACTACCGACAGGTATGGAGATCCGATCTTGCCTGATTTGGGTTCTACGACAATATATCCGTCAGAGCCGAGACGTTTTGGGCTTACTTTGACTCATAACCTAACAAACTAATGGCCGGAATTAGCTTGTAAAAAAAGGGAGGTTAAACCTCCCTTTTTTAATTCTCCGCTGGAAGTTTTTAGGGTACCTTACTTAGACCGCCGTCCATGTTTATGGCACAACCGGTCAGATAAGAGGAAGCGTCGCTCGCTAGGAATAAGGCGGTGTTGGCGCATTCTTCTGCTTCCCCCATTCGGCCCATCGGTAATCGTGCGCCGGCCTTTGCGACGAACTCATCGAAACTTTCCTCGGGATTGAGATCGTTGTATCTCCTGACGATCTGGTCGCTCTTGATCGAACCGATCAATAATGCGTTGACCAATATGTTGTTAGGCGCGCCTTCGGCTGATAGGACCTTGGTTAAGGCCATTCCCGCGGCGCGGCTGATAGAGGTGGGCGCTGTATTCGCGTCTGGTGTTTTGGCAAAGACGTTCAGCAGGTTGATGATGCGGCCCCATTTTTGCGACTCCATGTTTTGCCAAACGAGCCTAGAGAGCCTTATAGCGGCCATCAGCGTGAGATCGAGGTCAGCCTGCCACTCCTCATCGCTGATCAGCGGAAACGGTTTCCCTGCGGCTTGGCCTGCGTTGTTCACGAGGATGTCTGTACCGCCGAATTCCTTCGTGACTTGCGAGTGCATACTGGAGACAGATTCCGCGTCGGTGACGTCGCAACTAATGCCCATGATGCTGCCGTCTCCAGAAAGCTTGGATATCTCGATGACCGCCTCGTTGATGGGCTCTTGTCGTCTGGCGATAATCGCCACTTTTGCCCCCTCTGAGTAAAAAGACTTTGCCATTGCAAGTCCCAAACCTAGACTGCCTCCTGTGATTAAGGCGGTTCTGCCGTTGAGTGAAGTGTCCATGAATCGTCCCTATTTATGTTTGCCAGTCTGTCCAATTATCCTATGTCTAGTTCAAAGGTCTGTCGAGTAGCCTCGACGCCATCTGCTAAGTAACTTTGTTCTAGGAATTGAAGTTTTGTTGTTGTCAGAATGATTACGGTGCTGGCTCTGGTGCCGTAATGAGAATCCTTTATGAAACAGGGCGCAAATTTTCTCTCCATTTCGATCGGCCTATCTCTCTTAGGGAGACGTTCGTCTGGTGCGATCTGCTGATCTGCTAGGAGCCTAACCAGGTCCTCTTCAGTAAAACCTTGGTCGACTAGTCGGGCGAGATTTTCTCTTCCGTCAATGCATTTGGGCCAGGAGGCACCTAACTCCGCATTACTCAATCCATAATTTCCGTGCCCCAAGATCTGTGTTTTGGCTTTGTTGGATGTATACACTAGATCTCTTCGATCCCAGACCAACAGGTTAAACCCTGCATAAGCCTCTTTTTGTATGCTGTTGGCGTATTCGATTGAAGTCAGGTTGCCAGCAAGAAAATTGTGGACTAGCCCGCCTCTGGAGATTGGATTTTCTGGGTCGTCTTCACCTGAAAAATTAGTCAGTGCCGCAAAACGTCCCTCGCGATTACAACCGATCCAGGTACCGCCTGCCACTAAATCTCTGCCTGCAAGAATCAAGGGTTGGTCATCCCAGAAATGGGCGCTCCTTGAGGCGCGGGCGTGGATCTCGTCCCTATTTGCCGCTATGACTAAGGGCCGCTTTGAATCGGGGCGGTAGCTGAACAGGATCAAACACATTTATAAATTCTCTCCGACGTTTATTTTACCAGCTACTGTCGCAACACACATCGCTAAAACCTGGATATGTTTGGTGAATACTGATTTCTTTTAGTGAAAAGGCATTATTTTTTGACCGGCCTGATCATTTTGTTTCGCGGATGGCTGTTGGAGGGATGCCTAGAATGTGTGCGAGCGCATCGCTATTGGCGTAGCGTAGGAAGATCGTGGGCATGATTGGAAAATCCTAAAAAAGCATGAGTGCTATACTTCACTAGCGAAACCGCAGACAGTCAGAGTTCGAGAAGCATGGATGGCTGTAAATTATCGACAAACAAGCTAGGGAAGATATGAGATCGATCATTAGGGTGGCCGCAGGAATTGTGTTAAGCGTCTTCGGCCTATTAGCTGGACAGTCCTATGCTAACGAGGCTTGCGCGGATCTGGTCTCGTTCTTACCCCAAGATACACTCATCAAGACGGCGGAAACTGTAGACAACGGCACCCTGCACTGCAAGGTAGTAGGTGTTATAGAGAAGGAGATAAACTTCGAGTTGCTGTTGCCTAACCAGTGGAATGGCCGCTTCATGATGGGCGGAGGCGGTGCTTACGTCGGATCGATTCAAAACCAGGCGCTCGCGTACGGCTCCGGACCCGGAGCGCTCGAACGCGGCTATGCAACGGTAGGCACCGACACCGGGCATGTGAGCTCATACGTCGACGGTAGTTGGGCATTGAACAACATCGAGCGGCAAGAGAACTTTGGTCATCGAGCCGTCCATCTTACCGCCGTTACTGCTAAAGCGATCATCGAGCGTTACTATGGAGGCGCCCCGGAATACTCCTATTTCGTGGGTTGTTCGCGCGGTGGCGGGCAAGCAATGATGGAGACCCAACGCTATCCAGAAGACTTCGATGGGCTTGTCGCCGGTGCGCCCGCCTACGATTGGCCCGGATTTAGGGCCGGGCAAATCCGGACACTACAAAAGATGTATCCCGATGGAGACACGAGGGTATCTGTTTTAACCAGAGCGAATCTGGAACTTCTGGGTACAAGGATCATTGCTGCGTGTGATTCGCGCGACGGGGTTGTCGATGGCATCCTGACAGATCCGCGTGATTGTCCATTTGTGCCAGACGACCTGCCGAAATGCGAAGGCAATGGAGGTGGCGATTGCGTGACGAAGGAGCAACTTACCGCGATCAAGGCGATCTACGATGCGCCGGTCATAGACGGCCGACGGGTTTTTGCAGGTTTTCCCTACGGTGGCGAGCACAATCCGGGCGGCTGGGAACGATCGATGCTCGGACCAGACGGGCTGAGTCCTAGTAGTAAATTTGCCATCGACTTCTACCAGAACTTCGTTTTCAGCGATCCGAATTGGGACTACAGGGATTATGATTTCGCGAATTGGAAGCAAGACGTTGCGAAGGTCAGCGCGATGCTCGATGCCACCAGCCTCGATCTGTCTGAATTCAAGAAACGCGATGGAAAGATTATCTTTTGGACCGGGTGGTCCGATCATCTGATCACCGCGCTAGGAACCGTTGATTATTACAACAAATTGACTATCGCCGACCCCGACATCCAGGAATACTCGAGGCTCTATATGTTGCCGGGTATGTTCCACTGTGGCGGTGGCCCCGGACCCGACCGAGCAGATTGGCTCGAAGCAATCCGAGCCTGGGTCGAAGATGGCAAAGCACCTGAACGACTCTTATCGCTCCAGCTCGAAAAAGACGGCACTATATTCAGGACGCGACCGATCTGTCCCTATCCTCAGACTGCATCATTTAAGGGTAAGGGCGATCCAAACGACGAATCGAGCTTTTCGTGCGAGTAGGCCTTAAGCAAAATAAATTTTGAATAGTTTGATGGTGTAGTGAGTGTCTTAGCGGTAATCCCGAATTCCGGGGCCGGAGACCGTCATATAATCAATTAGAATCGACGACATCTACTGTTCTTTAGGTTTACAGCCCATTCGTCGCTAGTTCAGAGTCACGTAGCTAATTCTCTTAACGCAAATTCCCGTACTTATCCGGTCGAGGTTTTTGGTAACTCGGTCAAACCGACAACCTTTGGCGCTTTAAAATGTGCTAATTTTAAAAAAAGGTACTCTATTACTTGTTCCTGGCAACAAAAATGGCCACTGCTCATAATT
>PCCJ01000104.1 GCA_002731665.1 Actinomycetota bacterium | reverse complement strand
TTTTACGCACATCAGATGATGATTGCCACCCCTACTATCCGTGGCATCCTAAGACGTTGAAGGAATTCATGGCAGATAAGTCATCCACGATGACAGAACACGGGAAACACGCAACAGACACAGGTTCGCCTGAAGTGCAGGTTGCGCTGCTTTCTGACCGTATAAACCATTTAACCGGTCATTTGAAGATCCACGTAAAAGATCACCACAGTCGCCGTGGTTTGTTGAAGTTAGTCGGGCGTCGTCGGCGTTTACTTGACTATCTGATCAAAAATGACATAGAGCGTTATAGAGCCCTGATCGCGAAGCTCGGCCTGCGCCGTTAAAACTTGCCTCGACTATCCGATTCCTACTGCGCGAACGGCTATAGCTCAGCAAAAGTTGTCGCTATCTCGCAGTTGGTAGTCGTTGATGACTCGGAAAATTATTCGAGTAATCAACGTCTATCAACTGAATATAAATCATAGGCGGGAAGGCCCTGCCGAAGGAGAAGAAACAATGGCTAATGCCATTTCTGTATCGGGACCTATATCAGGAACCGACAAAGTCATATCATTTGAGACCGGCAAACTTGCTGGTCTGGCAAATGGAGCTGTTACGGCAAGGATCGGAGATACTCAGATCCTAGTTACCGCTACAGCATCAGCGAAACCGCGTGATGGTGCGGATTTCTTTCCACTTACTGTCGATATTGAAGAACGAATGTATGCGGCGGGTAGGATTCCAGGATCTTTTTTTCGTAGAGAAGGCCGTGCATCAGATGATGCGATTTTGGCTTGTCGGCTTATTGATAGGCCCTTGCGTCCAAATTTCCCTGATTCGTACCGCCATGACACTCATGTAGTAGGCACGATCCTCGGAGTCGATGGACAGAATCAGTACGATGTAATAGCGCTTAATGGTGCTTCCGCAGCTCTCTGGGTTAGTGGCATACCATTTGAGTCACCAGTAGCGGCAGTTCGGCTTGCTTATACCATCGATGGCACGTGGGTCCCATTCCCTACTTATGAAGAGGGCGAAGCTGGAACCTTCGAAATGGTTGTTGCAGGTCGTCAGTTAGATAACGGCGAGATCGCAATCATGATGGTGGAAGCCGGCGGAACGGAACGAGCTTTTGAGTTCTATGACCAAGGGGCTCCAAAAGTAACTGAAGAGGTTCTTTCGCAGGGCTTGGAAGCTTCCAAGCAGTGGATCGATGATGTCATTGAGCTTCAAAAATCATTGCGCGCTAAGTGTGGGGAAATAGATAAACTTGACTGGGTTTCGAGCGTTGACTACAGCGATGAGATAATTTCTAGAGTTCGTGAGATAGCAGTGCCTCGATTGACAGAAATTATGTCTATCGCCGATAAAGCGGAACGTGAAGCTGCGCAAAGCGCAGCAACGCTGGAAATCAGAGCTCAAATCGAAGCAGAATTTTCAGATCAGTCTGATGCGTCAAAACAAATTGGTGCAGCTGTTCGCTCAGTTACTAAGGAGATAGTGAGACGCCGGATTGTCAAAGATGGTTTCCGCATTGATGGGCGAGCTCGAGATGAAGTTCGTTCATTGTCAGCTGAGGTTGGTTACATCGGAGATACGGCCCATGGTTCAGGCTTGTTCCAACGAGGTGAGACTCAAGTTCTTAATGTGACCACGTTGGGAATGAGCCGCATGGAGCAGCTCATCGATACGTTGAATCCAAATGACCGCAAACGGTACATGCATCATTACAACTTCCCACCTTTCTCCACTGGCGAAGCTGGATTTATGCGTGGCCCAAAGCGAAGAGAAATCGGTCACGGCGCGCTTGCAGAAAGAGCGCTGGTACCTGTGATTCCGTCGAAGGAAAGTTTTCCTTATACTCTTCGGCTGGTTTCTGATGTTCTTTCTTCGAATGGATCAACATCGATGGGTTCAGTTTGCTCATCTTCCCTGTCGCTAATGGATGCGGGTGTGCCAATTCGTGCACATGTTTCAGGTATCGCAATGGGTCTTGTATACGCCGAAGGCGAGTATGTCACTTTGACTGATATTCTGGGTGCTGAAGACGCATTTGGAGATATGGACTTCAAGGTTGCTGGAACTGAAGATGCCATCACAGCACTTCAGTTAGACACCAAGATCGAAGGTATTCCTGCCGAAGTACTTACACAGGCGTTATCTCAAGCTCGTCAGGCTCGGTTGCAGATACTCGAAGTTATGAATTCTGCGATAGCTGAACCTCGAGAAGATGTAGGCGGAAACGCTCCTAAAATTGTTAGTTTCGAAATCCCTATCGACAAGATCGGCGAAGTTATTGGTCCTCGTGGAAAAGTAATCAACACGATTCAAGAGGAAACCGGTGCTGACATATCAGTAGATGATAATGGAATGGTTGGACTAGTTAGTATTGGTTCGAGCGACCGCTCTAAAGTCATAGAAGCTGAGCGACAGGTGCGTTTAGTAATTAATCCACCGACAGCAGACGTTGGGGCTGAATATGATGGCCGAGTCGTAAATATAACCAAATTCGGGGCGTTTGTTAACATCCTGCCGGGTACCGATGGCTTGCTGCACATTAGCAAAATCGGCGGTAACAAAAGGTTAGATAAAGTCGAAGAGGTTCTGAACGTAGGAGATATTGTTCGAGTTGCGGTAGACGATATCGATCCGAATGGAAAGCTTTCGCTTTCAATGATCTCAAACGATGCCACTGAAGCTAAAACTGAAGAATCAGCAGCCCCAAAAGCAGCAGATCCAGAAGTTGAAGCAAAAGTCGCTGAAGAACAGGCACCTGCGAAAGTATCACCTTCCAAAGATGCACCTTCTTCTGAAGAAGCTCCAGCTAGAGAGCTAGTCTCCTTCGAAGAGCATTTCGAGAGCATCGCAAAAGCAGAATTCGGAGACCTTGGGCCTCGGCTTGATGATGATGGTCGTGGCCGTCGGCGTCGCAAGGGACGTAACTAAGAATGCGTTAAATTTAGATCATTTTATTTTAATTGACCGACAGTAGTAGCGCTCGTCCTCCAAACTGGGGACGGGCGTTTACTTTTCTTACGTCTCCTTCGGAAGGAAATGCACATGCGAGTTCTTGTATTTGGTGCTGCTGGCCGTATGGGCCAGGAAATCTGCTCAGCGGTTGAAGCAGATGATGGTTTGGAACTTCGTGGTGCGGTAGATCCAAATAGACATGATGAGGAGCAATCAGATAATTCAGTTGTGATCGCGAAAACTATTAGAGATATTGATCCCTCAACTATAGATGTTGCGATTGACTTCACTGTTGCCGAAGCAGCTAGAGAAAACGTTGCTTGGTGTGCCAATAATGGAGTTCATGCCGTCGTAGGCACATCGGGCCTCAGTAACGAGGATCATCAACTTTTCGCTACCCTGTTCTCGCAAAGTAATTGTTTGTTAGCGCCCAATTTTGCTATTGGTGCAGTTCTGATGATGCGTTTTGCTGAAATTTCTGCACCCTTTTTTCCGACCGCCGAAATCATTGAACTTCATCACGATAAGAAAATTGATGCGCCGTCCGGTACAGCTATGCAGACGCTTGAGCGGATGTCGTCAGCATCCGAGGAGTGGGGTGCGGATCCAACTCTTAATGAAATTGTCAGCGGCGCGCGTGGTGGTAAAGGGCCAGGAGGAATTAGCGTTCACTCGGTCAGGATGAGGGGTTTGGTAGCCCATCAAGAGGTGATCCTTGGAACTGAAGGCGAAACTTTAACAATCCGACATGACAGTTTGGACCGCTCTTCGTTCATGGGAGGAATTCTTCATGCCTGCAAAGTTATTAGAGAATTTCCCGGTGTGACTGTTGGACTCGATAGTTATCTGGGAATTTAGTCATGACTATTCGAGTAGCAGTAGTCGGAAGCCTAAATCATGACTTGACTGTTTTTGTTCCGCATAGACCGGGTAAAGATGAAACTCTTCATAGTCAGGATATGAAAGAGTTCAGGGGGGGAAAAGGATCTAACCAAGCAGTTGCTGCAGCTCGGATGGGAGCCTCAGTTGCAATGATCGGTTGCGTCGGTAACGACGCTCGAGCTGAATTCTTACTAGACGGCCTAGAGCTCGATGGAGTCGACCACAGCTATGTGAAAACAGTAGAGGCACCGACGGGGTTGGCTCTAATCACAGTGGACCCAGAAGATGTTTCGATAGTTCTGGTCTCTGGAGCAAACGCTCTTTTGGATGCGACGCATGTTCGTGCTGCTAAGAAAAAAATAGTTGAAGCAGATGTTTTGCTCTTGCAGGGCGAAGTTAGTGAGGGAGCCTCTAAGGAGGCAGCATCGATTGCGGCTTCAGCAGGTACTTTAGTATTGTATAACCCGGCACCATTTACTGAAGCAGCGAAAGAGCTAGCTGTTCTCGCTGATATTTTAGTTGTCAACAGCTTTGAAGCTGAACAGCTTGGAGATACTGAAACCAATGTAGTTGTCAAGACGCTCGGTGCAGATGGTTGCGAAGTATGGGTTGGAGGAGAAAAAACTTATATCGAGGCGCCTGTGGTTGGCGTTGTGGATCCAACCGGCGCTGGCGATGCCTTTCTAGGAGCGTTCGCAGTCTCATTAATCGAAGTAAAAAATCCGGTAATCGCAGCATCAATAGCTGTAGCTGCTGGGGCTTACTCCGTGACGGTTGCTGGAGCTCAGCCAAGTTTCCCGACGCAGGATGATATCGCTTATCTTCTGAAACGGTAGAGCTGGCCATCTACGAGTCTGATGCGCCCTCGTTTCGCAACTTCCTCCGTTGGTTTTTGGTGCTTTGGAACATAATGAGAAAGACCATGAGAACTGTGAAAGGCAGTGAATAACGGTTAATCAAATTTACGATCTTTCCGACAGGGCCATCGAAGATAGAACTCACGGAATAGTAAAGAGTAAGTCGGGTCAATGTTCCCGAAAGATTTACGAGGATGAACGGGAGCCGCTTCATCTTAACGATGCCAGCGAGTAGACACATTGGATAACCAGGCAATAAGAAGAGCATTAACCAGCCGACTTTGGGAAAATTTCTTTCCAACCAATTGAAGCTGCGATTAAAAAAACTTTTTTCACCAAGTTCGCCGAGTAAATAACCTTTTGCGTCAGCACCGTATTCCCACCCAAGCCGATGTAGAAAAAGATCAGGAGCGAATAGTCGAATAGTCCCGACGGTTAAAAATCCTACGATAGAGCTTTCATGAGCCACTAAAAGAAGCATCGGGTCAGTGCCGTTTAAGGCGAGAAGAGTCAGCGGCGATGAGGAAATCAATGTGCTTGTTAAGATTTGTCCTACATAAGCTGCAACCGCAAAAAGCAGTGGAATAGCAGCCAAAAGTTTGATTCGACGTATATCGGAATCGTTCATGCGAGCTGGTTGATTAAAGGCGGTCAAGGACTCTTAGGTTAGGCGTTAGTAGGTCTAGAGCGGCATGTCTTCTACTATCAAAGTATGGAATCGACGATGATGGATACTCCGCTTACCTTAGATTATTTTTTTCGGCGTGCAGAGAGGCTTTTCGCTGACAAAGAGTTAGTGACTGCGACATCTGCAGGTGTGGTGAGAACGACTTACGGGACTTGGGCAGATAGGACTCGGCGACTTGGTGGCGTTTTAGATAAACTGGGAGTATCTGAGTTCGGGAGAGTAGGGACTTTCGCTTGGAATACCACTAGGCATCTTGAGTTGTATTTCGCAGTGCCTTGCACGAACCGTGTTTTACATACGTTGAATATCAGACTGTTCCCTGAGCAACTTGTATACATAATCAATCATGCTGAAGACGAAGTAATTTTTGTTGACCGGTCGTTGCTAGCGTTGCTGTTGCCGCTAATGGATCAGCTGCAAACAGTGCGCCACCTTATCGTCATGGATGACGGGGCAGGTGACGTTCCTGAAAGCTCTCAGATTTTGGATTATGAAGATCTTTTGTCAGATGCCAACGGCGTCGAATTTAGCGTTCGTGATGAACGTCAGGCGGCATCAATGTGTTACACGAGTGGAACTACTGGCAACCCAAAGGGAGTTGTCTATAGCCATCGTTCCACTTATCTTCATACCTTGAGCACGATGACGGCGGATGTTCTTGGAATAAGGGAATCTGATGTTATCTTGCCAGTCGTTCCAATGTTCCACGTCAATTCGTGGGGGCTTCAGCACGCAGCAGTAGCAGTAGGAGCAACATTAGTTAACCCTGGCCCTAATCTTCAAGCTGAACCAATTGCTCGGCTTTTGGAGTCTGAAAAAGTTACGGTCACAGCAGGTGTTCCGACTATTTGGATGGGCGTGCTGCCTGAGTTAATTGGAAGAGACCTACCAGACTTGAGAGCAATCGCGTGCGGTGGCTCAGCTGTACCGAAGTCCTTGTCGGAGGAATTTAGGAATAAGGTTGGGTTACCGTTACTCCAAGCATGGGGAATGACTGAGACTAGTCCTTTAGCGGCGATAGCTCATGTTAAGTCTTCGGATAACGACCTTGATGAAGAATCAAAGGCCGACATTCGTTCTTCAGTTGGAACTATTGTCCCATCGGTTGAATTTCGTATCTGCGATCCTGGCTCGACAAATGAGATGCAGTGGGATGGGGAATCGAGTGGTGAGTTGCAAGTTCGCGGCCCGTTTGTGACGGCACGGTATTATAAGCGTCCCGATGCAACTGACTCGTTCACCTCAGATGGGTGGCTAAGAACCGGTGACGTGGCTACCTGCAGTGAGAGCGGTTACATCAGCTTGGTGGACCGGACTAAAGATCTAATTAAGTCTGGTGGCGAGTGGATTAGTTCAGTCGACATTGAAAACGAGATAATGAGTCACCCCAAAGTAGCCGAGGCTGCTGTTATTGCAGTCGCTTCTAAACGCTGGATGGAAAGCCCTATGGCTTGTGTCGTTTTGAAGAAAGATGAGGTTATGACTCACGAGGAACTTCTTGAGTTTCTTACTCCGCGTATGGCTAAATGGTGGCTTCCTAGCCTAACGCGATTCATTGATGAGGTGCCAAAAACCTCAACAGGGAAATTCTCGAAGCGAACGCTTCGAGATAAGTTCGCTGATTTAGTGGTGGAGTAGCGCTAGGTGAATTTCCAAAGACCGACTAGGTCAGTTCTTATTACCGGTGCGAGTTCTGGGATCGGTGAAGCGGCTGCTCATTTATTTGCGGAAAGTAATTGGCGCGTTTGGGCGGGAGTTCGAAATAAAGATGACTATTTTCGGCTGAAGCAATTTAAAGGAATAGAACCTTTAGTGCTTGATGTGAGAAGTGATGAACAAGTCGCATTAGCAATAGAACAAATTTCGGAGAGTCATGAAGCTTGTGATTTGGATGTGCTCGTAGCTAACGCAGGAATTGTTAAGGCAGGCCCGATTGAGTTTGCCAGTATTGAGGATTGGCGGGAGCAATTTGAAACTAACGTCTTTGGTGTGGTTCGATTGCTACGAGCAAGCATGCCGTTGATGCGCCGCGCGAGTGACCCTCGGATTATCATAATTGGGTCAATTAACTCCCGGATAGGAATGCCATTGTTGGGTCCATACGCTGCCAGTAAACATGCGTTGTCGGGGCTGGCTGACTCTTTTCGTCGTGAGCTAGGATCAGACGGGCCTAGGGTCAGTGTTATAGAACCTGGAGCAGTGGATACACCATTGTGGGGAAAAGCTAGTGAGATGGCAGCTTCGATGGTGGCATCGATGGGTGTCGAAGAAATGGGAAGGTACGGAGCTGTCATAGCCGCACAGCGCAGAAAAGTGGCTAAACAGAAGAATCAGGTATGTTCCCCGGAAGCTGTCGCTAAGAAAATTATTTTGTGCGCTGCATCATCGAGACCGCCGGCACATTTGTTAGTTGGCAAGGATGCTCGTTTGGCCTGGGCTATGCAGTCGGTGTTGCCGAGTCGATTATTTGATTGGATTATTAGAACTAGGACAAAATCTAATTAACTGAACGATTGACCAGTAGCTCAGATTAGGCTGATAGCCAGTAAGTTACTAAAGGGTAACAATTATGAATGATCGATTGACCAGCGGTAAAGATAACGCTTATAGTCGGGCGTTAATTGACGTGTTTCAATCTTCAAAGGTCAGAGGAGTCTCTATATGAGTTCAGTTGAAGAAATCATTGGCCGCACTGACCCCAACGACTTCGACGCGATTCTAGGTATGACCAATACCGATGTCGAAGAGACTATTCATTACGTGGAAGATAATGCAGACTGCATTTATACCTGGGATTACGAAAAAGGAGCACGGCCTCAGCTCGAGAAGCTTTACGAAAAAGCAAAAAAAGGTCAATGGAATGGCGAAACCGATCTTCCTTGGGACACTGATGTCGATCAAGAAAAGTTAGCTACCCAAGAATATGATGAAGCAGGTGCTCTGGATGCGTTTATCGATTTCAGCGGGACTGGAGTCGAAAAGTGGGGGCGTAAAGACTGGATTAAGTTCAACATGGAATCGCAGAATTGGGCTCTAAGTCAGTTCATGCATGGTGAACAAGGTGCGTTAGTGTGTACCGCAAAAATAGTAGAAACTGTGCCATGGATTGACGCAAAATATTATGCGGCTACGCAGGTGGTAGATGAGGCTAGGCACGTAGAAGTATTCTCGAAATATTTAGAGTCGAAACTATCAGATTCATATCCGATCAATATCCACTTAAGAATGTTGCTTGATGAAATCGTAAGTGACTCTCGGTGGGATATGACGTACCTCGGAATGCAAATAATGGTTGAGGGCCTCGCTCTAGCAGCTTTTGGTTTCCTCTACCAGCAGACTCGGGAACCGCTCTTAAAACAGCTTCTGCGCTACGTAATGAGCGATGAGGCTAGGCACGTAGCTTTTGGCGTGCTCTCGTTGAAGGAAGCTTATGCAGGGATGAACCAGAGTGAATTGAGAGAGCGTCAGGAGTTTGCTTTCGAGGCTGCCTTGCGGATGCGAGATCGTTTCCTTCAACAGGAAGTTTGGAATCGTATGGGTGCAGATGTATCCAAGGTTCTTCCAATAGTCGCTCAGAACCCTGAACGGCTTGAATTTCAGCACTTACTTTTCAGTAAGATTGTTCCCAATTGTAAAAAGTTAGGTTTGTTGGATGCTGGCGATGGTTGGTTGAGAGAAAAATTTGGTGAAATTGGTGTCATCCAATATGAAAATTGGGTCGATATTGAAGAAGAAGTAGATGCTTTCGCAATCACGCGTGAGTTAGAGGCTGAGTCGGCCTTAGGTTAGAGATTTACCTGTAACGATGACACCTGCAGATTCCTCAACAGAACTAATGCTGTTATTAGCGTTGCGTCTAAAAGGATTGGGAGAAGTTGATGCAGTAGCGGACGTCCATGCGCTTGATGTTGATGAGACCGAATGGGCATTGGCCGAGCTGATCGAAAGTGGTAAGTGCGTTTACCGGCCAGTAGACGGTGTGATGAAATATTTGTTGACTCCATCAGGTCGCGAATTCGGTGAGCAAGCGCTTTGGCGAGAAATTGACGATCCATCTAAGAAACAGAAAATTCAGCAAGCTTACAACGAGTTTCGTGGCCTTGAGAAAGGCCTGTTCCAGGTGCTGGCAGACTGGCAAGTAATTGACGGGACCAGCGTTCATCAGAGGATAAACAAACATGATGACCATCTGTATGATCAGGAAATTTTGGAGAGATTATATAACATTGACGTGAATCTTCAGAAAATTCTGAAACCGCTAGCAACTATGTTTTCGCGGTATCAAAACTATGGGAGTAGGTTCACTAAAGCCCTAGATCTAATGAAAAATGGTGACATGCAATACTTGATGAAACCTCTGATTGGCAGCTACAGCACCCTCTGGTTCGAGTTCCACGAAGACCTTTTAGCGACCTTAGGTATCAATCGCGCTAGTGAGGACAGCACCTGGCAGCTACCCTCAGCAACATGAGCGCAAGATTTGGCAGGGTAATCCCAGCAATGGTCACACCATTCGGAGAAGATGGCTCCCTTGATGTAGATGCATCAGTGGAGCTAGCTAAATGGTTAATAGCCCAAGGGAGTGAAGGATTAGTTCTTACCGGCACCACTGGTGAAGGTCCTACAATTACTGATAATGAGGACTGGGAACTCTGGCGGGCTGTCTCAGAAGCAGTTACTGTGCCGGTAATAGCGGGAACAACAACTAATGACACAGCGCATTCCATCGAACAAACTATAAAAGCAGAAGAGATGGGCTGTGATGGGATCTTGGCCGTGACGCCGTATTACAATCGGCCATCTCAGGCAGGGCTTTTTGAGCACTTCAGAGCAGTCGCCCAAAACACTAGCCTGCCAGTTATTTTATATGATATTCCTGTACGCTCAGGCCGCAAAATTGATTCAGAAGTGCTTTTGCGTTTGGCAACAGAAACATCAAATATTGTTGCAGTCAAAGACGCCGCTGGAAATCCAGCTGAAACAGCCAAAGTAATACGTGATGCGCCTGCTGGTTTTGAGGTCTATAGCGGCGACGACGGTCTAACTCTCCCGTTGTTGGCATTGGGTGCTGTCGGAGTGATCAGTGTTGCAGCTCATTGGTGCGCCGGTGAACATGTTGCAATGTTTGATGCTTGGGAGGCAGGCGATGCTGCACTAGCGCAGAAGATAAACACAAAGTTGCTAGAAAGTTTTGACTTTGAGTCTGGTGATGACGCTCCTAACCCGGTTCCGACAAAAGCAATGTTAAGGACAATTGGGCTTCGGGTGGGTGAACCAAGACTACCGATGGGCCCGACTCCTGAAGGGCTCGAAGATCGAGCACGAGAAGTATACGCACGCCTTAAAAAATAAATATGACGACACCTGTAGTAATACGTTTTTTAGGTGGTCTGGGCGAGGTGGGGAGAAACTGCACCTGTATAGAGGTGGATGGGAAGTTACTGCTCATCGATTTTGGTTTGATGTTCCCTGATGCGACTATGCCTGGAGTTGACGTAATACTGCCCGATACCGCTTGGTTGAAAACTCGCGCAGACGATGTTTTAGGTCTTGTGATCACTCATGCTCATGAAGACCATGTCGGTGGGGTCGCCCACTTTTTGCGCGAGTTCGAGGCACCAATATATGGTTCGAGTTTGGCTATAGCAATTGCCAATAGCAAAATAGAGTGGGACCGATTATCGCATCGAACATCTCTGCATGTACTGGCTGACAATGAACGGTTGAAAATTGGACCATTCGATATAGAAGTGATTCCGATCACTCATTCGGTACCTCAAAGCTTTTGTGTCGTGGTGCATACATCTGAGGGAGTAATAGTTCACACAGGAGACTTCAAGCTAGATGAGACTCCGGTTGATAATCGTCTAACAAACACGGATCGTTTGAGGGAGTTAGCCAGTGGACCAGGAGTGCGGCTCCTTATGGCGGACTCAACGAATGCAGATAGTCCTGGTCACAGCGAATCAGAATCATCAATCGGACGCACATTTGAAAGAATTTTCCCTGTTTACAGTGGGAAACGGATGATAATTGGTTGTTTCGCTAGTCATTTGCATCGGGTTCAACAGATTGTTGATGTGGCCATCAGTGAAGGGCGAAAAATTTTTCCGTTAGGTCGCTCGATGGTGAACAACGTTCGGATAGCTCAGCAACTAGGAATCTTGAATTTATCTAGCAAAGATGTGTATTCGATCGAAGATATTGACCAATTCGCGCCTGGTGAAATTTGTATTGTATGCACAGGGTCGCAAGGTGAGCCAAACGCTGCCTTATCGCTCTTGGCGAACAATAATCATAGAGATTTGAGAGTGACGAGCGAAGACGTTGTGATACTGTCTTCGCACCCGATACCAGGTAATGAGCGTGCGGTCTATCGAATAATCGACCGACTAACGCGAATGGGTTGTGAAGTTGTACATGATGGTCATGAGCTCGTGCATACAACCGGGCACGCGAAACGCGAAGAATTGAGTTTATTGCAGTCCATAGTTAAGCCTGAATGGTTTGTCCCAATTGAAGGTGAATTTAGAATGCTTCAACGACATGCAGACTTGGCTATTGAGGCTGGGATGTCGGAAGATCGAGTCATAGTAGTTACAGATGGTGCTGAGCTAACAATTGATGAAACGGGAGTTTCAGTTACCGGTGGTATTCCTGCGCCATATAGATTCATCGATGGACTAGTAGATGATGTGAGTTACGACGTGTTAGAACAGCGGCGTAGCTTGTCTCAAAGCGGTTTTGTTCATGTTTCTGTGGTTGTCTCAAGAGAAAGAATTTTAGTGAGTCGACCGGAGATTGCGACTAAGGGGTGGATTGATCAAACTAAAAGTGTCGACATTCTTGCGTCTTTAGAAGTCGAGGTGACTGAAGCGCTAGAACGAGCTCTTGGCAGTGGCGTAGCCTTAAGCGATTTGGAAAGGCTGCTAAGAAGAACGACTGGTCGGTTTGTGGGCGATCGTACTCGACGTCGCCCTCCGATCCTTTCAACTGTTTTCATCGTTGACTGAGAGGCACAAGAGGTTTTCGGCAAGTGGGTTCTAAGAAGATACACGCCTCGCCTCAACGTTATGTAACGCAGAGTTCGGTACTCTCGAGGGTGTGGCTCGCTCTCGCTCTTCTCGCATGAAAAAGACTTCGACTGAATCTCCTTCATCAAGTAGTGAAAAATCTCAAGCGCTAGCCGAAGAGATCAAAAAAAGTCGTGTGGGGTTCAGCTTCAAGGCCGTAGCGCGGGCTGGGCTCAAAGGCAGAAGCAGTGATCTAGCGGGATTAGGTTTGGTGGCGTTAACGGTCATATGTGTTCTGGCGCTATTCGGAGACAGAGCTGGGGTCGTAGGCCGGCTGTTAGAAGACGCAATGAGCGTTCTCGTAGGTGTATTCCGATTTGTGGTGCCTGCGGCCCTTCTATGGTGTGCCTATGAGATTTTTAGAGACAAAGAGGCAGAAAGAACATGGCGGATAGGGTTTGGGGCCCTGCTATCGAGTTTGTCAATATCAGGGTTAGTTCACTTAGCTGGTGATGCATCTGGTTGGGGTTCGGGTCTTGATGACTTACGAGCAAGTGGTGGAGTCGTTGGTGCACTCGCTGCAGAACCGATACGTGGCCTGATTGATGATGCTGGCGCTTGGTGTCTTCTACTTTTCGCTACTGCCTTTGGATTGCTTGTTATCGCCGATATTAGAGTACGCCAGATATTGTCGTGGACGGGCATCGGACTTAAGTATCTATCTCGAAGCGTTCGAAAAGTTGCCGCCAATCTGCAGCGCTTAGGATCTGACGGAGAAGTAGCCACGAGGGAGAGAAAAGTTAGCAATGAGAGCGGTGCTAGCAGAAGCGAAATTTTGTTGGATTCATTTTCGGAACCAGAAATTGAAATACCAGTTTCGCTGCCTGAACGAGATGAACAGTCAGATTGGGATCGAGAAGACGTAGATAGCGGCGAACCCGGTTTACGAGAATCTTTTGAAGCTAACGTTGAGCAAGCTACTGACGAAGAGTTAGATGTAATTCCCGAGCAAATGACAATCGACTTGGCTGCCAATGATGGTGAGACTTGGCAGATCCCAAGTCTCAGCTTGTTGGAGAGAAGTAGTCACCATGAAGTAGACGAGCGGTTACTGCAATCTGGGGCGCGAAACCTTGAGGCTGCTTTAGCAAGCCATGGTGTCGAAACGCGCGTGACAGGGATGGAAGTAGGCCCCACGGTTACCAGGTACGAACTGTCGTTGGGTAAAGGCGTCAAAGTTTCAAGAGTGACTAGCCTTCACAAAGATATCGCGTACGCGATGGCTTCAGCAGATGTGCGAATTCTCGCCCCCATTCCGGGGCGATCAGCAATCGGTATTGAGGTGCCCAATTCCGAGCGGCAACTCGTGGCTTTAGGCGACATACTTTTAAGTCGAAGAGCTGCTGAAGTTAAACATCCGCTTCATGTTGCTTTGGGCCAAGACATTTCCGGAAATGCTGTGATGGCGAACCTTGCTGAGATGCCACATGTTCTAATTGCCGGCGCTACTGGAGCCGGAAAATCTTCTTGTATCAACTCGATTATTAGTTCTTTGCTGGTCAGGTCTACTCCTGATGAGGTCAAGATGATTCTTATTGATCCGAAGAGAGTGGAACTAGGACAATATGACAGACTGCCTCATTTGCTGACTCAAGTAGTGACTAGCCCTAAGAAAGCTGCCAATGCTCTCTCATGGGCCGTTAAAGAAATGGAACGTCGATACGACGTGCTCTCAGAAATTGGGTTCAGAGATATTACAGGCTATAACGATGCGTATGACGAAGGGCGCCTTGCGTCGGATCTAAACGAAGAGCGCGAGTTCGAACGAATGCCATTCATCGTCGTTGTTGTAGATGAGCTTAACGACCTAATGATGGTTGCTGCTAGAGATGTAGAAGAGTCGATTACTCGGCTAGCCCAAATGGCTAGAGCGGTGGGAATCCACCTGGTCATAGCTACTCAACGACCATCAGTAAACGTAATTACGGGAGTAATCAAAGCTAATATTCCTAGTCGAATGGCTTTCGCTGTTTCAAGTCTTGCGGATAGTCGCGTGATCCTAGACCAAGCAGGTGCCGAGCGCTTAATTGGTAAAGGTGACATGCTTCTCGTTGGTGCTAGCAGTGGAATAGCTCAGCGGATACAGGGCTGTTGGGTCAGCGAAGCTGAAGTTCACCAGATAGTTGCGCATTGGCGTAGGCAATCACGTGGGGTCTCATATGTCGAAGGAGTTGAGGGTTCAGAAGAAGTAAAGAAAGCTATTCCGGGAGGAACTTCTGGCGATGATAGCGATGACGAGCTCATGGTGAAAGCGATGGCAATCGTAGTTGAGAATCAGCTTGGGTCAACTTCGATGCTCCAGCGAAAATTAAAAGTAGGCTTTGCGCGCGCTGGACGTTTAATGGACTTGCTGGAACAGCGGGGTGTAGTTGGTCCTTCAATTGGTTCTAGAGCTAGGGATGTGCTCATGACTAAAGAAGAGCTCGAAGAACTCGAAAAAAAAGATGAGTAGTATAAAAATCTTTTAAGCAACGCAGTGAGGTAATTCTCCTTTGTTATAAACAATCATGTCACTAATAGCATGCGCAGTTCCCTGCCAGACATAGCCTGAAGCGGAAATCTCTCGGTAAGCCACATGAAGATTGCCAGCTAATCGTTCTGAATCGGTTAGGGAACTAAAAATTCCTAGATCAGTCGCTATTGCTTGCTCAAGTGGGCTTCGGTTCTCACGTACTCCTAGCAGTGCAGTCGCTTGAACAAAACGAAGATATTCTCGTTGGCTATCGAGAACTTCACTAGTTTGTTGTTTGTTAAATGCAGGTCCGTGGCCCGGAACGATGACCTCAGCATCATAATTTTCGATTACGTCTAATGCCCTTAAGGTTCCTTCGATTGAACCAAAGAGTGCAAATGGAGTGCCTCCGTTAAAGATTAGATCTCCAGTGAAGAGCACCCGCCTGCCAGGAATCCATACGAGCAAGTCTCCTTCCGTGTGAGCCACATAACCGAGGCCGGCTAGCTCTATCGTTAAATCGTCAAGATGCAGAGCAGTGAGACCGGAGAAAGTAATATCAGGAGCTCTGAACTTAAGCTCGCCCCATTCTACGTCAGGGAAAGCTGATCGATAATTTGGGATTCCAGTTTCGACCATGACTCTACGGCATTCAGAATGAGCGATAATAGTCGCATCTGGAAACATGAAGTTCCCGTGTGTGTGGTCAGCATGATGGTGAGTATTTACGACCAGCTTAACTGGGTTTGGGGTAAGGGCTTCAATGGCGTTGATGTAGCTGCGGTTGCGACGCTCTGTTGATGTCGTGTCGATGCTGATGGATTCGGTTTTTCCGACTATCAGACCCATGTTGTTAATGAACCATGTTCCGTCTGGTTGAATATAGCTGAACACGTTTGGAGCTATCTCTTTGAGATTGCCTTGGGGAGTTTCTGATACGTTGTGGGCTAATGACATAGGTGAAGCATACGCAGTGGGCTAGTTCGGTGAGATAAAGGAGCTTGATATGAATGGAAATTTCAATCTTGATGATTTAGATCTATTCAGTCAGGCCTATGTTCAAGGTGCTCCAGAAATATGGAAAGAGCTCCGAGAGCAGTGCCCAGTAGCTCGATCGGTATCTGATGGAGGTGGATGGCTTCCAACTAAATATGAGGACATAGCAGCCGTTGCTTATGACACCAAAAGTTTCTCTTCGAGAGATGTTGGAGTTGCTTCGACTCCAGAAGGGACGTCAATACTAGTTGCACCGCCAATTACTTCTGATCCCCCATTTCATGCTGATGCCAGACGTATGCTTTTGCCTTTTTTTAGCCCTAAAGCTGTCGCTGAGATGGCCGATGGAACTCGTGAGATCGCCAGAGAATTACTTGACCAGATAGACCCAACTTCTGTCGTGGACATTGCGGAAGAGTATGCGCGGCATATTCCTGTGCGCGTTATCGGGTCAATGCTCGGTTTACCTAAAGAAGATTCGCAGATGTTTACCGAATGGGCTGTTGACATCTTGCAATCACACCCCGATCAATGGGATCGCAGGAATCGAGCTACTAAAAATACTCTCGAGTATTTTACTGACTTGTCTCGAGCGAGGCGTTTGGAGCCACAAGAGGATCTCGTGAGTAAACTTCATGCGGAGGTCTTGCCAAATGGTGATTCTTTGAGTGACAAGCACGTAATCGGAACGTGTTTTCTACTTTTGTTAGCCGGGATGGATACGACATGGAGTTCTATCAGTTCCAGTTTGTTGCATCTAGCTAAATATTCGGATGATCGTGAACGCTTGCTTGTCGACCCTTCGCTAATACCGACTGCGACTGAGGAGTTTCTTCGCGCATATGCTCCGGTGACTATGGCTC
>PCCJ01000103.1 GCA_002731665.1 Actinomycetota bacterium | reverse complement strand
GCTTACGTAAAGCTCATCGATTCGTTCTTCTTCAAGCAGTTGCGCCATTGCTTGCGCCTGTGAGTTGCCGATTTCTGATAACGGGGGGTCTGCTGGTGATCCATCTTCAGTAACTACGATTTGAGGTTGCCCATGACGAACGAAAATAAGTTGCACGCAACAAGCTTAAGTTATATAACCGCGAATGTTGAATCGGTCGTATTCTTATGCCCTCGTCACCGTTCATGGGTACCGTATTGTGTATGGCACGTCGTACGAAGATCATTGCAACGATAGGACCCGCTTCCGAGAATGCGACGACATTGCGTGCCATGATGCGCGCTGGTATGGATGTTGCTCGGATTGGCTTGGCTCATGGTTCTTTAGACGACCAAGTTGAGAAGTACCGGCGAGTTAGATCGGTTGCGAAAGAGCTTGGTCAGCACATAGGCATTTTAGTTGATTTACCGGGCCCCAAGATCCGGTGTGGTCGCTTCGCTGAAGGTGGAGTTGAACTAGCCGAAGACCAATTGATCAAATTAGGAATTGGCGAAACTGTTAGTTCTAAAGAAGTTATTTCAGTCGGGTACGAATCGTTGCTCAGCGATGTTCAAGCTGGGGATAACCTCGCATTCGGTGATGGAAACGTCGTGGTGGTTATCGAGGGACGCTCAGGCGATTTCTTGGAAGCGCGCGTTGTGCACGGCGGACATTTAGAGGGCAACCCTGGCATACACATACCATCGGACCGACTACGTCTGACCACTCCTACCGATCAAGACCTTAAACTCCTCGATGTTTTCGTCGAACTAGACGCCGACATGGTGGCGGTTTCTTTTGTTAGGTCAGCACATGACATACGAAGACTCGGCGTGGAACCAACGCCACGTGGGCCATTAATTGTGGCGAAGATTGAAACAAAGGCTGCGGTCGAGAATTTAGAAGGCATAATCGAAGCATCTGGGGCTGTAATGGTGGCGCGCGGAGACCTTGGTTCTGAGACTCAGATTGAAGAGCTCCCTCATTTGCAAAAGCATATTATCCAAGAATGTGTGGCGCTTGGTCGCCCAGCTATCACTGCTACACAGATGCTTGAATCCATGGTCACCGCACCTATGCCCACTAGAGCAGAAGCTTCCGATATCGCAAATGCGGTGTTTGACGGGACCTCAGCAGTAATGCTTAGTGGCGAAACGGCGATCGGTCGAGACCCTGAGAATGCAGTGGCAACGATGGCACGCATTACTGAACGAGCTGATGAAAAATTCAATTATGAAGCTTGGGCCGAACATATACAAGCGATTAGACGAAGGTCAAAAACTGATGCTGCGTACCTAAGAGTTACTGATGCGCTAACTATGGCGGCTGCTCGCACAGCATCTGAAACTGATGCTACGGCTATTATTTGCCTTAGCCGTTCGGGTAACACTGTACGTAGCGTCGCCCGGTTCCGACCTAAGGTTCCCTTGTTTGGAATGACATTCGATGACCAAACTGCGAACCAGTTAACATTGTCTTGGGGAACCCGCCCTGTGATCTTTGAAGAACGAGATACTCCTGCAGCCACCACTGCAGAAGCTCTAAGTGCAGCAGCTCGCGTGGGAGCTGTCAGAAGTGGGGATACGGTTGTCATTGTTTCAGGCTCTCGAGCCACAGACAGCAGGGCGACAGACACTTTGAACGTACTGCGAGTTCCTTAAATAGTGGTAGCAAATATGCAAATGTTCGATGGGCTTGCTGTTTACGAAACGGAGAGAGACGGCCCTTGCGTTGTGTTCGTCCATGGCGCAATGGACAGGGCAGCAGGAATGATTCGAATTGCCCGTTGCCTTCCGACTTGGAACATAATTAGATATGACCGCCGTGGGTATGGCCGTTCTGAGGCTGATGCCATTGAACGTGGATTCGATGGGCAGATCCAAGACCTAAAAGCAGCCTTGCCTGATCGTCCTTGCGTCTTATTTGGGCATAGCTACGGAGGGGTTATCGCTATGGCATTAGGGAGCATGAAACCGCCAGAAGTTGTCGCTATCGTTTCGTATGAGGCGCCTCGAGCGTGGGAAAAATGGTGGCCAAAAGCTCCCGATGAGGAGACTAACCCAGGAGATGCTGCGGAGTACTTCATGCGAAATTTAGTTGGTAATAGCAAGTGGCTGTCCATGACACCGAGGGCACGCGAACAATATCGCCGACAAGGTGAACTAATGGTGCAAGAACTCAGATGGCAAGAGACGAGACGTTACGACGCGTCGCAAATAAAGGTGCCCTTAATCGTTGGTGTTGGCTCTGAATCAAACGAGCGCGCCCATATGGCTGCACGACTGACAGCAGCGGAGGCCTCCAAGGGCACTCTTCAAAAGATTGAAGGGCTAGGTCATGGAGCACCACAAACACATCCGAAGCAGATTGCACACCTAATCAAGAGTGCTTTAAATCCAATCAATCTTTAGGCAGAAGTGAACTTGGGCTTATGCGGTCGGGTCCACATAGAGGGCTAGCAGGAATTGCAACGGATTGACCAAAGAACTGACACGAGCAAGAAAGTTGACACTCACGCAACTCGGTTCGCTGGCCCCATAGTAAACCTGCTAGGGAACCTATTATTAAGAGAAAGATGAGAAGAGTACCGATCTTCTTTATGAGCTTTACAGCCAACAGCGCTGAGAGTCCTAGAACAACAATGCAAAAGGTATTAAAATTTTGTAAACGTTCGATGTTCAGCCAGTCAGGAACCACTTAACAAACAATACGGCATTCTGTGTATAGAGTCTGGTTATGTCTGAACAACCAATAAGCCTTTTTTCCAGCGGCCCGCCGACTACAGTCATTTCGCTTCCGATAGCGGAAGCGGCTAACGAACTATCGGAAGCTAGGAATCAGAAACAAGAAGAGCGTAAATTCGCGATCGCTGCTGTGGTTGCTAAGTGGCCCCGTTTCATCGATAGCTGGGTGGCCTTAGCGGAGGAGACCGACGATGTAATTGAACGATACGCCTATTTTCGAATCGCATATCATCGTGGACTAGACACATTGAGAGGTTCAGGCTGGAAGGGAAGCGGTTATGTCCGCTGGGCTGAACCAAGCAACCATGGTTTCTTGAAGGCCGTGCTGGGTTTGCAGCGGAGCGCCGCCTCGATCGGTGAAGCTGATGAGGAAGAGCGATGCGCCCAATTTTTGTTACAACTTGACCCGACCGGTATCCCTGAGAACGTGTGAGGGTAACAGGCGCCATATTCTGTGGTGGTAAATCCACGAGAATGGGCACGGACAAGGCTCTACTTGAGATCGCTGGCCGCCCAATGTACCAGCGCGTTCAGAAAGCGATGGTGGACGCCGGCGTAAGCGAAGTGTTTGCGTTGGGCGGCACAGACCTTATCAGTTTAAGAAAAATTAACGATTATGTACCAGGTGAAGGGCCATTGTCAGCTCTAATTGGTGGCCTATCCGGCGTCGGCAGTTTGTTAGTGTGCCCATGCGACGTTCCGACAATCTCAGTGACTGGCCTCAAGCAAATACTTGCCAGGGCAACAGAGACTCAAGCTAAGGCGGTAGTTGCTAAATCCAATCGTCTAGAGCCATTGATTGGTTACTACAGCAAGTCTTGTTTACCAACTCTGACTTCGGCTTGGAGTGCCGGTACGCGAGCACCGATAGACGCACTAAAATTATTCGATTTCGAGACCGTTAATCTCGAAATTTCTGAGGTGTTAAACGTGAATAGAATGAGCGACTTATTGTCAGTCAGAACACAACTTGGCTTAGATTTGCCATAGATGCTTTTGCTTGAAACCGTTAACTAACTATTTGGTGAGTTAGCATTACCATCCGTGAACGTTCCTGAGATATCGGTCAATGACTTAGCGAAAAAATTACTGAACGGAGCTTTTCTTATAGACGTAAGAGAGCTAGATGAATGGATCACTGAGCGCGTCCCGGAGGTTCCTCTAATCCCGTTAGGTGAAATCACTGACCGTCTTGCGGAATTTCCTAAAGAGCGTGAAGTTTTCGTCATTTGCAGGAGCGGAGCACGCAGCGCTACAGCATGCCAGTTCCTGCGCAGTAACGATGTAAATGCGATCAATGTAGCAGGGGGAACTCTCGCTTGGATAGCTTCAGGTGAAGCTGTGGCTTCAGGTCCTTCATGAGTCACCGAACGCGGCGAATCGATGGAAGTCAATCGTTAGGAACAGTAACCAAAGCATTGGCTAAACAAGGTGACGCTTCCAACCAGAGGATTAAAGCTAATGAGTTTACGTGGATAGACGAACAGAGTGTGTTCGACAGCTTCGTCGAAGAATTGACCAAATTAAGTCGCGTAGGTATCGATACGGAATTTCACCGTGAAAAAACGTACTGGGCAAACCTAGCACTAATTCAGATTGTGGGCGACAACGGAATCGTTCTGGTTGACCCGGTAGCTGTTGATATAAAAGAGCTCTCGCGTGTGCTAGATGGACCTGCAACTATCGTCATGCACGCAGCGTCACAAGATTTAGAGGTTCTAGGTCGCGCCTGTGGAACAATTCCGCGCCATATTTTTGATACTCAGATTGCGGCTGGGTTCCTTGGAATGTCGACTCCATCACTCGCATCTTTAGTCGAAAAATATAATGGCGTTCAACTGGCTAAGGGCGACAGACTAACCGACTGGTTTGAAAGACCATTAACGGCCACACAACAGGCCTATGCGGCCAGCGACGTTGCTTATTTGTTTTCGCTGCATGACCAAATAACTGCTAATTTATCCCGTTTGGGGCGGTTGGAGTGGGCCCTCGATGAGTGTGAGAGGTCAAAAGTCCCTAATAAACCATTGTTGACCCCTGAACTTGCTTGGACCCGAATTAAAGAAGCTCGACACCTACGCGGTCAAGCCAAGGCAGTTGCGGCGTCGCTCGCTGAATGGCGTGAGCGTAAAGCACAAGCGAACGATATCCCACCCAGATTCGTGCTTTCTGACTTGGCATTAGTGGGGGTGGCTCAACAATCGCCGCGGGACATCGAAAGCTTGAAAAAAATTAGAGGTCTTGATCATCGATACCTCAAAGACGGCGGAGCGAATTCAATTCTTAATGCGGTATCTAAAGGTAGGGCGCTTAAACCCGAGGATGTGGCGACTCTCCCGAACGATGACCGACCTGCATTGGGAAACGAATTAAAGCCAGCTGTAGCGTTAGTTTCTGCATGGGTTGCACAGCTAGCTAGGAACGAATCACTTGACCCGGCGTTATTGGCAACTAAGGCAGACATTGTGGATTTCCTGAGTGGCTTTGCTGATAGTCGATTAAATAAGGGATGGCGCAGGAATTTAGTCGGTACGCGGATACATAGTCTGGTTAACGGTAAAGCTGCTCTGGCTTTTGATCGTGAAATCGGTTTGATTCTTGAAGCTAGAACAGTTTAAATTTTGTAATAAATGAGACTTATGAAGCCAAGTTTTGGTTCAGGATCTGATAGAAATAATAGTGTTGTATTTGGGCCGTGTGGTCCTGTAAGTGTCAAGTCTGTGTCGGTTAAGAGACGAGGAGCCGTCTGTGAAGAAGGGTCGTCATCGTCGCTACGAGGAAGCGCGGAAGTTTCAGCGCGACAACGCAGCTGCGTTTTCTGTAGAAAATTTTGATTTTGATGCGCCGGATCCTTTCTCTATTAGAGATCGTGAGAGCGGGTCCTTTAACGATGCTTCAGAAGAGGCAACCGAGGATATGACTGACGAGGCATCAGATATTGATGAGCTTGACGAAGCCGATGATTACTCTGAGCTAGCCGCTAAGTATGCGGACTTTGAACCAACGTCGAACAAGAACGCCGACGCCAACTGAAGCTAAGCGTCGATATTCGTAGGTACGCTTTTGAGGCTCTTTTGGATCAGGTGTCGTTATGAGTTCTAAAAGAAGGAAAACCATATTCGATGAGTTGAAGGCGTTACTCGAAAACCGTGTACGAACTGATGACATGGAACTACAGCTTTATGGTAAGGATTCGTCGGTTCTTAGCGGTGTTCCTGCAACGGTCTGCTTTCCTGTAAACGCAGAGGAAGTGCAGGGCATCGTTAGCATCTGTAACCGCTTCCAGCGACCGTTTATCGCTAGGGGATCGGGTACCGGTCTCGCAGGTGGCGCAGTGCCAGTTGGAAACCCTGTAATTATTTCTACCGCAAAAATGAATAAGGTTCTGGAGATAGATCTCGAGGATCGAATAGCGTGGGTAGAGCCAGGTGTCTTGAACCTGGACTTAAGCAAGGCCCTTATGAAGTTTGGCTTTCATTTTGCTCCAGATCCATCTAGTCAACAAGTATGTTCAATAGGCGGGAATGTGGCAAACAATAGCGGTGGTCCACACTGTCTAGCCTATGGCGTAACCACTTCGCACGTGCTAGCTGCTGAAGTTGTGCTTCCAAACGCAGAAATTGTGACCCTTGGCGGAATAGACCCGGAGCCCAAAGGATATGATCTTCGGGGCTTGTTCGTGGGTTCCGAGGGAACGATGGGTATTGCGACCAAAGTAGCTGTCCGGTTGACTCCGAACCCTCCAGATGTAAGAACCCTGCTGTTGGATTTTGCAGATGTTAGTGACGGCGCCTTGGCGGTATCAGCGATTATAAATGCAGGTATTATACCGGCGGCCTTAGAGATGATGGACCATAACGCTATTGGTATAGTCGAAGCCTTTGTTCACGCTGGCTATCCGGTTGAGGCCGCAGCCGTCCTTTTAGTCGAACTTGATGGCATGAGTGGTGGAGTTGAAGCCGCAGTCGAAACAATCAACGATGTAGCGAAAACTCATAACGCCGGTTCGGTACGTGTCGCCAAAAATGAGGCCGAACGAGCCCTTTTGTGGAAAGGTCGAAAGAACGCTTTCGGAGCGGTAGCTAGAATTAAGCCTGACTACTATCTCCATGACACTGTTGTGCCCAGGTCTAAGCTTGTTGAAGTCCTAAATCAGGTTTATAAAATTGCCGATAAATACGATCTCATCGCAATCAACGTCTTTCATGCCGGTGACGGTAATCTTCATCCGATTTTGGCTTATGACGCCAGAGAGCCAGGAATTTTGGAAAGAGTTCACTCAGCAGGTGATGAGATAATAAAGGCGTCGATGGAGGCCGGGGGAGTCCTTAGTGGCGAGCACGGTATCGGCCTCGAAAAACGCGACTTCATGCATCTACTTTTTTCGGCGCACGATATGTTCACTCAGGATTTAGTTCGAGAAGCGTTCGACCCGCAAGGGTTAGCCAACCCGATGAAGGTATTGCCATCGGGTTCACGTTGTAGCGACAGCTTCAAGCAACATATACCTGAAGGTGTGTGGGTGTGATCCTAGGAACAATCGAACGACAAGAGTTTGCTGCATCAGTCGCTGGTTCAGATTTAATTACTGTAATCGGTGGTAAAACTCAATGGGATATAGGGGGAACTATTGACCCAAATGCTAGAGCGGTTTCAGCTCCGGTCGGTATTTATGATTACACGCCTTCGGAGATGACTCTTCGCTGTGGAGCTGGAACCACTTACGAGGAGATTCAGAATATCTTAGGTGAACACAATCAAATGCTTCCATTTGACGCCAAAGGTGGATCGACCATCGGAGGGATATTGGCGGTTGGGAGGAGCGGTGCAAGACGACTTCGCTATGGAGCGGTTAGAGATTACCTGCTTGAGTCATGGCATGCCGACCATGAAGGTAAGCTCGTCAAATCCGGTGGCCCGACGATTAAGAATGTTTCTGGGTATGATCTCTGCCGCTTGTTAGTCGGATCATTAGGAACGTTAGGGTTTTTGGCAGAGGTAACTATTCGAAGTCTGCCAGTCCCGCCATGCTCTCGATGGATGACCGGTGTTTGTGACCCGTTTGAGTTACAGAGCAGACTGTATCGACCCTCTTGCATTTTGTGGAATGGCAACGAGGTTTGGGTACTCCTCGAAGGGCACCCTGCTGATGTAGAGAGAGAAGCTAATCTTACTGGGCTTACAGACTGTTCTGGTCCGCCAGTTCTTCCCTCTGTAGGACGCCTGTCTTTGAGACCAAAATTACTCAGGGAACTGCCCAAGATGTACAAGCAAGGTTGGCTTGCGGAGATTGGCGTGGGATTGGTCCATTTGCCAGAACCCATTAAATATGATCAAGGTAGCCTGTCGGCGATGACCGTAATGAGTGATATTAAAGCCCGTTTAGATCCTACAGGGCGTTTAAATCCGGGGCGAGAGGTATTTTGATGGGTGAAACTTTTAATTTGTCGTTAGGTATTGATGCAGATGCCCTTGCGTCGTGTGTCTCTTGTGGTTTGTGCTTGCCACATTGTCCTACGTATCGAGTTACCCAAGAAGAGACCGCTTCGCCAAGGGGCAGAATCGCGCTAATGCGTCAAGTTGAATCGACAGGTATCGCCGATGGCACCTTCAGTGATTTTATGGATGCGTGTATTCAATGTCGAGGCTGTGAAACAGCTTGTCCATCAGGAGTTCCATTTGGCTCAATGATGGAAACAACACGTGAAGCCCTTGCCGACCAGACAAGCTATCAACCAAGATATCGTACACTGGGCTATTCCATTTTGGGAATGCCTAAGCTGCTCTCGCTGGGCTCTCGTCTGATTGCTGTCTTGCAGCGATTGCGGCTAGTTCCTTCTCGCTTGGCGCTCCCTAAAATTCCACTTCGTCAAACAAAATTGCAGTCAAGCGGCGACGACGTCTGGCTGTTTACGGGCTGCATCATGGATGCCTGGATGCGTGACACTCACGCTGCGGTAAAACGAGTGCTGGAAAGTACCGGAGCCGGAGTTCGGTTACCTGGGAATGAGGCTGGGTGTTGTGGGGCGCTTCATGTTCACGCCGGATTGACGCCAAAGGCAAAGAAACTCGGCAACAAGGTAATAAAGGCTTTCCCTGGGACGAATCCAATACTGGTTGACTCAGCAGGATGCGGAGCACAGCTAAAGGATTATGGCCATCTACTTGGGACGACGAAAGCAGCGGCATTTAGCGCCCGAGTGTTTGACGTGCATGAATGGCTTGCTGAGAATCTAGAAAAGTTACCGAAAATCGTTAGCGATGAACCACCAGTTGTAGTTCAGGATCCATGCCACTTAAGGCATGTGCAACGCTCGCACGAAGCCGTCCGCATTGTTATGAACCAATACATGGGAACAATTGAACTAGATGATGATGGTCTATGTTGCGGAGCTGGAGGCGCGTATTCAAGTCTTCACCCAGAAACTGCTGCGGCAGTTCGTAGTAGGAAATTAGAGTCAATTAATAGGAGCGGCGGCACCAATGTCGTGAGCGCTAATCCTGGTTGTATGCTCCACCTGCAGCAAGCAGGCGTTTCTGTCCAGCATCCACTTGAGTTAGT
>PCCJ01000102.1 GCA_002731665.1 Actinomycetota bacterium | reverse complement strand
CCCGAGGAGATACCTTCTCGACAAGTCAATCAGCTTCCATTAGCATTATTAACAAGTGGTCAAAAATAAATTCAAAACAGTTAGTTTAAAGAGGCTTTTATGAAACGTCGATCCTTCCTAGCGACAGGCGCAGCGGCTATAGCTTTGATGCCTAACTTAACTCGGTCGCAAGAACTAGAGTCAGCGGAGACTCGTGATTGGTCCGGCAATACTCCACTCCGATATCCGGATCCTGACGTGATCGCCTTGGATGATCGTTTCCGGCGCTACGTGCTTTTTAATACCCCAATCCGGCGACATTATGTCGGAACTATGTGGGCGGAAGGGCCTGCCTGGAACGGTGTTGGTCGCTACCTAGTTTGGAGCGATATCCCCAATAATCGCCAATTAAGATGGATTGAAGAGGACAATAGAGTAACAGAATTTCGCAGTCCCTCAGGTAATAGCAACGGCAATACATTCGATTTCCAAGGAAGACAAATTTCTTGTGAGCATGGTAATCGGCGTGTTGTGCGCTATGAATACGATGGCACCGTGACGGTAATCGCTGATCGCTATGAAGGTCAGCCATTAAACTCTCCTAACGATGCCGTAGTTCATCCCGATGGAAGCATCTGGTTTACCGATCCACCCTACGGCATACGAGGAAACTACGAAGGAAATCGCGCAGAGCAATTACACCCCTTATCTGTTTATCGCGTCGACTCGAATGGTCAAACCAACAGAGTCACGGATGATATCGATGCCCCTAATGGCTTATGTTTTTCTCCAGACTACTCAACGCTCTACGTTGCGAATACAGGCGCAGGCCGAGATATAAAGGCTTGGGATGTAGATGGTTCTCGGTTGAGAAATGGCAGGGTCTTCGCTGAATTAGTGGACCCAACGGACGACTCACGAACTTCAGCTGATGGTATTCGTTGCGATCAAGATGGGAATGTTTGGGCCGGCGCCAGACCCGGTGTTCAGATAATCGCGCCCGATGGCGACGCTATTGGCGTAATCCGGTTGCCAGAGGTTTGTGCGAATGTTTGTTTTGGGGGTACAAAAAGGAATCGCTTATTTATGACCGCCAGCCAATCCCTGTATTCTGTCTATGTAGGGGTCAGCGGAGCAGGAGTTGCCTAGAAGAATGCTCCTGTCCGCTTCCAATTCAGAAAACTGATAATATCTTCGCGCCATCAAATAATGTTTGAGCTGCCCCGTTTCTTGCGCGCCAATACGTGGCCGCCAATATTAAAAATTGCTGCTTTGCTATTTCTAGCAACTGATAGCCAGTCGCTTGTCGGGCAAACCCAACCGGATCCCATCCGATACGAATCACAGATTCTTACGTTCGAAGAACGAGATTTTTCTTCACCTCCGCCCAGCAACGCAATCTTACTTGTTGGCAGCTCCAGCATTCGCTTTTGGAATAACGCAAGCGCCGAACTTTCACCACTCACCATCATTCAAAGGGGCTTTGGAGGCAGCGTAATGAACGACGTGGTTTACTACTTTGACCGTATTGTCTCTAAATATAATCCGCGCGCAATTGTTTTATATGAGGGAGATAATGACCTTGCGTATGGTCTTTCTCCATCAACCATACTGTCACAGTTTGATACTCTGACAACCATGATAAAAACCGAACTGCCAAACACGAGAATTTATATCCTGTCGGTTAAGCCGAGTATTGCCCGCGCTCATCTTTGGCATCTAGCAGTAGAGGTTAATGCTGGATTTTCAGAGCGAGCTGCCGGTGACGAAAAGATCAGTCATATACCTATCGCTAAATACCTGAACAGAACTGATGGAAGCTTTCGCAACGATATTTTTGTGTCTGATCAACTTCACTTAAACAACCTTGGTTATGAGATATGGAGTGAGGTAATTAGAGCGGCTTTGTCTGTACATGAAGCGCCTGAAGAGGCCGTCTCTCTGGGAACTATCTATTATCCAAAGACCCAAGATTTGATTTCTGATTGTGTAAATGTCACCACTGATAGCGAAGATTCCACCTTAGCGATGAGCCTACGATTTAGATTAATTAATTCTAATCTCGTAATTCAAGACTTTAAGATAAGAGATCAACCCAACAAGAATTGTGAAGACCAACTTCGTGTTTTGTTTAATCAGGATGGTTCGGTGGCTTCAGCTCGATACGATACAAGAATGGTTTCTATCCATCAAAACGGCACCCAATACCAGCTCAGCGCCAATTATTCCGACGCCCGTAAACCGTTGTCAGAGAATAACAGCGCTTTTCTATTCGATCGAATCAATTTCTCGGCCATAAAATAACCCAGCCCCTCTAAATCTTTGGTTTCCAAACGCTCATGAATGTCCTTGACAGCCCACCAAAGGCAGTTTATTTTGATTTGCTAAGTAGGCCAAAAGCGGTAACTAGTCTGCTCAAAGACTTTAACATAGCTATAAATATATGCCTGGAGGGTACATGAGAAAATCAGGCCTTTTTGCCGCAGCAGTCTTAAGCATCTCCCTTTTTGTTGCCGCCATCGTTGCAATCGTCGCTAATGCACCCTCTAATGACCTCAGTGAAGAGCAAAACACACTAGTGACGACCCAAAATAATGCCGCAATTGTTGATCAATACTGTGTCGTTTGCCATAACCAAACACTCAAAACTGGCGGACTTGAACTCGACGCCTATGACGTAAACAACGTAGCGGAGCACCCCGAAATATGGGAGAAAGTTCTACGTAAACTACGAGCTAATGCAATGCCGCCTACCGGCATGCCCAGACCAGATGAAACGACATTTGCTCAGTTTGAATCTGACATAGCAGAAGACTTAAACGCAGCCGCTCTTAAAAATCCAAACCCAGGGCGGACATTAACATTCAGTCGCATTAATCGAACCCAATATCAAAATGCCATCCGCGACATACTTGATCTCGATATAGACGTTTCGGAACTATTGCCTAAAGACGATGCGAGCTTTGGTTTTGACAATGTCAACTTAACCAACCTTTCCCCCACTTTAATGGAGCGTTATCTAGCTGCCGCACAAAAAATCAGTCAACTAGCCATAGGCAGTCAGCTTAATAACCCGGCTACACACGTTGAACAAATTACTGCAAGCCTGACCCAGGAAGATCGACTCGAAGGATTACCATTTGGCACTAGAGGTGGCACTTCATTCACCTATCAGTTCCCCCGCGACGGCGAGTATCGACTCGACGTAGTGCTAGCGAAAGATCGAAACGAGAATATTGAAGGCCTGACAGAAACGCATGAGATGGAGGTCGCTATAGATGGTGAGCGGATTGAAGTCTTCGAAATTACTCCAAATCGTTCGGAACGATTTGCAACTTTTTATTATTCTGATCAGGGCGCAGGCACAGGGTTGATCACAAATATCTCAGTGCCCGCTGGCCCCCATGAAGTAACAGTCACTTTTTTACGAAAAAACTCCGCGTTAATAGAAAGCACGCGGCAGCCTTACATAGCACATTTTAACCGCGATCGGACTCCGAGGCAGCAACCGGCCGTGCTTTCTGTTTCGATAGCCGGTCCATTTGAGTCTGATGGAATTTCAAAAACTCCGAGCCGAGATCGCATATTTATCTGCGAGCCTAATGAGTCGATAGGCGCTGAGGCCTGCGCGAATTCTATTTTGTCCTCGCTAGCACGAAGAGCTTTCCGAAGACCAGTGAGTGATGAGGATTTAACTAGACCGCTCACTTTTTTCAATCAAGTTTATAACAAATCGGGTTTTGAGGCAGGAATTGAGATGGCAATACGGGCGATTTTAGTTAGCCCAGAATTTCTCTTTCGAATCGAGCAGGACCCACCAGATTTTGCGTCAGGGTCTGTTTACGCCCTAAACGATATAGAACTCGCTTCTCGCCTATCTTTCTTCCTGTGGAGCACGGTTCCTGACGATGAATTGATGAATCTCGCGATTAATGAAAAACTTAGTGATTCTGACGTCCTAGGGGAACAAGTTGAACGAATGCTGGCAAGCCCAAAAGCAAAGTCGTTAGCTACAGACTTTGCAAATCAGTGGTTATACTTACGCAATTTAGACGGCGCCGAGCCCAACTCGAGACTATTCCCAAATTTCGATGATAATCTTCGACAGTCCATGCGCCAAGAAACCGAACTACTTTTTAGTAATATAGTTTCTGAAGATCGCAATGTTATGGAGCTATTAAGCGCTGATTACACCTTCCTGAACGAGCGGTTAGCGAAACACTATAATATCCCTCATGTCTATGGTGACCACTTTCGCAAAGTAACTCTTCCGGAAGATAGCCCCCGCTCCGGCCTGCTAGGGCATGGCAGCATCCTTACGGTGACATCCTATGCCAATCGAACATCGCCTGTAATGCGCGGCAAATGGGTACTAGATAATATCCTTGGAATTCCGCCACCCCCGCCGCCCGATGATGTGCCAGCATTGCCTGAAAATCAATCCGAGGTTAAGGTTTTAACCATGCGAGAGAGGATGGCGAAGCATCGCGCAAATCCGGCTTGCGCTCAATGTCATGAGATCATGGATCCCATAGGATTAGTATTCGAGAATTTCAATGCGATTGGGCAGGTGCGCACGGTTAACAGTGATCACCCCACTATCGACACCAAGGGAAACTTGCCTGGCGGCGAACCATTATATGGTGTGAGTGGCTTGCGCAAAGATTTGCTAAACAACCCAAATGCTTTTGTCGGCACGATGAGTGAAAAACTGATGACGTATGCTCTTGGTCGTGGCTTGGAGTATTATGACGCGCCTGCAATACGCAAGGTGGTCAAGCAGGCAGCTGCTCAAGAATTTAGATTTAGCTCGGTAGTAACCGCAATAGTAAACAGTACTCCCTTTCACATGAGGAGAACATTATGATAATTACAAAGAAAGCATTACCTCGCCGCAGTTTTTTAAGAGGGCTTGGCACCGCAGTCGCTTTGCCAATGTTAGACGCTATGGTGCCTGCCCTAGCTCAATCAGGGGCTGATTCGCAACCGACCCGTCGACTTGGTTACTTCTATATCCCTATGGGAATGAATCCAGCCCCTTGGGTGCCAGATTCAGTTGGCAATCTGGTTGAGTTATCACCGTCTTTATCGTCGCTTGCGCCGTTTCTAAAATCACTTAATGTAATATCTAATTTAGAAATCCGTAACGCTTATACGACCGGCAACCACGCTTCTTCCAACTGCGCTTTCTTAAGTTGTGCTAAAGCTTTGCGAACGGAAGGAAGCGACTACTACCTTGGTACGACTGTAGACCAAATCGCCGCACAAGCCATCGGTGGCGGTACACCAATTCCCTCCCTTGAGCTAGGTGCAGATTTAATTTCATTAGTGGGTAATTGTGATAATGGCTACGCGTGCGTTTACCAAAATAGCCTGTCTTGGTCGTCGGCTACATCCCCATTACCCATAGAAGGTGATCCGCGAATATTATTTGAGCGGCTATTTGGAGATGGCGGAACGCCCGAACAGCGCAAGGCAGAATTAGATAAAAATGCTAGTCTTTTAGACTGGGTGATGGACGATATCGAACGTTATCAAAAAAAATTAGGCCCCGCCGATATGGTTAAGGTTGATGAATATCTCACTACCGTTCGCGAAGTGGAGCGCCGCGTGCAACTTGCCCAGCAACAAACCGATTCCTCTCCCCTACCCGAGCTATCACGCCCCACTAGTGTTCCCGAAGACTGGGAAGATCATGTTAAGCTTATGATCGATCTTCAAACTTTAGCATTACAAGCGGACTTGACTCGGGTTGTCTCATTTCAACTAGCCAGAGAGGCTAGCACTAGAAGTTATCCGCAAATCGGGGTCAACGAACCTCATCATCCCGTATCCCATCACGCCAATGACCCTATTCAATTAGAGAAATTAGCCAAAATAAACAAGTATCACGTCTCCTTTTTTGCATACCTGTTAGAGAAGCTTGATTCAGTTGAAGAAGGAAATGGCACACTACTTGATAATACAACCTATCTGATGGGAAGCGGCATGGGAAATCCTGATGTTCACAATCACTCGAATTTACCTATCGTACTAGCCAGCGGTAAGAACACCGGTATTTATGGTGGCCGGCACCTAAGCTTCAAAGAGCAACAACCACTGGCTAATTTACACCTTAGTTTATTGGACAGCATGGGCGTTCACCTTGAGAATTTCGCGGATAATTCTGGCAGAATGGATGAACTGTTCCATCCAACTGCTTAACGATTTGCCGAAAACCGCTGCTGGATAAAGCACACTTACAACCAATTCAAAATAAGCGAATCAGAATGACTCAACTAAAGAATACTGCGAAAATTTTTGGAGCCTTAAAGCATGCAAACAAGATAATTAAAATAAGAAGATTGGTATTAGTATCCGTCTGCTTCGTGCTGCTACCTCTTACGAACGCTGAAGAAAATATAAGTCTGATCGAAGCAGTTAATATGCAAGACCTAAACAAGTTTCGCCTACTAATTGATCAAGGCGTGAACGTGAATCAAGAAGAAGCAGATGGAACCCGAGCTCTGCATTGGGCTGTGCACCATGATAACGTCAATATCACAGAACAGTTAATCGCAGCGGGTGCAAACGTAAATGCCAAGAATCGTTATGAAGTTGCGGCCCTCTCTTTAGCCGCAAATAACGGTAATAAGGACATTGTCAGCCTTCTGCTTGATGCAGGCGCCAATGTCAATACCGCCATGAGCCAAGGTGAATTCGTTTTACTTACCGCGGCTCGAACCGGTGTCGCAGAGGTAGTGGAGCTCTTACTTGATAGAGGGGCCGAGGTTAACGCAGCGGAAAGCTGGCGCGGCCAGACGCCACTAATGTGGGCGGCCGCAGAAAATAATTTGACAGTGGTAAATTTATTGTTATCACGCGGCGCAAACCTAGATGCTCGCTCCGGTAAAGGGTTTACTGCCCTTTTATTTGCTGCTCGTGAAGGCCACACAAAAATAGTGGATACGCTGCTAAACCATGGAGCTGATATTACTGAATCATTACCCGCGCGAGCGGGAATAATTACAGAAAATGGAACAGGAACCGCCACTCAAACGGGATTGAACGCCCTACTTTTAGCAACTGGCAGCGCCCACTTCGAAACAGCCAGCTTACTCCTTGATGCAGGTGCTGACCCGAACCATAGCCCATTAGGCTGGACTGCACTTCACCAGATATCGTGGGTGCGTAAAATGGGACAATCAGGAAGCAACAATCCAACCCCGGAGGGATCCGGTGAATTAGGTAGTTTGGATTTCGTTCGAGAGCTAGTCGAGCACGGCGCTAATTTAAACGCATTAGCTAATGGCCGGCCACCGGTAGGAGTAAGCAGCTTAAACATGGAAGGAAGCACGCCTTTTTTACTGGCGTCCAGAAGCGCCGACGTCGAACTATTACGCTTATTAGTTGACCTTGGAGCCGATCCTGAAGTTCCCAACATCGATAATAGCACTCCTTTAATGG
>PCCJ01000101.1 GCA_002731665.1 Actinomycetota bacterium | reverse complement strand
GTGTCATTATCGATAGTTTTTCTCTGGCATGGTCCGAGAGGTCCACTGATCACAATTGCCGCTTGACCGCTGCGTTGAACAATGATGATCTTGACTCTTTCACTGGTCAACTCCGGTGAAAATTCGTTGAGTCGATTCACTAGTTGGTGAGAGAAACAACGACTTGTGACTAAGCGAGATATCAGGTCCGGTATTGAAGATCCTTCTATCTCTTGATCGCAGAGGATGTTCCAAGTTTCGAGGCGACTTTTTTGTCTTAGCCCATTCGAGCGAATTGATTTGAGCAGGTCACGACAACCTACAGCCGTGGCCCCGAGGTCGATGGCGTCAAGGCGTTCTGATTCGTTGACGTCATAATGGTCCCCCTGGAAACCAATACGACGTTTGCCAAGTTGGTGAGCGAATTCATGTAGTTCCCAATATGAACTATCGGAAGCGAGATGAGCCCACTTTTGACCTCTCCAACTCCAAATAGCATTATCTACGAAGATCACCTTGTTCACCTACCTGGCCAGCAACATTATCTACAAGGTCATCGTAGTCGTGAACTAAGGACCTCCAATTAAAAGATTCAACATGCTTGATTAGCGCATCCCTATTTTCGTGGAGTCGAGACCGTGTTGTCATGAGTAATGGAGCCAGCGATTCGTAAATATCGCCGGAGTAGAGAAATGAATCGCGTAGATGACCTGGGACAAGTTCGGGATAACTGAGTCTGTTTGGTAAGAGCGGGCGGACTCCCGCAGAAATCGCCTCAACCACAGAAACGCCGAAAAACTCGTGTCTGGAGGTAGAGACAACAATATCTGCTGTTTGTAGATAGCTGATGTACGAGTTTCTGGATTGCTCGCCGCTAGCGATAAGCCTGGGTCCTAGTGTTTTTTTGAGCCTCAAAAATTGCGTTGAGCCACTTCGTTCGACCGGACCGATCGCTATGACCTCGAAGTCGTAGTTTTCCAGGGCCAACTGCTTTATGGCGCTGACAAATCCTTCAGGGTCTTTGTCGGCTGACCACCGATGGTTCCAAAGTATTCGAGGCGGCCCGGATAGATCGCTGAGTCTAGGTTCGATTAGACCTACACCGACCGGTAATGTATCTATATGGAAAGCCGCCATAGATTCAGTGGTGTTTCCAAGAACTAGTTCCTCAGCGAATTCGGGTAGCGCCTTCGTTAGTAGTTCGCGATGGTAGTTACTAGCTACTAATGTGCGCGTTGAGGCCTTTATAGCGTTGAAGTCGGTAGCTAGTAGGTGGTCTGCCGGTGGCCCTTTGAGTCCCGGAGGGTACCCGAACTGACTTTCGTGCATATATAAAATGAATGGTTTGTTCCTAAACAATCTGCTACTGCAGCCAATCACTCCCGCTAAATCTATAGGGCTGCTTGCAACTATAACGTCTACCGTCTGATGGCTTTTTTCAAGCTGGTTGGCGAAGAAAGCCGGCCCAGCTCGAAGTGATTTCCGCCAGCCTCCCTCAGGACCCGCGACAATAGCGATGTTATGTCTACTGGCCTGTTGCCACCCGATGCACCATTGCGCGTGTGAACCTTTAAACCAAGGTTCTAATAAAACTACATCCGCCACGTTGAAGAATAATACGGGGGTAATCCGCGAATGGTTGCACCTGTGGAATCTATACTCCGTTAGTGACTTTGGCGATATTTGTGGCTCGCGTAGCTTTATTAACTGCTTGTTATGTAGGTGTTTTAGGGGCCCCGGCTGCTGCTTCGAATCCCGGGACAGTCGAAAACACTGGACAACTGCTGCACTTCGGTGATTTAAGCTCAGGGAGCCCTACGGATGAAATGTTTATTGTGTCGACCCCGAACGGCACTGGTTATTGGATAGCAACGCAAAAAGGTGTCGTATCAGTTTTTGGAGATGCAGGTTCTTATGGGGACCTGTCAGAGATTACTCTTAATAAGCCAATTGTTGGGATGGGAAGCACGCCTACTGGGTTGGGGTATTGGCTTGTTGCGTCTGATGGTGGGATTTTCACTTTTGGTGATGCACAGTTTTTTGGGTCTGGCCCAGGAAAGAACGTGAGTAGTGATTTTGTCGAGATTCTTACATCTCCTCGGATAAGTGGTTATGCGCTGGTTGCAGCTACGGGTGAGGTTCTTAACTTTGGAGACATGAAGCTTGCAGGGGTCGACAGTTGCTCGGTAAACCCAGTTGGGTCAGCTTCCTCATTTGGAGGAGGAGTGTTTCTGTTAAGGGTTAATTCTCAACCAGATACGGGAACTATTACTGCTCAGTCGGGTCCTTTGGATAGCCAATTTATTGATGATTTGTTAGACCATGCTCAGCACTGTGAAGCAGACTCTAGCGACGTATCAGGGTTTTTGAGCCCCGTAAAAGAGGCGAGAATTACGTCATCATTTGGGTTGCGTAATCATCCGATTTGGAAGCAACCGTTAATGCATGGTGGAACGGACTATGTATCTAGTTCCAAAACATACGATGGTGCTATAAATGCAGCCAAATCTGGGACGGTGCTTGGTGTGTTTGATTTGGTTGCCTATGGGAGAACAGTTGTGTTGGGGCATGGAAGTAAACTTGCTACTGTTTATGCCCACCTGAAACACTCGCAAGTTAATGTTGGGCAAACAGTGCAAATTGGTCAAATGATAGGGCAAATGGGGTCGACCGGGGCTTCAACAGGACCTCATTTGCATTTTGAAATTCGAGTTTCGGGATTGGTTCGTAATCCAGAGTCTTTGTTAGGCGAGTCGCATAGCCATTAGATGAGAAGTGCATGTTTTGTGTTAAGGCAGATATTCCACAGTGGGTTTGCGGTATAGATGATGAGTTGAAGGCGGCCTATCACAGCAAAGATTCGATGTGTATTTGGGTATTTGAAACTAGGGTAAATAGAAATAGATTTGCAGAGGAAACTGATGGCGTGCTTAAAGGTGTGAGATAAAAGTATTTTGAGTGCTTCTATCTCTAGTCGCAAACTATTCTTCATGGCTCTGCAGAGCTCTGTCTCTAGGGGGTTTGACAAGCGCAACTGTTGAGAGGGAGTAATAACATGCCCTACAACCCCCATCCCTAAGCTGTTTTCTATTTTGTAAAGATGTTGTAGAGTCAGATTTTCTGCTTGCAAACCCTTTCATAGCAAGGGGTTTTTTAGTGTAACTATTGAGTGGGGATGGTCGAGTTCTGTTAGCCGTGTGTCTGATTCAATTGATATCTAAAACCATTAAGTCGAGTTCGTCAAGAAAAATACAGACTGAATTGATCTGGTTTGGGTTTTTTGATTAGGTCAGACAATTAGTCTTGACTCTTAGTTGGCAGTTGAGCGCTCCATCTGAGCTTTCATGTCAACTACTGGCTGAATAGTTGCGCTACCAACGGGAATAATTGTCGCCATGCCCTCTAGTAAATCTTCGTAATTATCTGTTTCTACAACAAGAAAAAAGTCATGACTCGGTGGGTCTACCCAAGCTCCGACAACAGTGACACCAGCAGTCTGCAGTGCTGGAAGAAGAGAACCAAAAGATGCTGCTACCCGCTCCGTGTCTCCTGCTGGGCATGTTTTTTCGTCATGATGATGTCTGATGTGTAAAAGCATAGTGTTCACCTTTTTGAGTTAGTATCGAGAATCTAGTGCGTGAGGGTTACATAAAGCTAGCCAAATACTTGTGCCATGGCTACGAAAATGAAGCAATGTCAAACGAATGCGACTCAGAAAATGTTCAATTTGTTGGATGAGGTTATTAATCAGAGTTGTTTCTTTCAGTAGTTTGCAGGAGATTTCCAACACTGGGTTTACTGCTTGAAGATATGCACGAATTGTCCTCGGCTCGTTTAACCGAGACAAGCCTGAGTGCTAGAATAATGGTGACTACGACGAATATTGCCGCTTAGAGATCTCTATTAAAGTAATGTGATCGATTCAATATGATGAGTGATACAGTTCGCTAAAAAGCTTCAAGGTGATCAAGGACCGCATCGATAAAGCCGAAGTTCTTAGGAGTTGCAAAGTGGTCGCAACCGCGTAGTTCCGTTAAAACTGAATTGCTTAGGCTATTCAGCAACGGATCCGCCGGTCCAGCGAAATCTTCGGTTCCGAGAACCACCCGGACTGGATGCGTGATCAACTGAAACTCCGATTCGCCAAGCGGGTAGTGCTTACGACGCATGAAGGCTGCCAAGGCCTGTCCGTCTTGGTCAGCTTCGGTGGCGTAACGAGCAAAGGTCTGAGCATGCACATCACCCGGGTCGGCTTCGCCCTGTACCCCTTTGGCTATGCGCTCGGCTTGAGCTTCATCTCTCTCAAACAAATTCCTTCCAACGCCGGCGACAACGAGTTTCCCGAACTTATGCGGAGCTATGGCTGCCATACAAAGAAGCGTTCGCGCGCCCATCGAAAATCCAACTCCATCGACCATTCCCTCGGGTAGCTCTTCAATCAGTCCCTCTTCCATATCGGCGTAGGCTTTGGGGTCATGATGCTTCACTGCAGTGCCATGTCCAGGAAGGTCGATGGCAATGACTTCTCGCCCTGCTTCTTGTAGTAGCTCGATTAGGCCAGTGGGTTTCCATGTTGATGAAACCGAGCCTGTGAAACCATGAAGGAGTAATACTGGATTTGCCATATGACTAGTTTGACAGAGCGAACCTTCTCTTGCACAGGCTTAAACGAGATCAAGTAACCGAACAGAAGTTACCTGTCGTTGAGAACGACTCGTATCTAATTCGTTGAATGGAATCAACAACCAAAATAAACTTAAAATTTATATTAGGGTGTTAACTTCATTCACTTTATTGTTGAAACTTGGTCGACAGCTTTGTTTGTTGAGTTTCGGCATTTATCGAAGTTAATTTTGGGTTTTCGAAAGGTGGTTCGGGCTGAGATGGCAACTGATCCGATAAGAATAGCAAACTGTAGTGGTTTTTTCGGCGACCGGTTATCAGCTGCAAAAGAGATGGTTGAAGGTGGCCCTATAGATGCGTTGACTGGTGACTGGTTGGCTGAATTAACGATGCTGATTCTTTCTAGGATCCAAGCTAAATCGCCCGGAGGTGGCTACGCACGTACATTCGTGACTCAGATGGAACAAGTGATGGGACAATGTTTGGACAAAGGCATCAAAGTAGTAACAAACGCTGGTGGTTTGAATCCTGAAGGATGCGCAGACGCTGTTCAACAGGTTGCAGACCGACTGGGTCTTGCTCCTAAAGTTGCTTATGTTGGTGGTGATGATTTATCGAAGAGACTTACTGAGCTTATAGGTTTGGGTAATCAATTTAACCACTTAGATACTGGTGAACCTCTCGAAAAGCTAGCTGATCGAATAGTAACTGCTAACGCATACATTGGGTGCTGGGGAATAGTCGAAGCATTGAATCAAGGCGCCGATATTGTCGTAACAGGTAGAGCTACGGACGCGGCAGTCGTTGCAGGCCCGGCAGCGTGGCATCACCAATGGAAACGCGATGATTGGGATCAATTGGCTGGTGCAATTGTCGCAGGTCATGTGATCGAGTGCGGAGCACAAGCGACCGGTGGTAATTATTCATTTTTTACAGAGGTTGAAGATCTAACTTATCCTGGGTTCCCTTGGGCTGAAATACACGCGGACGGAAGCACCGTAATCGGAAAACATGATGACACAGGTGGGGAAGTGTCGGTAGGGACCATTACGTCTCAACTGTTATATGAAATCCAGAGCGAAAGATACTTAAACCCTGATGTGGTGAGTCGGTTTGACACCATCAAGTTGGAACAACTTGAAGCAAACCGAGTACTGATTAGTCAAACGAAAGGCGAAGCCGCGCCAGCCGAACTTAAAGTGGCAATGAACTATCAGGGTGGTTACCGAAATCAGATATCAATTGGTCTGACTGGGCTAGACGTAGAACAAAAGGCGGAGTTAGTAGAACGACAATTTTGGAATAGTTGCCCATATGAACCCGAAGACTATGAGTCCGTAGTGCGCAAATTCTTGCCCACGAATAAAGCTAATCCTGCTACCAACGAGGAAGCCGTAGCTGTATATAAGATTATCGTCAAGGATCCAGACGAAATGAAAGTTGGGCGAGCGTTCTCCAACGCAGGCACTGAAATTGGTCTTTGTTCGATTCCTGGTATGTTCGGAACTGCAGGCGGCCCAGGACCTGGACAGCCATTTGGGGTGTATTGGCCAGCGTTGATTGACTCTCAATTGGTTCCAATGGACGTGGTGGTAAACGGCACACACACAGTTGTTGAAAGCACTGGTGTTATGTCACCTGTTACCGTTAAGACACCTGAAGTCCCCATCCCAGAAGTCCCTGGAGGACCGACTAAAGAAAGACCACTTGGTGTTGTCTTCGGTGCCAGGTCTGGCGACAAGGGCCCGAATGCCAACCTGGGAATCTTTGCAAGATCTCCGCAAGCATACGCCTGGTTAGAGGCATTTTTGTCGGTTGAAAAGCTTCAAGAACTGATGCCTGAAGCCCGAGGCAGGCGTATTGATAGATATAAACTGCCAAATATATTGAGCTTAAACTTCATATTCCATGGGCTCTTAGAGGAAGGCGTTGCGGCGTCTACACGTCAGGATCCCCAGGCCAAGGCTCTTGGTGAGTACCTGAGGGCTAAGGTTGTGTCAATACCAGAATCCCTCTTATAGATAAGCGGTGCATTGGCGATATTGCGGTTTCTAGAAGAGCTGCGTGTTTGGCTCTTGTACACATGTATTGATAAGAGTCCCTATGCCTTCGATGGTGATAGACACTTCGTCACCTGGCGTCAACATCCGTGGAGGGTCATAATAGAGACCTACGCCGGCAGGCGTTCCTGTTGCGATCACAGTTCCTGGTTCTAACGTGAACGCAGTCGAGAGGTGCGAAATGATTTCGTAACAATTAAAGATAAGATCATTGGTATTCGAATCCTGACGTATCTCACCATTTACTCGAGTGGTCAAGCGCAGGGCATGTGGGTCAAGTTCATCTGAGCTGACAAGCCAAGGACCTATAGGGCCATGCGTGTCCCATGATTTTCCCATAAGCATAGTAGGGCTTGCTTTTTGCCAGTCGCGAACACTCACGTCATTCATGATTGTAAACCCTGCAATGACTTCCTTCGCTCTGCTAACTGGGACATGGCGACAGCGGCGCCCAATGACAATGGCCAGTTCGCCCTCGTAATCAACACGGTCCGGGGCAACGTTCGGTATATGAATGGAATCTTGGTGAGCTAGAACACAGTTGTGATGCTTAGTGAATACAACCGGCGTAGTTGGGACTTCACGGCCGCCTTCTTCAGCATGGGCCCGATAATTCAGACCGACAGCTAATATCGCAGGAGGTGATCCGACCAAAGGTAGAAATTTTGTATCGCTGAGTGCGCTTACCTGGGAAGTAGGTATCTCGGCTAAGTGACCGTTGTGTTCAGCGAGTAAATTTGGCAGATCAGTGTGGTTTGTTTCCAGATCAACGAGTTGGTCACCTCTGACCGCTGCTAAACGAGGTCCTGTGGAACTTTGATACCGAGTAATACGCATTTTCAAACTTTAGCGTGCCAACAAGAGATGCGTAAGCGGAACCCCATCTTGTCGTTTTGCATTCTCTCTGGCACTCTGTCTAAGAGCGATTGTTTTTACGGCTAATAAGCCCTTCTAGAAGGAGTGGAATCTCAGTAATGCGCGGTTCGAATGTCAAAGTTGGCTCTATTAGGGAGAATATCACCGGGTTGCCCGATGAGCGTATCTTTGAAGTGCTTCTGGAACGTAAGGTCGCATTAGCAAGAAGGACATTGAAACCCTTGTCTATCGTGTTATTTAAGATCGATCGGTTCACTTCATTTGCTCTCTACCTGCAAGAACAGGCAATGAGGGTTTCCTCTCGACTTGTTGTTGCAACGTTGCGCGACTCAGACACCGTCTGTCACATTGGGCCGGGTGTGATCGGAGCAATCTTAGACGAAACCTCCGAAAGCGGTGCGGTGTGGGCTGCTGATCGCATTCGTCGCGCTGCTTTAGACGCTCCAGCACGCGACGTCGTCAGTCTTTCGGCTGGAGTTGCCTGCTATCCCTCACATTCCATGGACGCAACTGAGCTCCTAACTTTAGGAACCGCAGCATTAGAAAGCGCTTTAGTGCTGGGTCCAAGTCGAATAGAAGTTACAACCATTTTTTAGCGATAAAGATTTATTCTTTGACGAGAGCCAAAAATTAAGCCAGCGATGAATAAGGAGAAGCGAAATGAATGCTGAATACGAAAACGTGCTCGTTGACCAGCCGGTTGAAGGAGTTGCGAGAATTCTTCTTAATCGGCCGGAACGTCTTAATGCTCTCACATATGACCTTGTTAACGATATCCATAAAGCGTTAGAACTAGTTGATTCAGATCATGAGACGAGAGCAGTAATCATTACCGGTGCTGGTCGCGGGTTTTGCGCTGGTTTAGACCTCAACGGGTTCGGAACTATTCCTGGAACAGAAAACTTTGGGCAACAGCAAAGAGGAATGGCTATTCAGCAATACATTGCTGAATTAGTTCACCACATGCGTGATGTTCGACAACCGATAATAGCTGCAGTTAATGGAGCAGCCGCAGGCGGCGGTTTTGCGATCGCCTGTGCTAGTGATATTCGTTATTGCAGCGCAGAAGCTAAATTCGGAACGGCATTTGTTCGACTAGGGATATCGGGTTGTGATATTGGCGTTAGTTGGCTTTTGCCGAGACTAATTGGTGCTTCACGAGCGTGGGAATTAATGTTGACCGGTCGCGTGTTCGATGCCGAAGAAGCCGATCGATTGGGCCTGGTCAGCAAGATCACTTCGACTGATGACTTGTTGCCTCGTTGCCTAGCTGTGGCAGAAGAAATTAAGTCAAATAGCCCATTTGGTGTGTGGATGACAAAAGAGACCATGTGGTCTAATTTGGAGATTTCAAGCCTGAGAGCTGGTATTGATATCGAGAACAGGACTCAAATTTTGGCAGCAGGCACTGAGGACAGTCGCGAGGCCATGGATTCGTTTTTAGCCCACCGCCAGGTCCAGTGGAAAAACCGATAACGGAAGTATTGAAATTTTGAAAGAGCCAGTTTCCCTGCCGAATATAGTAGCTGAAGCACATAGGCAAGCGACAGAGGCTGGCGAAGATGGCTATGTCGACCCGCTTACTGGACTGTTCGTGTTCACATCCGGATATCACTTGAGTCGCGGTTATTGTTGCAACTCAAGTTGTCGCCACTGTCCGTTTTTCGAGAATCAGTAACCAGCCACGCCGCCGGCAAGCGCGCGAGGGTCTGCAGCTCCTGCGAGTATATTCTCCTGTACTTCAATCAGGTGTGCATGACCGAATGCGCTGTCGTATTCACCCAAGTACTCGATATCATGCCCAAGTCGTTGAAGCGCTGAAGCATCAACTGTGTTATGTCCCTCTAGCTGTAGGACTAGGTCACTGGCATTAGCCCAAGTGTGGAATCCGCTTCGGTTGTTACCAGCAAAGCGCCACCGAGCTGCAGCTATCGCATCTCCAGGTTCCTGCTTCGAATGAAGAAGTCGTGCTAAAAGCTGAAGGACTATCTGAGGTTGGCTATCTCCACCCATAGTCCCTAATACTGCTCTGATGCTGCCATCAAGTCGTTGCACAAGAGCTGGAGCAAGGGTGTGTGGAGGTCGCCGACCGGGACCGTATTCTGCTTTGTGGCCCTTCTGGGTAGAAAAACCAAGACCGCGGTTGTGAAGAGAAATTTTACTTTCTGGCAAAAATTGCAAAGCGCCCCAACCAGAGGCATTGGATTGAATTAGTGAGACTGCCATTCGATTGCTATCGACTGCGTTTAGGTAGATCGTGTCACCGTTGTTAATACCAGATGCAGTATCAGAAACAGAGCGCTTTGAAATAGCCGCTACTCGCGGGTTGAGCCGCTCGAGAGAGAGGAGCTTCTCAGGATCCGCGAACTCATGTAGTTCATCAGGTCGGTCGTAGCCACTTTGTCGCACCGCCTCAGAGAGCAAATGAGTGTAGAGGGGATTATCTGGGTCTTCAGGAAGATCGAGCTGGCTTGAAATCCAGGCAGCTGCAAGGGTTAAGTAACCTTGAGAGTTCGGGGGAACTGTCCAAACTCTATGCCCCCAAGCTTCAATTGAAATTGGATTAACCCAGTCACTTTGATTTCTTACAAGATCATCTTCTGAGTATTCGCCCATCCCAAATTCAATTAGGGACTTCCCCACCTGGCCTTCGTAGAAGGCCCGTCTGCCGTTCTCAGCGATAGCTTCCAAAGTCCTTGCAACTCCGGATCGAGTTATAAGATCGCCTGTACTAGGTAGTCCGTGGCGCATGTAATCATCAGTATTCGCAACATTCTTAAGGAGGCGACAAGCAGTTGCGCATTGAGAGGAAATGGGGAAGCCATTGAATGCAAGAGATATAGCAGGCGCGAGTACCTTTGCTAAATTTAAATTACCGAGTTTGGTGTTGATAGCAACCCAGCCATCGACGCACCCAGGAACCGGAATTGAACGTGGATCGTTATGAAACGGCATTTCTAGTAGGCCGTCTCGACGAAGTGTGTCAGGGTTTGCTCCGCTACCAGCCCTTCCGCTGGCATTAAGCGCCAACGGAGGCTGACCATCTTCGAAGTGTATGAGGGCCCACAAGTCGCCACCCATTCCACACATGTGCTGACAAGTTACAGCTAATACAGCAGAGGCAGCCACTGCAGCATCAGCTGCATTTCCGCCCTGCCGCATTACCTCGATCCCGGCACCACTAGCTAAGTGGTCGATTGAACAAACCATTCCTTGTGTCGAGTGCCTGGTTGCATAAGGGGCATTCGTGTAGTTAGGCATAGGAACTTAGGTTTAGTCGCTTAACAGGCAGTTTGGGTGCATGATGTTGTTTGGATCTAGCGCCTTTTTTATATTTCGGAAGAATCTTAGTTCGTCACTTGTTCTATTTAAATGTAGGTAACTTTTTTTGGCCGTGCCGATGCCATGTTCCGCTGAGATGCTTCCGCCAAGTGATGCAACAAAACTAAGTACCTCGGATTCAACGATATTGGAAGGCTCGCCTCCATCTGTCCCGACAACGTTTACGTGAACATTTCCATCACCTAGATGTCCAAATAAGTAAATTAACGAATTGGGGTCTGCATGTTTTACAACCTCGGGAATTTCATCAATGAATTTCTCTAGTCGAGCGAGCCCAATAGTGACATCGAGCTTGTGTGGTGTTCCCATGATGGAAATTGCCTCCGTGATTTGCTCACGAAATCGCCATAACTTATCTCGAGATCGATCGTCTGTGGCAACTGCAACGTCCATGATTTTGTCGTCGCAAGTTTGTAAAGCCTGTTGAAATTCTTCAAATGGGTCAGTTCCAGCAGCCACTTCGACGAGTAGCCAAGCTTTACCATTCGGCCCAACCGGTACTTGAGCCCCAATGTGTGCTGAGACGAGAGTCATAGCATTAGTAAATATCGCTTCGAGGGCGTGCAGTGATGTCAGCTGCTGCCTTAGACGCGTGGATACCTCAACAGCGTCGTGAACGCTCTCGAAAGCGATCAAGGCCGTAACTATTTCAGGCAACTGTGGTCTGAGTCGTAACCTAGCTCTGGTGATAACGGCTAATGTTCCTTCGCTACCAGCCAGAAGGCTTGGGAGATGATATCCGGTGTTGTCTTTTTCTAATCCCTCAAGATGCTTGATCACGGTTCCATCTGACATCACCGCTTCAACACCAATCAGTTGTTCACGCATGGCACCGTAACGGAGCACGTTTATGCCACCAGCGTTCGTTGCGATCATGCCTCCGATAGTGCAACTATCTCTAGCTGCTAGGTCAACGCCAATTTCAAAGTTATGGTTCCTAACATGTTTCTGAGTATCAGCTAAAGTTGCCCCTGCCCCCACAGTTACTTGGAGAGCTAGACCATCGACAGGCTCGACGGTATTTAATCGTTTCAGAGATAGCAAAACTTCTCCGCTCATCGGAATGCTTCCGCCGACAAGTCCTGTGTTGCCACCCTGTGGGACAAGCGGAATAGAGTTTTCGTTAAGCAACTTGACCACAGAAGCAGTTTCATCAGTGTTGCCAGGTCGTACAACAATTGGTGTTGACCCGACAAACCTTCCCGTCCAATCGACCGAATAGCCGAGAGTGAGATCGTTCTCAGTAAGGACGTGCTGATGTCCAACGATCTTTCGAAGTGCATTCGCTAATTCTGGAGAGGAGGCAATCATTTTTAATTTTTTTCCTTTGGCCAGTCGCCCCGGTTGGTTAACACATTTAGAAGTACCTGTGGCAAGTCAGTCATGATCCCATCTACATTAAGGTCGAGAAGCTGGATCATCTCGGCCTCATCATCTATGGTCCAGACATGAACAGCTATGTCGAGTTCGTGGCAAGTATCAATGAACTTAGGTGTAGCTAAAGAGATCGGCCCTTGTTTAATAGGGATCTGTGCACATTGTGCGCTGAATTTACTCAAAGGTAACCCCAAGGATTTAAGTTTCATGCGAAGAATCTGAAAGGGCCCCATACTCAGACAAACGGCATCACCAAATGCTTCTCGAAATGTTTCAAGTCGACGATCAGAAAAAGAGCCGATACATACCCGGTCAAGCGCTTTTTGTATACGTAACTCCTTGATGAGTGGCTCGACAGCGGCCGTTGATTTTGGGTCAATATTGATGTTTAACTCTGGAAAGGTACTCATCAGATCACTCAGTCGAACAATTGGCTCTTTCCCGTCTACTCGAGCACTGGAAATATCAGCCCAAGTTGACTCGCTGATAAGTCCAATGGAATTAGTAACGCGATCAAGCCGATCGTCGTGAAACGCAATTAGCACACCGTCACTCGTGGCGTGAACATCAGTCTCGACATACTGGTACCCAAGGCTTACAGCGCCTTGAAATGCGGGCATGGTGTTTTCTGGCCAGGTTCCGGCTCCACCACGATGAGCAATCGGAATAGGGCTCTTGACAGAAAGATACTGATGCTGGTTCATGGTTGACTATCTTTTTTCGTTCGATCTAACATGATCTATTCCGAGTAACATTTGAGATTAATGGATTCTATAAGTGATAATCTAGACCTTTTTCGAGATGCGGTAGACGCTAATCCTTTTAGGTTAGATATAGCCGCCTTTGTTATCTCGGCCTACGTCGGGTCGAATTCCTTAGAGATAGCCGACGGGCTCAGTCGGTTAGATTCGATATCGGGATTAGTTACAGAACCAACACTAGATGGGGTATTTCGGAGCCTTTGTCATGAACAGGGTTTCAGAGGAGTACAGACTGATTATTACCATGCTGACAACAGCTATCTGGATCTAGTGCTAGATCGGAAATGTGGAATTCCGATAACCCTTTCTGTGCTTCTGCTCGAAGTGGGGAGGCGTGTTGGCGTGCCTCTGTTCGGTGTAGGAATGCCTGGTCACTTTTTGGTAGGCGATCGAGTTGACAGAAACGTCTTCATCGATCTGTTCAACGGGGCCGTGCTTGATAGAGATAAAGCTCGAGAGCTGTTTCATTCGATGAATCCAGACTTGCCGTTTCAAGAGAACTATTTGGATGAGACTCCCTCTGAGAGCATTGTGCTACGAATGCTTAATAATTTACGAATGATTGCCTATCGGAATAATCAAGCTAGGGCGTTAATTAAGATATTAGAGCTTATGACCTTGTTGGAGGACTGTCCGCTCGATGAGTTCTTTAAGTTGGCTTCGGCTCTAGAGGCAGTTGGACGAATCGAGGACGCTGCGCGATACCTGAACGACGCTGCTCTGCGATTCGGAGGAAGCGATGGAGATGAGCTTCGCGCCCAAGTAACTCGACTTTGGGCTCGTTTGAATTAAGAAGTAGATAGGGACTGTTGATGATAGACCGCAAAATAAAACGTTGTCTCGGGCAGATGTCCAAAGGTGTTCAAGTAGTGGGGTCTGGGCATAACGGAGTCCACCGTCTTTACACTTCTCATTGGGTTAGCCAGGTGGCATTCGAGGAACCAATTGTGATGGCCAGTGTGTCGCCAAAGCATGAAACGTATCCTCTGATATTAGGTAGTGGCCGCTTTACCGTGTCCGTGCTGGCTGGGGACCAAATCGCAGAAGGTCAATACTTTAGTTATCCAGGTCATAAGTTCAAGTATGCATTGACTGAATTTGTTGAGGTTCGTGAGGGTTTACCGTATGTTCCGAATTCGATAGCATGGCTTGATTGTGAAGTATTTCAACAAATTTCGATGAGGGATCATGAGTTATTTTTCGCCGAAGTCACCGATGTGCGAGAAGGACGGTTGAAAGAAGACCCATTGGTGTATTCTTCTCTGCAAGGATGGCGAGTAGCTTCAACTCGTGCACGCCAGAAAAATATTTCGGTGCGAGATCAACTGCTTGAGAAGTTAGCCTACAAAACTGGGGATGCTGGATAACTTGAAGCACCTAGTAATTTGAATATGAAAGAGTTAAGCATGGAAAACAAGATTTCAGACTCATCAGCAGAGAAGCATGTGGAGAAGCTGGTTGCGCAGCTCCTTCAAGAAGCCGATCCTAAGGGTGATCGTATTGAATTTCTGGGTAGACAGTTTGATTTAGGGCTGGCGTGGGTTCAATTTGATGAAGGTTGCGGAGGCTTAGGAGTTAGCCCAAAACTTCAATCGAAGGTGTCACTCAGCCTTAGTCGCATCGACGCTCCAAGCTGCTGGCCACGAAACCCGATTGGATATGGCATGTGCGGCCCTACTGTATTCACCCATGGCTCAGAGGACCAAAAGCGACGTTACCTCCGCCCGTTATTTACGACTGAGGAAATTTGGTGTCAACTATTTTCTGAACCATCTGCCGGTAGTGATGTAGCAGGGTTGACTAGTAGAGCCATAAAAGATGGAGACGAATGGATTGTTAATGGGCAGAAGGTCTGGACGACGCTTGCTCACGTAGCCCGGTGGGGTTGTCTTGTCACCCGTACTGACCCTGAAGCACCCAAACACAAGGGCCTATCGTACTTCGTTGTAGATATGTCAGATCCCGGCGTTGAAGTCCGGCCACTTCGGCAAATGACTGGCGACGCTGAATTTAATGAAGTTTATTTCACAGACGCTCGCATTCCTGACAGCGAGCGCCTTGGAGATACCGGAGATGGTTGGCGAGTTGCATTGACCACGTTGATGAACGAGAGAGTCGCCATCGGTGGTACGCAGGCGCCCCGCGGGTCGGGCGCAATCGGTGAGGCTGTGCAACTTTGGGACAGCCTCGATTCTCACAAAAAAACGGCATGCTCAAGAGACCAGCTAATGAAGTTGTGGAGCAAAGCTGAAACTGCGCGACTGACAAATATTCGAGCAGGTGAAAATAGAGTGAAGGGTGTTCCAGGGCCAGAAGGGTCTACCGGGAAATTAGCTTTTGCGGAAAATAATAAGGAAATCTACGCATTCATGATGCAGCTACTTGGAGCTGACGGAATGCTCTATGGATCCTATGATGTTGAACGTTCCTCAACTTCAATGAATTCAAAGACACCCCAACAGGCGTTTCTTCGTTCAAGGGCAAATTCCATAGAAGGTGGAACATCTGAAGTAATGCGTAATATTCTGGGAGAGCGTGTTCTTGGTCTGCCAGGGGACGTTCGTACTGACAAAGAACTACCGTTTAACGAGGTGCCACAGAGTGCGTAGTCTCAATACCTGTGGTGGTTGCCTAGGAAAGCATTAACTCAGGTTTTCCCCGAAAGTGAGTTCGTTCGTTGACCGATAGAACACTTCGGTGTCCGGCTGGAGATGCCAATATTCGTGTGACAGACGTGTAATCAACATTAAACTTCATAAAGTTTGTCGAACTGTACTGGAGGCAATGAGCGAGATAGGAATTAATGACGCCGCCGTGGCAGACGACTGCGACATTCTTTCCCGCGTTTTCACTTACAATTGCTTCGATTGCGGCCACGGTCTCGGCAAGGAAACGTTCAAGACGAGAATTAGTCCTGGGGTCGAAGTCTCTATTGAGTTTCTCCCACGCAACTCGGTCTCGTTCCTTGAGAATCTCCATTGGAATATAAGATGTTGAGTTTTTGTCGAATTCAGATAGTCCATTACGGACCATGGGAGTGAGGGCTAACGCACCTGCTAGTGGAGCTACCGTCTCTAAAGCTCTTTTCATAGGGCTTACGTAAAGGTCATCAATTTGTTCTTCTTCAAGCAGTTGCGCCACGGCTCGCGCCTGTGAGTTGCC
>PCCJ01000015.1 GCA_002731665.1 Actinomycetota bacterium | reverse complement strand
TTGCAATACTGTTTGGGGAGCTCAAATAATTTCAGACGAACTGAGACATACGGGAATACGAGTTTCAAAGAAAACTGTCCTGAAAATACTGAGGAAGAATGGCTTCATACCTCCTAAAACGCAGTTCGCTCCGCCGCCGTGTTCCACTGCTCTAGACTCATTAACTCGGTATTGGTCACTGGATTTCACTGGTGTCTTTGATATGAACGGCCTCCAGATATTTATTTTTGCGGTCATCGAAATGCCTTTGCGAAAGCTAGTACTAATTAATTCGAGCACAAACCCTACAAAGGATTGGCTGATACAGTAATTTCGAAACTGCTGTATTTCAGGCCAGGTCTTTCCTAAAGCAGTGGTTCATGATCGAGGTGTTCTTTACGGACACTGGTTAGCTGATATTCTACTTGAATTTGAATGTCAGTCGATCAAAACTCCACCACGTTATCCTTGGCATAACTCCTTCGTCGAACGGTTCAATTTATCTATCAAGACTGAAATATTGAACCGAATAATTTTAATCGAGGTTGACCATGTCCGGGTGGTTTGCCTTTCCTATCAAAGATTCTACAACACGATGAGACCACACCAGGGACTCTCAGGTAGAATTCCATGTGCAACGAAAAGTGATGGCATAAACAGCATAGATCTTAAAAATATCGAAGTCTTTAAATCGATAGAAATGGGTGGATTGGTGACTCAATTTAGACTTGCTGCTTAATGCACCATTACAGAGGCCAGCTGCAAATGGACGATTAAGAGCCAGCTTTACTTTACCGTCCGGCACTATTGTGAGGCGATGGTTACTGCAAGGCCGTCTGTGCTGCACACCGAACGTAAGAAATTGGTCTTAATCAATCGCTTTCCTTGAAAATACCGCTTCTCCAGTAGCGAAATAAACAGCCTCTTCATTTTTTTCACTTACGTTCCACCCGCCCGCGAAGTTTGTAAAAGCCGGTAGAATTAGGCTATCTCTGTTTTTATAGAAAACCTGAACTCTTATCGATCTGCCGCCCACTTCCATATAGGACACAGGATGGATATGTCCGTAAATACCGAAATATATGGGATGAGCCACCTGCTCTGGGGGCTTGTGGTCGATAATAAAGGGGGCAGCCCTCAGAGCGCTAGTAAGATAGTTTATGTTCCAGTTATTTGGCAAAGAAATACCCCGGTCGTGGTTGCCTTCCACCAGCCAGATTGGAAGAGGGTGTTTTTTGCGCCAGGAGGTGAAAATTGAGTTGGTATGTTCAGTTAGACTGCTATCGTGATGTATGAAGTCACCGGCTATTATTAATCGGTCCGGTTTATAATTCGTTACCAGAAAAGAGAGGCGATCGAGATCTGTAGTGTCTAATTCAGCAGGAATAGGGATACCGCAATTTCTAAAGGTCTCGCTCTTGCCAAGGTGGAGGTCACTGATTATTAACCAATTCATCTCGCGCCATAAAATGGCTCGTTCTTTTAGCATGGTTAACTTATTGTCTCTTACTTCTAGGGTTATAGATGTTTTTGTGAACATATGCCTTACCTACCATGTGTCCTGGATCATTTTGATTCTATCTCTAAGTGGTTCGGAGTCTATGCTCAATGCTGCTCGACTCGCCCAAAGGGGCATTGAAAAAGGGGTTAATCTATCCAGTTCTTTCATTACGAAATCGCTTTTCTGAATTCTCTGCAAAGCTAGCCGTAATCTTCTTTTGTCGATACCATCTTTCATAAGCTCTTGTTTTACCTGCCTTAGAAGAAGATTTTCTGGGTCAAACCTTTGAAAAACTTTAAATATTAGTTCAGAGCTGGTGCGGATCTGACGCGCAGACTTCTGTTTACCAGGAAGTCTTGTAATGACGAGCCCGGCAATTCTAGCGATGGTTTTAAACTGCTGTTGGCCCATCTCAGAAAAATTAACACTTTTTTCCAGTCGGGGCGCTATATCTTTGGCATCAAAACAGGTGTGGTTTAGCTTTGTTGCAAAGTCAAATTTCGTCTTGGTAAAAAGTTCTATTCCGTATTCGTTTACACTGATTTGGAAGCTTAGGTATGACCCAGAGCCTAGAATCAAGCTCAACAACATCCCGATAGCTTGATTAATATGATAGCCTTCGAATGGGTAAAGAAAGCAATGATAACCTTCCTTCGTGATGGCAGTCTCTATAAGAAATTCTCCTGGTTTGGGTAATAGCGAATGTTTCCTCTGGTTGTCTATGATTGTTCTTATTATAGGTCTGCAGTTGAGGGTGAATTTGTCTATGTCGGACGATTCAATAATGTTGCGTAGATTATCGGCTAAAGGAGCAGATAAGGCCATGTTACTACCTATCCACTTGGGCACGGGAGCTTTTTTCTTTGTGCCAGGTTTCACGTAGATAGTATTTTCAAAGGATCCATCGTATGATAAAATTCGGCCACCATGGATAAAATGGTCACCTTTTTTTAATTGGCTAATAAACCTTTCCTCAATAGTACCGAGGCGTTTTCCTCGGCGAAATTTGATTTGTAACGTGGCGTCAGCAGTTATCGTACCTATATTCATTCGATGGATTTGAGCGAGCTTTTTATCTGAGATCACGTATTGCTGACTTTTTAAAATAAGCCGATTGTATTTCTCGTAGCTACGCAGGGCTTTTCCACCAGAGCTGGCAAATTCAAGGCACCAGTTGTAGTCTGAGTCGCTAAGATCTCGGTATGCCCAAGTGCGTCGAAGGCTTGAGAGCAAATTTTTTCTGTCAAAGCCAGGGCCGCACCCTAGGGACACCATGTGTTGGATAACGACATCTAAGGCTAGCGATTGTGCTTGTGGTTCTTCTACTTGATTTTTTGAGATTGCTGATTTGAGGGCTTCAAGTTCGAATACTTCAAAGGCATGAGTCGGGACGAAGCGAATCGAGCATTTTCCGCCAGGACGATGTCCTGAGCGGCCGGCGCGCTGTAATAGCCGGCTAATAAACTTTGGAGAACCAACTTGGTAGACTCGCTTTATCGGTGAGAAGTCAATACCTAGATCCAGTGTAGACGTGCAAACTACTAATCGGAGCTTTCCTGACTTAAGTTCAGATTCGACTTCTGCTCTGTTTACTTGGTCTAGCGACCCATGATGTAGACCCATTTGGTCGGTGCGATCAGGATATTCTTCTACCAAGGCTTGGTACCAAATTTCAGCAAAAGATCGCGTGTTGGTAAAGACGAGGGAGGGTTGCTCCCAATCGAAGTCATCCACAAAGGTTTTTATCATGGCCAGGCCGCTGTGCCCAGCTAGGGGAATCATCTGTGGTTTCTTAGGTATTAAAACTTTAAAGGCAATTTTTCTTTTCAACTGATGAGCTTCGATCATTTTACAAGGTCGTTGGTTCAATAGGGATAGGCGAGCCTCTTGGGCAGATCCCAGTGTGGCAGATAGACCCCATATCTGCATAGGTCTGATCTCGGCTTCCAGGAAGTTAATTTGAAGTAGTAACAAGAGGCCGCGTTTATTACTATAAAATGCGTGCCATTCATCAACGACAACTGAGTGGCAGTTTTGGAATAATTCCTTCGAATTCGGGTACGATATCAATATAGCGAGGGATTCCGGTGTTGTGATCAGAATATCCCCGAGCTTTTTATTTTGTTTTGCCTTTCGATATGAAGAAGTGTCTCCAGTCCTAATATCGACGTTAATTGGCAAATCTGAGCGTGATACGATCTGGTTAATCGCCTTACCTAAATCACGAGCTAGGGCCTTCAGCGGTGTGATGTAGATGAGCTGGACACCTTGGCCAACAGCGTTTTCGACGATCCGGAATAAGGGGCCAAATAATGCCGCATAGGTTTTCCCAGCCCCTGTTGGTAAACTAATAATACCTGAGCATCCAGATTCGTAGGCTAACCAGGCCTCTTTTTGGTAAGGCTTCACCCGATAGCCGAAATTTCGGTAACAACTGCGCGCAAAACTAACTGTTTTTGAATTCATTATTGTCACTTAACTTTGTTAGGATTTCTCTTGCCGTTGTCACAGTGTCAGCTTCTTTTGCCAGCTTATCTTCCCGCCATCTTAGTATTCTTGGGAAGCGCAAGGCTAAGCCAGACTTGTGGCGTTTCGACGGTGCGATGCCTTCGAAACCGATCTCCAGGACTTGAAAGGGTGGTAGTCGGCGAACCGGGCCGAACTTTTCTTCAGTATTTTTCTTTATCCAGCGGTCGAGTCTCGTTATCTCGTCGTTTGATAGACCGCTATAGGCTTTTGCGATTGGGACTAGCGACCCTGAATCCCACACGGCGAGTGTGTAGCTTGTGCAAAGATTGGAGCGTTTTCCCCGTCCAGCCTCGGCATACAAAATGACCGTGTCTAATGTGAGTGGTTCGACTTTCCATTTCCACCAGCATCCCTGCTTTCTTCCTGTTACATAGGGGGCGTCTTTTCGCTTCAACATAATCCCCTCAGCCAGATTTTTTCTTGAATTCTGCCAATTTACTTCAAGATCAGACCTTGTTTCGAATGGTATCACCTTACTTATCTCTATTTGCGGATACTTGGCTATTGTCTCTTCTAGCAGCTGCCGCCTTTGCCTCATTTCCTTGCCTCTTATGTCAAATCCACCCAGCTCAAGGATGTCGTAAGCAATAAGGCGACATGGTTTTTCCTTAATCAATTTTGGCCCAGGTTTTTTTCTACCTAACCTCGTCTGAAGCTCGTGGAAAGCAAGTGGGTGGTTGTCTGACCATACCAAGAGCTCGCCATCGAGAACGGTACCATTGGGTAAACATGAAGCAGATTCAACTATTTCAGGAAATTGATGATTAACAATGTCTTCGCCCCTAGTCCATAGAAAAACCTGGTCGGCTCTTTTGATCAGTTGGGCCCTAATTCCATCCCACTTCCATTCAGCGAGCCAGTCATCAAGCTTTGGGAGTGTGTTAATGCTAGCCAGAGGGTTTGCTAAGCAAAAAGGATAGGGGTGAGCCGGGTCTGTGATATTGCGTCTGTCAGCATGCCGCATTTCATCGATGAATTCTGCAGTTACAGGCCAACTTCCCATGAGTCTATGAGCAATCCGACTTTCCTGCTGACCGAAGGCTAGAGCGAGTGCCTTGGTGACGGTTTTTTTAGAGACTCCAACTCTGAGGCCGCCGGTTAGGAATTTATTAAGAAGGAATATATCGGCGGATGAATAACGGCTCCAGATCTCACAAAGACCTTGGTATTTTTCCTCCTTATCTTTTTCGGCAAAAGGCTTAATTAACGTTTCAATCACATCGCAAAGAGACCCGGTTGTACTCGTAGAAACTTTGTTGGACAGGTACTTTGATGATGCAAGGAGGGCGACCGTCTCAGCTGTGTCTCCGACCACGCTATGGCACTCTTGCAAGAGCCATGGCGGTAGCTCTAGGTAGTCGTTAAACATGAGACGCATTTGGTGGGAGCTAACGTGCTGCTTAAGCCTTCTGCCCGTTAGAAAAAAGACGCTCCATGCTATGTCTAGATTCGGTTGGTTGGCGAAAAATTCTGTGAGGGCAGCAATCTTTTTGTTAGAGGAGGTCGTGGCGTCAAGAGTGTAGAACAAGCTGCGGAATGCATCCATCTAGTCTCCACCTCCCTCGTACAGATTCCCTAGAGGGGTTGCATCCACACCGGCTTCGTTCAAAAACCGTGCTAGGCTATCGTCGTAACCGTGGGTTACGAATATCTTGCTAGCTTCCGATGCTCGGCAGGTTTCGATAAGGCCATCCCAGTCGGCGTGATCACTGATGATAAAGCCCTGGTCGACACCCCTCCGGCGGCGACTGCCCCTTAGGGTCATCCAGCCAGAGGCGAGAGCGTCTTGAGCCTTACCGAAGCTCTTTATCCATTTGCCACCCTCTGCCGAGGGGGGCGCAATAACAAGTGCATTTTTTTGATCTAACAGCTTGTGTCCCGACTCGCAGGTCTTAAAAGATATATCTTTGTTTAAGGTTTCGGAGTAAATCTGTGTTAGTTCTGCAGCCGCTGGGTGGAGTACTACTGGGCCCGGTAGCTTGTCTCCGTAGCGATCGGCAAGCTCAAATAAAATTCTTTGGGTTTTGCCCAGGGAGTAGGCATAAAGTATTGCTGTAGATGATTTTAGCGCAGCTTTTTCCCACCAATCTACAATCTGATCTAGTATAATCTCGGTATCGGGCCATCGATAGATGGGGAGGCCGAAGGTCGCTTCTGTCACGAAAACGTCGCAAGGCACCACTCTATATGCTGGAGTCGTTGGGTCGGCTTGGCGCTTGTAGTCTCCTGAAACAAGCCAACGCACCCCTTCGTGCTCGATTAGTACCTGAGCTGATCCGAGAATATGACCTGCTGGGAACAGAGTAACATTTACATCTCCGATCTTGAGGCTTTCATCGTAGGGAACAGAACGAACCGAGTCTTTTGCGCTTGGTAGTCGTGACCGGACGATGCCTACAGAATCATCGTGGCACAAGTAAGACCCCATGCCCTGCCGACAATGATCACCATGGGCATGGGTCAGAACGGCTGTTCCTACAGGTTTTAGTGGGTCTATGTAGAAGCCACCCAGGGGGCAAAAAAGTCCTTCCTGCCTTACGGTAAGTAGCGGTAACGTCAATTAACACCTCCAAGTCGACGTAGTATTAAGTATATCTCTGCCTTACGCTGAAGAAAAGCAACATGTCGTGGCATTCTCCCTTGTGTAGGCCAATCCAGGAAAGCTATTTATTTCTCTCCTCTTAGTTGGTCAGGAATTCAATTGTCGGTGTTTATCCTGTGATATATCCCAAGGATGTCTTCAGCCAACGGGGAATCGCCTCTGTAAGAACTTTTATATTTAAAATTTGTCGCTTAGCTCCGTTTTTTCCCATCACTATCGCCAGGTTTGTTGGCGGAAAACTCGAAAATTCCTGACTATCGGCAGGCTGCGGCGACCCTGGCCTCAAAAAAGCCGGCGGTTGCATCCAGGTGAACTGGTCTCATCATCTTGTGACCTGGCCTTGATCTGCTGCAGCCGCCACCGGCTTCTCAATACCTGACCAGGCAAGGGGATCATTCTTACATCCATTCCTACTACAGCGATAACCAAAGCAGCAGTCCTCAGTAATTAAACCTCAAAATATTTCTGTGTTAACCGGTATCATGCGAACCATTCTGATAATAACGATCCTGACCAGACACCAGAGGGACCCTAATACTTGTCTTACGAGATCCAGGCTTGCTAATAGCTACTCAGGTAGCTAGAAAAATCGTGAACTGAGCGCCGGTTTCACCGTTGTGTCAATAGGTAAGTAGCTAACCACTAGTAAAATTGAGAATCGCCGCTTATCTTTAAGGACGGAAGCCTGCATAAGGCACGTCACTCAAGCCCACGCTTCACTTCACCACAAATGCCTCCCGATTCTATACTTAAAAAAACCATATCACTTAAACAACGAGGGGCAGCCATGATGTCGATGGCTGCCCCTAGTCGTTTACTAATTCTGCAAAAGACTAGAAGGCTAGGACCGAACCTATAACATGAATCACACCGTTAGAGACGTCCACGTCCGCTTCGGATACAGCTATTGCAGCACTGTTGCTAGAACCCTTTACAGTAACCGATCCCGAGTCAGCGGAAGTAGTCGTAATATTGTTGCCAGCGTAGAGCGTTTCGCTAGAGGCGCTTGGTACCGAGGCTGCTTTTACTTCGCTCGAGAGTCCGTGATACTTGATCAGGTTCTGTAGCGTTGTTTTTTCTGAGTCGGAAAGCGTTGTACTTGCGGCTACCTTATCAACAATGGCTTTAACAGCGCCTGTCGTAGCGCTAAATGCGGCGTTTGTTGGGGCAAAAATCGTGAAAGGGCCTGTACCTGATAATGTCGTGGTCAGCTCTGCTGCAACGACGGCGGCAACAAGGGTGGTATGGTCGTAGCGCTTTTGAAGTGCGGAAACCGTTGTAAGATAAGAATCGGGTATGAGGACCTTGTCTGTTACGTGAAGGATACCATTGGCAGCGGATATATCTCGATCTACACTA
>PCCJ01000100.1 GCA_002731665.1 Actinomycetota bacterium | reverse complement strand
CAAATACTTTTAGCGTATTTGACGATGGGGTTGCCCTCTCTCGGCGCTTTGGAACCGTTGATCTCAAACGTGATTTAGAGCGTTACACGCTTCAGTTTGAAGATATTAATAGTGACGGAATTCAGGGGTTAAGGCTCAAAAAAAATAGTCACAACTCACGTGTGATCGAAGTATTTGATGGAGTCCGGTGGGGTGCAGTAACCGAAAATAGAGTTTATGTAACTGTAAAAGGTTCAGAGGCTACCCAATTAGCTGAAAAGTTATCTGAAATAGGATTTCAGTCAGACACGGCAACCGGTTATGTAGGCATGGCATCACGAATTGTGTATGGCCTTGGGGGAGAAAAGGCTGCGGCACTGCTGGCAAGTCATTTCGTAACTGATATTGATATGTTATTTAAGTCTGACCTATCAGGTAATGAACTAAGACTTGAAGTAGGTCAAAAATTACCGGAATTGGGGCAAGGTTACAGAAAAGTTTTCCTTCCAAAGTCAAATCAAAACGAAGACGCAACGACACAAGAAATTCTTCGTGCTCCTGTGCCTAACGTGCTTGGTTTGTGTGGAAAGAATTAGATATGAGAAAGTTCGGATATCAACTACTATGTCGATAGTGGATCATCGATCATCGAGGACTGTAACCAACTTCATCTGGCTGCTATCAGCGGAAATAGTTAGAGAACTATGTCAAAGCAGATAACAATTATTGGAACTGGATATGTCGGGCTTACGACCGGCGCCTGTATGGCTCATCTTGGCCACCAAGTAGTCTGCATTGACACAAACGTAGAGAAAATAGCTGAGCTGAATTCTGGAATATGTCCGATCTACGAAAAAGGGCTCCCAGAATTAATAGCTATGGGGTTGGAAACAGAGAGTCTGTCATTTTCAGACACCGCCGATGTGAACCTGCTCCAAAATGAATTTATTTTTCTTTGTCTACCGACTCCTCAAGCTGAAGATGGCAGCGCCGAACTAGCGGCTATCTACGAAGTAGCAGAAAATCTGAAAGTCTCTTTAAGCTCTGAGGCGATCGTGGTAAACAAGTCGACTGTCCCAGTAGGGACATGCAAGGCTATCTCAGAAATAATAGGAAGAGAGGATATAGATATTGTCTCAAATCCTGAGTTCTTACGCGAGGGATCAGCTATCGAAGATTTCCTAAAGCCGGATCGAATAATAATCGGAGCGGACACGATGGAGGCGAGCGACAGAGTAGCCGAACTTTATTCAAATTTGGAATCGCCGATCATTCAAGTCGATTGCGCATCTGCAGAAACAGTTAAGTATGCGACAAACTCGTTTCTTGCTATGAAGGTATCTTTCGTGAACGCGTTAGCAGCAGTCTGCGAGGTGGTTGGAGCGGACATAGATTCGGTTGCCAAAGGGCTTGGGACTGATAACCGTGTAGGTCCGAAGTTCTTGCAGCCTGGACCTGGATGGGGAGGTTCATGTTTCCCTAAGGATATGCAAGCGCTAGTTCGCCTAGCATCCGATTCAGGCTACAAATTTGAGCTTTTGGAAGCTGTGATAGACGCAAACGCTCAGCAATTTAAGCGAATAGCGTCGAAAGTAGAAAAAGCTGTTGGCAAACCACTTCAAGGAGTGCATGTAGCTGTCCTAGGTTTGACATTTAAGGCGGGGACCGACGATGTCCGGAACTCGCCTGCCATTGCTGTTTCCCAACTAATGTCGGATCTCGGCGCTCAGTTAAACTACTATGACCCGTTAGTCGAATTGCTCCCATTGGGGTTATCAGATGGTATTGTCCATGACTCAGCAGAGAAAGCAGTTACGAATACTGAAGTGATCGTTATTCTGACAGAATGGCCAGAGTTTAAAGACTTGGACTGGAAAAAATTTCAACGAATTGCAAAGGCGCCCAAGATAGTCGATGCCCGAAATTTACTAAATCCCCGGACCTTAAGAGACATAGGTTTTGAGTACACGAGCCTTGGACGCAAATAAGTGAGCTTAAACGCTAGAGAAGAACTGGTGTCTTTTCTCAGGAGTGCATAGAGCCGTGGTCGCTGAGATACGCGTGTTGATGACCGTTGAAGCCGCTTGGCATCAGGTCCCGGGAGGAACTGCCCGAGTAGCTCTCGACTTAGCTTCAGCGCTAGACGAGCGGCCAGATATTCAGGTTCAAGGGCTTGCAGCGATGCACCGAAAAAAAGCATTGGGAGATTGGCGTCCGTCAATTAATGTGTTACATCACAGGCTCCCACGTTTACTTTTGTATGAATCTTGGTCTAGGTCGCAGTGGCCAAAAGCAAAATGTTCAAATAGCGCAGACCTCATCCACTCGACAACGATTATCACCCCACCTGCAAGCTCGATTCCGTTGGTCGTCAACGTGCATGATTTGGCATTTAGAAAATTTCCCGATCGTTTTCCAAAACGTGCACGTCTACTATTCGAACGATCGTGGAAAAGGGTACTGGAAAGAGCTGACGCTGTTCTTTCTCCGTCGAAAGCAACGTCAGATGATCTTAGGGCGGGCGGTCTCGACCGGGGGAAATTACACCTAATTCCTCTTGGACATAACCCAATAGAAGTAAGCGAAATTGTGCAAGCCTCAACATCTAAAAAATTCGGTATTGGGGAGCAATTCATTTTGGCCGCTGGAACCTTAGAACCCAGGAAAAATGTTCCTAGCCTGCTGAAGGCATTTGAAAAAATAGTGCATGAGACAGAGTCACAGTTAGTGCTTGCCGGGCCCATTGGGTGGGGTGTCTCCGTTAGTCAACTTCTTGGGTCAGTATCAAAAGCAACGCAGGATAAAATAATCGTGACTGGAGCCGTTTCTCGAGAGGAGCTAGCGGCGTTGTATTTCAGAGCAACTGCTTTTTGCTATCCCAGTTTGTTAGAAGGTTTTGGTCTCCCAGTTCTAGAAGCGATGTCATATGGCACAGCCGTAGTGACCTCTAAAGATCGATCGACAGAAGAGGTCGCTGGAGTTGCGGCGCTGACAGTAGATCCGCTATCAGTTGACGAAATAGCAGAGGCCTTAAAGTTGGTCCTAACTGATGCGTCGGTTGCGAAAGAGCTCGGAGATCTTGGAAGAGAGCGGGCAAAACTGTTCACATGGAAAGCAGCAGCAGCTTCAACAGTCGACGTTTATAGGAGTCTCCTATGACCGATGTGAGCATAAACCTTATGTGGCTTCGACCCGGATTGACTGGAGGGTCGGAGAATTTCGCGATCAACCTACTCAAAGCGATAGCAGAACACAAGGCGCGAATAAATATCGAAATTGTTGCCCCAACAAACGTTTTTGAGGCGTACCCATTTCTGTCAACTGAATTTGAAACCAAGATCACGAAAGTCCAGTCGAACCGTGTCAGACGAGTTGTCTCAGAGAATTTAGTGTTTAGAAATCACAGGTCAAGTTCGATGGTTCACCATATGGGAGGTACTGCTGCGAGAACTCCTAGCGGTACAAAGGCAGTAACGACAATCTATGATCTTCAGTTTTTGGAATACCCGGAAAACTTTTCAGTACCTAAAAAACTTTTCTTAGGTAAGGCAGTTCCTGCTGCAATCAAAGGCAGCGATGTTGTTTGTGTCACAAGCAAATTTGTGGCGGAGTCTGTGCTCACCCGGTTTGATGTTCCCGAAAGCTCTATTAGAGTTATAAAGCCCTCAATTGCTGCGCCAGAAATTGTTAGAGATAAGAGTGGAATTAAGACGCCATTTGTCATGTTCCCTGCCGTCACTTGGCCACATAAAGGTCACAAATTTTTAATTAAGGTAATGGAATTAACCGAGTCAGATGTGACGCTAGTTCTGACAGGTGGTAGAGGCCAGGCCCATTCTGAAGTGATGCAGTGTATTAGCAAGTCGAAAGCCACGAATCGGATCGTGCATTTAGGAAGCGTCCCTTCGACAAGGCTCGAAGCTCTCTATGCAGAAGCCCTTGCGCTTGTCTTTCCCTCGGAGTACGAAGGTTTCGGCCAGCCGCTTATTGAAGCGATGGCACGTGGTTGCCCAGTTCTATCGAGCGATCAGGGCGCAATCCCGGAAACAGTCGGAGATGGTGGAGTCACTCTTCCCAAAGACGAGTTAATCTGGGCAGAAGAAATTTCTAAGCTAAAAAACAAATCGCATCGCGAAAATCTCCGAAAACGAGGAATATTGCGATCTAAGCAATTCACTTCGACTGAGGCGGCAGCTAGCCAAGTAGCCGTATACAACTCTATGATTGCTCTCTAAGGCGTGGGTATGCGAGTTCTTGTATTATGTCCTCACTTTGAACCAGATACTGCGCCGACAGGCCTTGTGATGACGCGACTCGTCGAAGAGTTAAGAAAGAGAGAACATGACGTCCATGTGATTACATCTTTACCTTGGTACAAAACTCATTCGGTTGACTCAGAATGGACTGGCCGGTTGGTTAGGAAACATGCTACGTCGTCGGGTTCAATTACCAGATTACATCCGATGACTTCGGCGAAAAAAAACAATCTAGTAGCGCGAGCTCTCGCCTTCGGAATGTTCAGCATGATCTCGGCGCTCGCAGGAGTTGCTCAGAAGCGATGTGACGTGATTCTGGTCATGAGTCCACCTCTTACACTTGGGATGGCTGGATGGCTGGCTGCTTTGCGACACCGAGCTCCGCTAGTGCTCAACATTCAAGATATTCACCCGGAAGCAGCTGTGGCAACAGGCTCTATCACTAATCCAAAAATTATCTCAATTCTTGAGGCTCTAGAGTCACTTAGCTACAAAAAAGCTGATGCTATTACCGCACTTTCTGATGATCTGCGCCTCAATATAGCGAGCCGGATTGAACACCCAGACAAGGTGAGAGTCATCCCAAATTTTGTTGATACTGATTGGATATATCCAGACTCCAAGTTCAATAATTACCGAACGTCGCTAGGACTGACCGATGAAGTAGTGATTATGTATGCAGGCAATCTGGGCTATTCGCAACCTATAGAAATTGTCATTGATGCAGCGCGCAGGCTACAGCATCATCAAGAAATAGTTTTTGTAATTAACGGAGAAGGAAGCCGACGGGCAGAACTTGAGGCAAAAGCTGCGGGCCTCGAAAATATGCGATTTGTGGATTTCTCATCTTATGAAGATCTCAATGAAGTACTTGCGGCAGCGGATATTCATCTTATTTTGTTGAAACCGGGACTAGGGACTGCGAGTGTGCCATCGAAGCTGTATTCGATTTTGGCCGCTGGGCGACCAGTGCTTGCAAGCGTGGACACGGGTACCGAGATAGATCTTGTTGTATCTAGAAGCGGCGCGGGCCGCAGCGTCTCATCGAACAATAATGATTTATTTGTAGAAACTTTAATAGCTCTGGCCGATGATCCAGTCGGCCGTGACGCTGCTGGTAAAGCAGGTAGAAAGTTTGCTGAAGAATGGTTATCGGCGGATTCGGTAGCGCAAAGTTATGACGAATTATTCGAAGAACTGCTTTTTGGGGTAGCAAATAAAAAAAAGAATTTCAGAAGAAAGCTATAACAAGGGTCAAGAAAGCGGAACCGGCCCTTTCATGCGGTAACTTGACGAGTCGTATGGCCAGATCTGCAGCAGCAAAAAAAGTCGCTAAAGCGGCAAGCACCGGAGCGGGCGGTAAAGGCGCGCTTTCCGACCGCAACTTTCTCTTTCCAGGAGCGATGGTCCTGGTCGCCCTTTTGGGAATTATCCTAATATTTGTAGCGCGAGATCAACGTTATGATTTAGCTCCCCAAGGCGATCCAACTACAGCTAATCATTGGCACTCTGCTTACAACGTTTATGTATGCGACGAGATCAGTCCATCCGTGTACGTAAACGATTCTGACGATGATAGAACCGGTATCCACACACACGGAGATGGGTTGATTCATATCCATCCGTTCCTAAGTACCGTGACGGGCCAATATGCAACGGTTGGTGCTTTCATGGATGAGAGCGAACTAGTGTTTGACGATTCTAAAATTGAACTGCCTATCGGTACTGTGCTGGACGAAAATAACTTCAAGTGCGGTGACGATGAAGAGAACGCCGAGTTGCGGGTACTCAAGTGGAATACTCTGGATGCAGAAACGCCGACTGAATATTTGAGCGATTTAAAAGACGTGCGATTCAACGCGGACGGACAATTATTCACTTTTGCGATGGTTTCGCCTTCGATGAAGAGTTCCGATATTCCTCGTCCTGATGATAGCTACCTTAAGAGCTATACGACGTTACCGAATGAGCAGCAACCAATTGGCGAAGACGGAAGCGGTTCTGCTGGTCCTACTCTCCCTGCCGTTGAACTCCCTGCCACGGAAGAACCTTCTGAGTCTGAGCTACCCGAGTCAGAAGAGCCCTCGGAAGGTTAAATAGCGTTGAAAGCGCTGCTGTTAGTAGGTGGATTTGGAACGAGACTTCGCCCTTTGACCGTGTCGACGCCTAAACAACTCCTACCGATAGCGGGGAAACCTATGATCGAATGGGTTGTTGAGCGACTGGTAAATCACGGTGTCGATGAGTTGATTCTTTCCCTCGGATACAAGTCAGACGCTTTTCTTGATGCCTATCCGACAGGAAAAATTCTTGGACTTCCTTTTAAGATAGCGATTGAGCCAGAGCCTCGCGGAACTGCTGGAGCAATTCGTTTTTGTGCTGAGACAGTTGAGTTAGATGAGACCTTCTTGGTGCTAAATGGTGATGTGCTTACAGACCTAGACACTTCATCGTTGTTAGCTTTCCACAGGCGAAGCGGCGGGCTCGCCACAATAGCTATGCAAACAGTAGAAAACCCATCGCGTTATGGCGTCATCTCGACTTCGGACACAGGACAGGTAATGGACTTTGTTGAGAAGCCGGCACCTGGAACAGAACCTTCAAATAATATTAATGCTGGCACATATGTGATGGAACCAGGAGTGTTGGAAAGAATTCCTACCAACACTGTGGTCTCTATCGAACGTGAAACATTTCCTCAGTTAGCCGCAGATGGAGAATTGTACGCGATGTCGGCGGACAGTTACTGGCTTGACACGGGTACACCCGAGCAATTTTTAGAGGCGAATATTGATGCTCTTCGGAGCTCGTCGACATTGGAGACCGACAATGCGATGAACTGCTCCGTGTCAGACACAGCTATAGTCATCGAGTCGATCCTTGGGCGAGATTCAGAGCTGCAGGCGGGCGTATCGGTTAATAGTTCCGTCTTGTTCAGTCAATGCACAATCGAAAGAGATGCATCGGTAACTCGGTCTATTCTGGCGGACAATGTAAGAGTAGGAGAGGGATCAATTCTCGAAGATTGTGTGGTGGCCGCACACGCAGTGATTCCTAAGAATGCCTATCTGAAGAATAAGAAAGTTACGAAATAGAATTACTGATGATTATTAACGGAACAAATCTTCTGATGGATCACGAATAACTTCTTCTCTCACTGAACCTTCCCGCAACCAAGATGGGTTGATGCCTCTGACGATTGCCACTGGAACTCCATCTGCCTTGCCACATACTAAATCAGCAGCTGCAGAAATCTCATCAGCTACACATACCTCTGTAACCATCAGCTCTCTTCCTAGAGAGTCAGTGCTACCCCTTAGGTCAACCACAGCGGAGATGCCTGCGCATCCGATGGCGACGTCTGTTAAACCTCTGCGCCATGGGCGGCCGAAAGTGTCTGAGATGATTATCGCTACCTCAATGTCAGACGTGCCTTTAATCCGATCACGAATTTTTCGAGCTGAACGGTCGCTATCATCGGGAAGTAGTGCCGCTTGTCCACGTTCTACGTTAGATAGGTCGATTCCAGCATTAGCACATACAAAGCCGTGTTTAGTTTCGCTAATTATGAGCTCTCCTCGTCTGCGTAGAATGCGTACAGACTCTCTTTCAACTAATGGCTTATGTGAGAGTGGGTTGGTTGGGTCAATGGCAACCATCGCTCCTTCAGCTTTTGAAACAATTTTTTGTGTTACGACTAAGACGTCTCCGGTCTGAAGTCCTTGTGGCCCTGCTTTGCATGCTTCAGCAATTAATACTCCAAGATCTACGTCATCTGTAATCTCTGGAATTCCGTGGATTGGAAAAATTTGGAGTGTCATGATTTCTAGGCCTCTGTTAATGGTGGATTGATTGCGTTTATAGCGGATAGAGCCACCTGTGCAGCTTTTGAGATATCAGACATGACAGTATTAGCTACGACGGCCCTTATGTCGAGATTACTAATTTTAGGTGATAAGTGTTTATCTGCGGTATCGATAAGAAGTGCCGAAGAAAAAGACTGATATAGCGCTGCAACGCCAAAAGTCGATGGTTCGTGCCCTAGTTCGGAAAGCATTCGAGCGGCGGGGCCTTTAAGCGCTAAACCCCCAATTATCGGAGAGACAGCTACTACTCGTTCCCTGTTCTGGAGTAGTGCGTCGCGGATTCCCGGTATTGCTAGCAGCGGCCCGATTGAAACAATTGGGTTGGAAGGCGCAATCACGATATGACTCGCTTCATTTATGGCCGCTAGAACTCCTGGCGCAGGAGTAGCGTCGCTAGCCCCATCAAATCGTACGGCGTTGATTGCGACGTCATGTTGGCGCGCGACGAAGTAGTCCTGGAAATCTATGTCGCCTTCCCCTTCGACAGTTAATCGAGTGCGAACGGGGTGATTAGTGACTGGCAGTAAATTTACTTTGATGTCCCATGCAGCGGATACCTCCTTGGTGACCTTATCTAGGGTCGCTCCTTCTGAAAGCCGCTGCGTGCGGTAAAGGTGTAGGGCGAGATCTAGGTCTCCGAGACTAAACCAAGTTTGTCCTTTGTAACGTTCGAGCTCGCTCATTACACGCCAACTCTCGCCTTTTTGGCCCCATCCTGTTTCTGGGTTAACTTGCTCTGCAAGAGTGTAAGTGACCGTGTCTATATCGGGGCTAATAGCTAGGCCATGCAGTCTAAAGTCATCTGCAACGTTGATGATCGCCGTGATTGAGTCAGGCGGACGTATCTGAGCAAGACCGCGCAAAAACTTTGCCGCCCCGACGCCTCCTGACAGCACAACAGTTTTAGACATATGTAATGGATCCTAACTGGGCCTTTTCTGAACAAGTATTCGATTGATGAAGCTTTCAAGCCTATTTGTAATCGAACCCCAGTTGTAGCGGCTGCTGCCGAAGGCTTTTCCCGCTCGCCCGAGGGTGCTTCTAAGATCTGAATCGTCTAAGAGTCGACTAAGAGCAGACTCAAACTCAAGGTAATTCCCGTAGGTAAGACCGCCAGAACTATCCATTATGTGCCCGTTTGTCGCTCCGCAGTGTTTATTGACAAGTACCGGCTTATTGGCTGCCCACGCTTCAAAAATAACTAGCGAAAAAGATTCCATAGCAGAGGGGTTGATGAGAAGATCGGCGCCTCTTAGCAAACCCCATTTTGTGTGATCGTTTGCATTTTCGACAACGCAGATATCGTTGTCTGAAGGAATTTTAGCATTATTTTCTCCGAGGAGCAGAAGCTGGTAGTTAGTCCTTGTTTGAGTGCAGTAATGTTTCCAGAACTGTGCAAGCGAAACAGTGCCTTTGGCGTGTTCAATTCGTCCGATGCAGATGATGTAGGGGCGACTAGGGTCTAGGCCAGATTCCGTTCGAGCTTCTAATGAGTCTCCTTGTTTTACATCAATGCCCCAGCCTAGAACGGTTTGCGGGAGGTGAGCGATGGGGTGAATACTCTCGAGAAGCTTTCGCTCAGCGGTGCATCCATATATGAGTCCCAGGCTTGAAGAAAGCATTTCTCGCACTCTTGAAAGGCGAAGGAACGGTTCATCATGTGCCGCAGGCACCACTACCGAGCGTTGAGCAACCATCGGCAGTACGGCAATTGTGGACCAGAAAAGGTATGGTCCAAAAATTATTAAGTCTGCTTCACTATTAGCCACACCATCTCTTAGCGCAGCGCTAACGGGCCCTTGATGATGAAAAAACGAATCTTGTGTTGCGGCATCTATGGAGCTCGGCGATTGTTTGACTTTTTCGTTAAGTTCCGACCAGGCGGGGCTTCTGCCTGAGTCCACAAGGTATTTTCTGATCGCTAGCTTGCCGACATGAGATATTCCGGGCTCTTCAGTGTTAGACCAGGTCAAAGAGGAAGATGCGCAAGTAGCGTGAACCGTAATGTCCCAGCCCAGTGTTTCAGCTAGCTTTGACGCAGTCGTACCAAGGGCATTCTCGGCGCCCCCTCGTGATCCATATCTTGGAATGACAAAATCAATTTTCATAGTAGCCCATTGAGTTAATAGCTGAAAAAAATTTAGATGCGGTGTTGCTCTCAGAAAATATTGATGCTCTTTGTTTTCCTGCCGCGATCATGGATTTAGAAAGATTTTGATCAGTCATGACGCGCTCAATAGCTGTGGCGACCATAGCCGGAGATTTATTATTTATTAACAAACCTGCGCTCCCTAAGGTCTCTGGAACTGCTGCAGCGTTGTACGCGATGACAGGAAGTCCCAGCTTCATGGCTTCAAGAATCGGGACTCCGAAACCTTCATGGTCACTCAAACAGCAGAAGACTTGAGCCGAAAGGTATTCGTTAGCTAGTTGAGTCTCCGTTACGCGACCTGTGAAGGTGACAACATCTTCAAGTGCTAGTTGGTTCACTAATTTTGTTAGATAGGAGTAGTAGCTGGTGAAACTTGTGTCACCGACGAATCTGACTTTAACGTTGGGAATCTCTGTTCGTAAAAGAGCTGCTGCAGCAATAATGTCTTGGAAAGCTTTATTTGGGGCTATTCTGCCTACAAAAAGTATTGTTGGATTATCTAAAGGTTTCACCGGCGACAATGGTTTATTGATACGAATGGGCAGTGGTACAACTGTTGTGTTGGTGAGCCCAAGTCCGTGTAGTTTCGACGCATTATAGGAACTATCGCATATTGCTATTTGAGCGCGTTGGGCTAATTGTTTGAGTTCACGTTCTGCGCTCAAGAGATCGCCTGCTAAAGCACCATCCCAGTTGATCAACTGTTCAGGCGGAGTGAAGTTGTGGAAAATTAGGCCGAGCGGTTCAGCCCTATCTAAGATGAACTGGGCACAAGTTGATGCCTGCGCCACATGGTAGAGAAGGAGAGTGTTTTTCGAACAGTTAGATAGACCTTCCATCTCATCAAACGAATGAGTGAGGTTTTGAGTTTCGTTGTTTTCAACACTGACGAATATTTCTGATGAAATACTTTTTTCTAGAAGCTTCGTGCGAAGCCAAAGCGTGTAGTCGCCGATGGCGTCTCCTTGAATTAGCGTAGGTACAAATTGATGTACTGAATCCCAGATCATGGTGAGCCCAGCAAGTCGACAAACTCTTTGGTGAATTGAGTTGATGTGGTCTCGCGATTGAAAAAAGCCGCACGCTTTGCACCCGCTATGCGAAGTCTCCCTGTCAGATGATCGTCTTTGGCTAGCTTGTTTAGAGCAGCTGCGACCGTTAGAGGGTGCTTATCATTCAAAAGTAAGCCTCCCTGTCGAACGGTTTCTCCCACAGCAGATGAGTTGTATGCGATGACAGGAAGTTGGTGGTGCATGGCCTCGATGACGGGAACGCAGAACCCTTCGTGATCTGAAACGCATAGAAAAATGTCAGTGCCTTGATAGAACGCTACTAATTGTTCTTGGGTGACGGATCCGTGAAAAGTCACGTGGTCAGCCATATCTGCGTGCGCAACGACGGCGTCTACCATTTTCCGATAATTTGGTGGCCCATCAGTTCCCACGATGTGGAGATGCGCGTCATTTTGGTATACGTCTCGAAATGTGCGAACAGCTGCTATCAAATCATGGTGAGCTTTGTTAGGTGCTATTCGACCGACGAAAAGTATTTGTAGAGTTGATTTTTTCTTATTTATAGATTTTAAAGTTGAAGCATCTGGGTTGGCCGAAGCCACGTCAAAAAGTACTGGAATTGTAGTCGTGGACCTATAGCCCAGGGAATCCAGTTCGGACTTGTTGAAATCTGAATCACAGATAGCGTGCTCGCAGATGCTCGCCAGTCTCTTCATTTGATCGCGCCCCAACTCTACTTCTGCTTCGAGTAGACCATCCCATTTTCCTATAAATTCGACAGGAGTTATGTTGTGGTAGTTAATAAACTTTCGTCCGCTATGTTGTGCCCACCGATCAGCTATTGGGCTTCCGATAGAGAACTGGTAAATGAGGGCATCAGCGTCTGCTGGTAATTGGTCAATGTAAAAAGTCTCGCCGATGAGGTCTGGATGTCTAAACATGGAGAATATGTCACTGTCGTATCCGGCTGTTCTAAGAAGTGAACGGACGAAAAGAGTATGGTTTCCGACCGCATCGCGAGGCGAGATTGTAGGAACTAGCTGATGGACTGAAATAGTCACTTTAGGATTGCCATGACTACAGCACTCGACTGATCTGAGGCTATAGCGAAAGAAATATTTTGTGCGTGTTCACGGTTGAGCAAATGAACCCATGTTTCTGGGTGAAGCGGACGGCCATCGAGAAGATCAGAACCTACAGGTCCTAGGACTTCTTCCCAGTAATTAGGTAATGTAATGCTGATCGCGATTCGGGCGCCAGGTGCACACTTATCGAGCGCTTTTCGAAGCGTGCGAAGTTGTTCGTTGAGGCTCAGTCGATCTGTCATACCGGTCAGGATGAGTCCCGCTAGCGACTCATCTGGTAACACGTTGAGGTGATCCATGGCTGATTCGTATCTAAGTTCCAGATCGTCGTTCACGGGAATTACTGTTGGCCCTACTCCGTAAGCTGAATGCCCGGGGTTTTGCAATGAACGAAGTAGATCAAGGTCAACTGAATCGGTCATTAATATTCTGCCGGTGACTGAGGACATGGCTGTGACTATTTCTGCACGTAGATCATCAGCGAGTTTAGCCCCAGAAAGGCCGGCTAAAAGCTCTTCGCGCTCGATGGTGTTCACATCAAGGGAATCTTCGAGAGCAGTTAAGCGGCGGCTAAGTTGTTTTAGAGATGCATCTAAGAGCCGCAAAGGCCTAGTGATGTGAATGCCTAAGACAGTAATTTGTTGCGTGATATGTCTATGGTAAAAATATGTCAGTCGCCTTATAGCATATTTAACTTTACGCCCTAAACGAGATTGACTATCGATGGGTACTACGGGGTCCACGTAGGAAGCCAGCTCGATGCCTCGGATAGACTCTTCTATCCCTTGCTGACTGGCTGAATCTGGAAGCCATCGTCGGAATTCTTCATCGAGGGTGCGAAGTAGGGCACGCGGGTACTCGCCACTACTAGCTCTGATTTGTGCTTCATTTTCTATTTCAGCGACCACCGACGCAAAGAAGTCTGCATCGCTTTGAGGTTCGGTCATTTTTTGGCCCCTCCGGAGGCCTGATGCACTAGACGTTCAACAATTCGCTAGCGTACCCAATCAATGCGGGTTGCTCTTGACGCTACGCCACTGATTGGGATTAGAACGGGAATAGGTACATTTGTCGATGAAATAGTTCGAGGGCTTAATTCTTCGGTCATTGATGGGGATCCTATAAACGTAATCGAATACACGCTAAGTGTTGGAGCGAGACGACGTGGTGACATTCGTGGGGTTTGGGTTCCCATTCCGGCTGGGCAAGCTCCGACTTTATGGCGAAGAACGAAACGCCCGCTGATTGAAAGATTCACTGGAAAAATAGATCTGGTGCATGGAACCAACTATTTAGTTCCACCGTCGAAAGCACCCCGATTGGTGACAGTTCATGATCTTTCTTTTGTGCATGACCCAGTGGCGGCTCCAGCACCAGTAGCGCGATTTGATAGAGCAGTGGCAGATGCTGTTCAAAGCGGTGCTACTATCCACGCGCTTTCCAACTATGTAGCAGAAGAGATAGCGCAGAGGTATGGAGCGGAAAAAATAGTCGTCGTGAGTCCTGGAGTTCATATTAAAAGCGTTCCGGCATCTGCTAAAGGTAATGCAAAAGAATTTATTTTAGCGCTCGGAGCGACAGTTCATCGAAAACGTATCCCTACCTTGGTGCGAGCTTTCGAGCGAGTTTGTGAAGAGCTCAAAGAAATCCAGCTCTACATCGTCGGCCCTCCCGGCGATGATGAAGGAGCTGTCAAGGCTGCAATTAAAAAACTTCCGTTATCAGTACAGAAGCGAGTTCTCCGAATCGGACGTGTAAATGACCTAGAGCGTGACCGCCTTCTCGCAGATGCCTCGCTTCTAGCACACCCGAGCGAGTACGAAGGCTTTGGTCTGCCTGTGATAGAGGCAATGGCGGCTAAAACACCAGTGATTACAACCACGGGCGGTTCGTTGGCTGAAGTGGCTGCTGATGCCGCTGTTCTAGTAGAGCCAGAAAATATCGATGACTTGGCTACTGGGATACTGCATATTCTGTCCTCGCCGGAGACCAGGCAGACTCTCATCGAAAAGGGCCAGGTGAGAGCAGCGGAGTATTCTTGGGAGTCAACAGCTAGAGGTCTAATTAACGTTTATAGAGACATAGCTATGTAAATCTGATAGCTAAAGAGTGATCGGAATTGCAAGGGTGCGCCAACAAAGTACCAAGTGCCCATAGGCTACTTCAGACGACTAACTTTAAGAACGCGGAGAACGCAAAGTGCGAACTGCCCTTGTTACAGGTATTACTGGTCAGGATGGTCAGTATCTAGCGGAAGTCCTTCACGGCGAGGGGTACAAGATTTATGGCCTAATGAAAGGTCAGCGAAACCCGAGAGCAGAATTAATCAGCTCTCAATTTCCATATGTGGAGTTGGTCGAAGGTGATCTCCAAGATCTTTCATCTCTCATAGCTGTTCTGGAGTATACGCAGCCCGATGAAGTTTATAACCTTGGTGCTATTTCGTTTGTGGCGCTTTCATTTAAGCAAGCTGAATTAACAGCCAACATCACTGGGCTTGGGGTGCTGAGACTTCTTGAGGCTATTCGACTAGTGGGCGGCCAAAACAATCCAATTCGCTTTTACCAGGCATCATCTAGTGAAATGTTCGGTAAAGTTCGAGAGACGCCCCAAACAGAACTCACCCCGCTGCATCCGCGAAGCCCGTATGGATCTGCCAAAGTTTTCGGTCATCACACCACTGTTAATTACCGAGAAAGTTACGGCCTGTACACGTGCAGCGGGATTTTGTTTAATCATGAGTCACCGCGACGTGGGATAGAATTTGTAACTCGAAAAGTGACAAATGCAGTGGCTCGAATAAGTCTTGGCTTGCAGGATCATGTGTCTCTTGGAAATCTTGAGGCGAAACGTGATTGGGGCTTTGCTGGCGACTATGTGAAAGCAATGTATTTGATGTTACAACAGGATGAACCGGATGATTTTGTTGTGGCTACAGGTGAAACTCATGCAGTGAGTGAATTTGTCGAGCTAGCTTTTGAAGCGGCAGGCATAGATGATTGGGAGCGTTACGTTAAAATTGATCAGCGCTTCTTTCGACCTGCTGAAGTAGATCTCCTCGTGGGTGACGCATCGAAAGCGAAAGAGCAACTTGGGTGGGAGCCTCAAGTATCTTTTCGTGATTTAGTGACAATGATGGTCGATCATGATCTTGAGTTAGAGAAATCAAAGCTTGGTTAAGATAGAGGTGTTTAAAGTTTTTAGTCAGCATGACGCTGGTTAGATGCATCATCGTGTAATTCTAGAGAAGCCCTAACTAATATTTGCTAAAGTCGGCGGTGGCTACAAGATGGTGTCATTGTTATCTCGACCCGTTAGTGATTTGGCTTTTGTGTTGCTGGAAGATTTTGGACTTTTCCGACATGTTAAGAAAGCAAAGTGCTTTAGGAGTGAGATCTCATGAACTGCATCCGGTTGTTGAGGTGCTTATTGGTGCTGCTTGTAGCTGGCAGTGCTGTTGTTATCCCCGCGAGCAGTGCGGAAGCTCTCGCTCCTGAAACGATTATTGTAGAGGGTCGTGGGTGGGGGCATGGTCGAGGACTGCAACAATGGGGAGCACTTGGGTATGCCGTTAACTATGGATGGAAGCATGAGCAGATACTGCAACATTTTTATTCAGGAACAGTAGTAAGCGCAACAGAAAATAGTGACGTTCGAGTGCAAGTGAGCGGGAATGACCGTCAAGACGTTTTAATTACGTCTGGGTCGCCTTATACGGTTGAAGGGGTCCAATTCCAGGCTGGAGAAGTTGTTCGAATAGTTGCGGTGGGACCATCTAATTTTTCATATAGAAAGACAACGGGTTGCGACAATCCGGGAGTTGATGTCGCAACTAATCAGCCTGGGAGGCTTCACCACACTGGAAAGTCCTACGTAGAAGCAATTCCAGCTAGCGTGGATACGTCGGTTGATGATCTTAATCAACTTCTCGTGCTTATTCGGTGTGTTCCCGGAAACCCGACCCTTGAGTTTTCTAGGCGACATTATCGAGGCGCGATCGGTATGGTCGAGATCGGAGGCCAGTACACCTTTAATCGAGTGCCGATGGAAGAGTATCTTCGAGGCGTAGTGCAACAAGAAATGCCATCCTACTGGGGAACCGAGGGTGGTGGTTCCGGGATGGAGGCGTTGAAGGCACAGGCTGTAGCAGCTAGAACCTACCTGTTAGCGATATCTGCCAGTCGGTTGGCTAACAACTATTTTACGGACACCTGCGACACCATTTCGTGCCAGGTCTACGGAGGAGCAGCTATAAATGGGGTTCCCATCGATTTCGGAGAAACCTACTGGACTACTACCTCAGCAGTT
>PCCJ01000025.1 GCA_002731665.1 Actinomycetota bacterium | reverse complement strand
GAAGAGCATCTATTTGCCCTAAAACGGGAATAACAAACTGTCTGACAGGCGAACGGGCCTCTTCGGGTATCGCTTCAATGATTGAGCCAATACCGCCTTCTGGGCCGAACGCTGTTCCCAAAACCCCTTTTATCAAGTTCTCTTTTAGAATACCGTTAACTGTGGCAGCAACACCGTCGTACTCGTCTTCAATAACAAAAGCTTTTGCAGTATCAAACCCAAGCTCAACTACTTCTGCACCTAAATCAACAAAACCGCCAGCGATTTTGCCGATACGGTCATACCATCCCATCGTTTGTCCCGCCCATAGCTATCGCTCTTAACCGGCTAACAAATGCTTTCGTTTGTCGAGAAGCCCCAGGTTGAGAAGCAATAGTTTCTAATGCAGGCAAATAGGGACGAATCATGTTCGGATCGGTTGTGACTTGGTTAGCAGGAGGCGGAGGAGCCATCGTGCCTAAAGGTTCATTGGGTCGTTCAGTAGGGCGACGCAACGGACCAGCCTCTGCTGGTCTGGCACGAGGAGGCGCAGGCATTTGAGGTAATGGCACAACATCCTGTGCTTCCTCTTGCATCTTTGCCTGACCATACTGCTGTCCCTTAGCAGTTTGAACTTTCTGTCCTTTACCTTTACGTGGCATTTAGAGAGCCCCTAACAGTGCTTGTAAACTTGGTTGTTCCCCAGCCGGTGCTGCGGTCGCTGACTCAGCACCCATACCAGGTTGAGCTAAACCGGGCATAGCTTGAGGTGAATCTGGAGCCACTTGTTCTGCTTGACGTTCTTGTGCTTCTTTCTGCACTTTTTCTACAGCTTCAGCAAGTTCCATTTGGTCGTTAGCAACAAGTTCCATAATGCGAGCAAGATCAGCAGGAGGAATAGCGCCTTGAGACGCTTGCTGCTGGATAGAAGAAAGCAACGCTGCTTCTAACTGTTCGGCAATCACAGTGTCATGTTCAAACTCTGGATCGTCAACAAGTGGGTCTATTGCCATAAACGATTGTTTAGACATAGTGCCCATACCAACTCGTTGTCCTCCCCCTATGACAAGATTGTTGATATCAGCGCCAGCTTGCGAATATGACACCACGTTGTCTGTTGAATCAAAGTTGTCGTTGGGTGTGTAGTCAACTCGGCCTTTAGCGTTCTTTGTTGTCACATAAAACGATTTGCCTTTGCTTCCCGCATAAGCCTTTGACATATTGACTGCGAGTTTGTTTTCTTCTTGCAGTGAACGTGCCATAATGCGTTGCGCTTCTTGCACAGGGAAATCAACGACAGCAGAAAGAACAGCGTCGCCACGACGGCCAGTACGAATGTTTGTTGTTGACTCGCCACCGAACTCTGGTGGGATACCAGCCGTTAAACGTTGCGCTCGTTCTAACCTGTCAATCGCAGGGTTGGTCATGTAACCAGGTTGCATTTGCATATCACGCAGATCGCCGCCACGCACTAAACCGACTTCGCCGGTAAGCCCATCAGCAGGATTCACGATTTGTGGTGTTTCTCCGGCTCGACCTACAAGCCAAGTATCGGGAAACACGCCTTTCTGAACTGCGATAACTTCGAGAGCCATTAACCTGGCTTGCATTTGGTACATGCCGAGGATGCCGTCGAACTGGCCTTGAGCGTTATCAAGGTTTATGCGTTCGGCACACACCACTGGGCATTCACCAAGAATGTTAGGGACACGTTCTAATTCAACAACTACGTTGCTGTCAGAATCGCTAGATGTTCCAAACAACCCTGTTTTAACTGGGCCTCTCATAGCGATCAATACTTGTTCTTCGTCGCTAATGTATTCAATCATTTCTATTGATTGATCGTCGCCTGCGCCGCTGTCGCTTTCAAAAACAGCAGCCACGTCTGGGTACATTGTCCGCAAATATCCGAGAGGACGTTCGTAAGCAAACACCACGTCACGGGGACGCATATCGTCAACACCCAAAAGTGTTGCCGGATACGCAGTCAACGGGTCACGCAAATGCCATTCAGGGCAACCAGTTTTAGCGTTGAACCTGAGCTGCGTTACTGTCGTCGCATAACCAATAAGTTGACGAGCACGTTTCGCTAACTGCAAATCCATACGCGAATATTCCCACCAACCAAAAATAGCTTTACGACGAACACTCGAATTATCTCGTGAACGTTTCTTGTGTGGGTCTACAGGAGGACAATAAACATCTGGTTTAGTTGAAGCAATCCGCATAGCGGTCTGATCTAAACCTTGGGCCAACAAGTTCGCTACCGCCGATTGCTCATCAGAGTTAATTTCGGGTAGCGGAACAATTACATCGCCGTTATAGTAATCACGCAAGTTACGCATCCGTGACTTAGCGTCATCAGAGCCTTGCTGTCGTGACGCATATATAGCGACTATTTCTTCAATAGTTTTCACTTAAAACCTACCGGATGCTGCGTACTCACTATCTTGCCCTGAAACCCATGTCGGTCGCCACTGTTTGACCCCTTGTGAGGGAGAAACATATAGCTTTTCAAGGTTGTGTTCCATAAACCATTGTGCCATAACACAGTCGTCTGTGCGGGCACCCGTGCCTTCCGGGTTCCAGCGTGTTACTTCATTTACTAAAAGAAGCGAATGCGGGCGCGCTTCTGTCCGTTGTTTACCTGGCAAACGCACTCGGCCAACGCGCCATAACGGAGCGAGCATTTGCACCCCATACTTGGGGTCGCCTTTGTTTCTTGAGTGCGTGTAATGAGGCACCAACTCCACGCCACGCATCGCTGCCCAACGTTTGAAATGATCGTATTGGAGAATAAATTTTTGAGCGGCATTTGCTTCAATAATCCAATGTGTTAAAGGACGACCCATGTTGTTAGTAATTTGCCACCAATCTTCGGCAACACCAGTAAACGTTTGTTCTGAATGATTCCAATCAAGGAACGACGGCGCATCCATCTTCCGACGATACGATTCTAACAAATACCTAAACTGTGTTTCAGGGTTGTATGCCCAGCATTGTAACGCCCAGAATTTAGACGGCGAAGGGTCAGCAGTTGCTACAACAAACAAGTCACCAGAAACACCCGCAGGTATTTCCCAAAGGTCACGGTCGTTGTCCCAACAACCCACATAATCAACGCCGTCTTTACCAAGACCGCCACTTACCCATAAAGGGTCAACTAAAACCGCTGCGGGGTTTACGTCCGATTGCTGATACAAGACCTCAAATCTGTCTGGAGTTTGCGCTTTAATGTGTCGCAGCTTTCGCCAGGGTAATCTTCGAGGGTAAAGTAAACACCCTTCGGGCCAGGGTGTGCCTGGAGCCTTGTGATCGCCTGTACAAAGTTTTTCGTAGTGCGCTTTATAGCTGATGTGATGATATTTACGCCAATCTTCTGGTGCATCTTCTGGATCAAATTCCTCTAACTCTATTTCGTCGGGTGGAGCTACTTTGTCCAGTGCATACCGGTAGATGTCATCTGCGGACATGCGTTGCCCTTGTAAGATTAAGAGCCCACCCGGCTCTAACCGAGTTTCAGCTACTTCGTCCCACCAGCGACGCATATCTTCACGGGCTTCCGACGACCGCATCTTGCGAGGATCGTAAACGTCGTCCCAAATCACCAAATCGAAACGACCACCGAGAAACCCGGAGTCCATTCCGAAAGCTGACCATGTTGGCTCCTTCTGAGATAAAGGAGCATCATCTTGTTGTAGCACTGTGAATGCTTCGGCTCGCCAAATTTCTGAAGAGTCGGGTTTGAACATCCCAAAGTCATCTTGCAACGTAGCTTCAGCGTCAACCGCCAAACCGAGTCGAACATCGTTCAGCTCAGCTTTTACGGGATGCGCTCGATCTAACTCAGCACGCAGCCTGCGGCAATACCATTCAGCCAGTCGTTGTGTAGATGAACCGATCATCCCACGGATGGCTCGGTTACGCACGGTTGCCCATGCAGGCAATACCTTAGCAAAGAAAGTTGACTTACCTGACCCTGGTGGGGCATTAATTACTGCGTACTCTTCAAAGTCTGTGTTGAGGAGACCCATGATGCGTTCAGTAGCCTCAATTTGCCAAGGCTGAAGAATAATCCCAAAATATCTTTTAGCAAAAACTTCGATATTGTCGTAAGCATCCTGAGCTTCAGGAGAAAGAACATCATAGAGAGGAACTTCTGGTTGAATCGTTTTCCCTAATGCTTCTTCCGCTGCAAGATAGTTACGTGGGGCCTTTCCACTTTCTGCGTCCCGGCAAGCGTGATAAGACAACCCGCAATGTTTTGATGCTGCGTATAAAGAAATCCCTTGTCGGCGCATCGCCAGGTAGTCGGCCCATTTTTCTATTGTCGTAGCTTTGCCTGATGGCATGTTGTCCCCTTACTGACAAGATTCACAAAAGTCAGGGTTCTCTATTCCGCATTCGAGAGGAGTGTCATCTGTAAAAGGATCTATCTCTGGGCGTTCACCCATCTCATTTGGCGACATCCACATGCCGTCATCAAGTAAATCTTGGGGGTTGGCCTGGTGTTCCATAGCATCCTCTGGGTTAAAACAAAAACAATCTTCAGCGCATTCCGGGCAGTGCTGGCAAGCGCAATCATAATGTTGAAAGTGACATATGCATTCTTCCCCTTCGCACCCGCATTTGCTTGTGCGTTCAAACATTACCAGTCCTTACACGCCCAGTAACGGGCTTTTGTCTTCGGACCAGGGTTTTCGCAGTTATGACGATCCCGAAACGCTTTCTTACGTTTAGGTTCGTTACTCCGATTCTTCATGTTCGGATCACCAAACGCAACCCGTTTAACGTTCCCTCCGTCCATAACAAAAACTTCTTTTTGTTTCTTACCGTACCCAGGTGAGCCTTTAGAAATGTTACGTGGCTTATTTAACGTAACTTTCTTGCCTTTGAACTCGGCCATTACCGTTTCCGTTTCTTCGCAGTTTTAGCTGACTGCTTAAACGCTTTGTTTGTAGGCGCACCCTTAGATCCAGGTTTACGCATTGCCTCGCCACTACCCGCTTTAATGCGTTTACGTTTCGCATGAATATTCGAATACAAACCACGTTTAGCCATGACTCAAAAAGATAGCAGAAAAACAAAGGTGGTATTATTAGGTAATGACTATAGAGGAAGTCGCTGAACGAGCTGACGCTTGGTCAGAGGCAATAAAAAAAATCTTAAAAGCCTTATCTGCTGTCGGAGTAGCCTTAGCTGCTGCCGTAAGCGCAATCATAATGTGGTGGCCTAACGGAGGAGAAGAAAAAGATACCACCGTACTATTACATAACACCGGATACGGGGCACAATGCTCCCAGCTTTACAACACAATCGACCACAACTGGACAGAACAACAATGGACAGTATGGGAAAAACTTAAAAGAGACTTGGACTGTTAGCTGTCCACAAAAAGGGGTGCTATAATAACTGACACAACCAGTGACACCACGAGAGAGTGGCCCCAACCCAGGGGAAAATAGGGTTGCGAGGTGCGAAACCTTCGACCTGAACAGATCGACGGTAGGGCCAGTAAAGCGTTAGACGCTGCCAGTCCCCAACGCCTACGTGGAAACACAAGCAAAGGCGTTCAACAAATCACCCAAGACTGAAATCGAGTGCTGGTAAAGGGAAGCCTGGGCAGCACAACAAACAATCGAACAGTCACCACCCGGCCTTCCAGCAGACCAATCCCCTGCTGGCTCCTAACGAAACCACGGCTCCAACACCGTGCAACAAGGAAGCTCCCCCACTGGGGGGCTACCTCCACTCACCCACCCACCAACACCGTCCGAAACGACACCACCACAACAATGAACTACTGCAAATGCCACCAGCTCAAAAACTGCCCAACAAAATGGATGACAACACCCCCAAAACACCCAGCAAACACCCAGCGAACACCCAGCACGAAACAAACACCTGAACCAAACTCCCCAAAACACCGATAGACAGTATATACGTGGGGGGTGCGGCGGCACCTGGCCCCTTACTAAACGCTCATTAAGCCAGTGTTTGCGCATTGGGGTACTTACTAAACGTTTGTTAAGTAGTGGGTGGGGTTACTAAACGTTCATTAAGTCAGAACCTACTAAACGTTCGTTAAGTTTGGGTGCGTGGCGAGACTTACGGGTTTACTGAACGTTCGTTTAGTTACTGAGTGGTAGTTAAGTGTTGGTGGGTTTTTCCACAGCTTGTCCTTAGGTTGTCCTCAGCTTGTGGGTAATTTGTGGATTGTTTTGTTTGGGTTTTTGAAAAAGATTTCCTGTTTTTTTTCTTTTGGTTGTTGCTTTTGTATTACATACCCTTATACTGGACTCATCAAGTAGTTTGCTACTTGGTCCGGTAGTTCGAAACCCGCAGATAGGGTTGGGTCTGCCGGTGGTCACCTACGGGCCGCCCTTGAGAGGGGTAGCGGTCACGGTGGCTTAAGGGCGAAGTCTTGCGGCTTGAGTCTTGTTAGGTCGGTCTTATGACCTGCTCTCCTAAAAGGGGGAGCAGATAGGGCGAGGGAAGACCTAGCGGGAAGTGCGGCTGCGTGATGTAGGCGGCCACCGATTCATCGGGAGGTTAGACCTATATCGAAGATAAGCGCCGACCACGGAGCGGTAAGGCGGTCCCACGGAAAGTGCATATCTTGGTTTTCATGGTTAGGACGGTGGCATTTATACGGTGCCCAACGGGGTTCGAGTCCCCACCGTTCACGATGCGAGATGCACTCGCACATAATGAGAGAAGAAAAACCATGTCATATCTAAACATAGACGCAAAAGGCTGCCTAATTAAAACTAGATTCCTAGGCCCAACTAATTACCGGGGTGCTCGTGTAGCCGCTACCCATAAATGGTGCGATAGCGACACTAAAAGAGTAGTCGTTAGTTGGGACTACGCACTGAATGCGCAAGACAACCACATGGCAGCAGCGGAGGCGCTAGCGGCCGTGATGTTTGACGATAAGGGAGGCAAGATTAGCGGTATGGGTTGGGACCACGACGCTTACTATTTCCTAGCGTTAGCAGTGTGGGCCTAGTTAGTCGCTCTGAATGGTTAGCCGGTTCGATTCCGGCACGGAGCACGATTTCGGAAACACCGAAACAGATAGGAAACCATGAGCATAGCAGCATTACAAAAGCATCTAGGCCGTCGTATGTGGGCTCCACCGTCTAACGGTATAGCCACAGATATTCAAGTGCCTGTAGACGTTATTGATGTTCGGCAAGTATTCGACCGGGTGGACTGCCTAATCACTACCGGCCACGGCGAGCGTTGGGTAGGCGAGACCTCACTCAACAATCTGCCAGAACAGATGAATGAACTACCCTCATAGCGGGTCACCGGGAACGGTTACACGACGGTTCGATTCCGTCGCCCGGCACGATTCCAACACCAGTTGGATCAGTTAGGAAACCATGGAATTTACAAAAGCGATTGTCTTTTCAAGTGACGAAATTCGCAACAGTTCGGAAGAAGAACTAAAAGGAAAGCTTTACAGCGAGTTGACGTTCCCGGAACCGGGCTACGGCCTAGGCCACCGGGTGCCGTCATGCCCGGATTGTGGAGTAGCAGTCATCATGGAAAGTGACGATATGCACTACTGCCGCTAGTGCGGCAGCCGGTAATGGTTCAAGCAAGTTCGATTCTTGCACCGGCACGATTCCACCTCCCGGTGGATCAGTAAGGAAACCATGAACAATTATCTAAGTTGGGTATGCTACGACTGCTACGCCTATGAGGCGAACGGAGTTGACGCCCTCACATACATTGAGGACGACACTGAACGCACCGAACGTGAGCAAGAAATACAGGCCGGGGAGATTCTCAGT
>PCCJ01000099.1 GCA_002731665.1 Actinomycetota bacterium | reverse complement strand
TAGTTTCCAAAGATTAGCTCCAATGGGACAAGAGCTTTTCAGGGTCAAGGTAGATGAAGTTCGGCTCGTCGATAACGGGTTGTTGTCATCGTCATTAACTACTCAAAAAAATTCTTGGATCAAAAACGTAGAAGCTTTTTTAGGGTCAATTAACTGTGAAATTAACTGGGATCAATTTCAGGGTGCTCCGGGGCGTGAAGGTATGAGGTCATCAGACTTTGAATCGCTGCATGACGAGATGGTCGAAGTCCTGAGTCTAGACCCAGATGCGCAATGGTAAATTTTAATGGTGCTGGTTAATCAGTTTCCAAACTTTCTCGGGTGTACATGGCATGTCTATGTGTCGTATCCCGAGATGAGATAGGGCGTCAATCACTGCGTTTTGGATAGCTGGCGTGGACCCGACTGTGCCTGATTCACCGATACCTTTCGCTCCAAGAGGATTTATATGAGTTGGAGTTTCAAGAACTATCCGGTCAAAAAATGGTAAATCTGTTGCCGAGATAACTAGGTAATCACCAAAGTTCGTTGTCAGCGGGTTGCCATCTGGGTCATATCTAAACTCTTCCATAAGTGCCTGTGCGGCTCCTTGTGCCAGGCCGCCATGCACTTGGCCATCTGCTAGTAACGGATTCAAAATCATGCCAGCGTCATCACATGCAAACATTCTTGTCAGCTTGGTGAATCCGGTTTCTCTATCAATCTCCACGACAGCTACGTGGGTACCGAATGGGAAAGTCGGTCCTTCGGATTCAAAAAGTTCTTCTGAATGAAGAAGTCTCGGGCCGGCGGTTGAGCCTTCTAAATAATCTGATACAGCCGTCCATCCGATATCAACAGCGGGGGTTCCCACCACATGAAAACGCCCTGAAGAAGTATCGAGAGTGATATCTTCGGTAGATGCTTCTAGCAGGTCGGCGACAACTTGTTTCGCTTGCTCTACCAGACCGGAGGAGGCTTCCCATATAGCAGCGCCGGCTAACTGAACGGATCGGGACCCACCTGTAATAGCTCCTTGTGGTACTTCATCAGTATCACCGTGAACTACCTTTATCTTGTTCATCGGGACACCAGTCTGATCAGAAATAAGCATTGCCCAAGAGGTGTGATGTCCTTGCCCATATGGAGACGACCCGGTGCGTGCAAGTAATTGGCCTCCGGGTAAAAGTTCCAAGGCTCCGTATTCTGCTCGCCCAGCTCCTGCAGTTCGCTCCACATAGGAGGCTAAACCAATTCCGAGGTACGGTTCAGTGCTAGATTGGATCCGACGTTGCTGCTCTATACGCAACTTTCCGTATTCACTTGCTTCCAAAGCTGCATCTAAAGCTGCTTCGTATTCACCGCTGTCATAGGAACTTCCTGTCGGTGTGACAAGCGGGAACTCGTGAGGTTGTAAAAAATTTTTCCTGCGCACTTCAGCAGGGTCCATATTGATATCACGGGCAAAAGCATCAACAGCCCGTTCGATTGCAGCCGCAGCTTCGGGTCTTCCTGCCCCTCGATAGGCTCCGGTTGGGGTTGTGTTTGTTACCACTGAAACTGAGCTAAAACCGACGCTTGGTATCTTATAACAACCAGTCAACATAGCTCGAGCGTTGCTAGGAAGACCGGCACCGCCAGCCGGATAGGCACCTGACTCCTGAATGACATGCAGCTGGTATGTGGTGATATTCCCATCCCGGCTGCCACCTATTTTGCAATATTGAATTTGACCTCGTCCATGACCTAAACCAACCATGTCATCGCTACGAGGTGGAACCCATATCACAGGTCGGCCAATCCGTCTTGCAAGCCAACCTAAAAGAACTTCTTCAGGAAATGGGCGTGCTTTAGCTCCAAAGCTTCCACCAACATCTCGTGAAATTACTCTTACTTGGTCTTCTTTCAGGTTGAGAATCTTTGCGATGGCTGAACGTACCGGATGAGGTCCTTGCCCTGAGTTGTAGCAGTACAGGCGCCCGTCAGCATGCCACTCAGCTGCTGCCACTCGAGTTTCAATTGGGGCTGGAGCAAGACGGTTGTTGACTGTTCTAACCTCACTTATAACTTCACAAGAACTAAAGTCTGCTTCGAGTCCTTCGGCCTGCATCCGGCACACAATATTGCCTTCGTTTGTTCCGTCAAAAAGTAAAGTAGACGTGTTGAGCGCTTTTTCCGGGTCGATGATGGCCGGCCTTGATTGAAAATCTATTGCGATTAGTTCTGCGGCGTCCATGGCCTGGGCGATGGTTTCCGCAACGACTGCTGCTATTGGTTCTCCGACGTATCGAACTCTTTGATCAGCTAGAAGTGGACGTACCATTGCTTCATCGAAAATAGGGTTACCGGCAGGGTATGGCCCGATATCTAGATCTTTATGAAGCACCACGTCAATAACTCCTGGTGCTAGCAACGCATCTGTAATATCTACAGACAGGATTTCGGCGTGGGCGATTGTGGAAACTAAGTAATACACTTGCGCAGCGTTTTCTAAATGAACACCAGCGACGTAGTTGCCTGAACCTCTTAATAATGGTTCGTCTTCACGTCTACGAACTGAAGTTCCTCGCAATGTCATTTCTTGATGCTCCTGAAATAATTTTGACTAGTTATTCTCTCAATCACACTACTGATTGTGTCAGGCACAGTAGGCTCATGGGCGTTCGGTGTCTGAAAATAGCGAAGTCCGGTGAGAATCCGGCACTGTCCCGCAACGGTGATATCCCTTTGGGAAAAAGTCCGGTCGCCTATTCTTAGTCCTCGCACGACGATTCCCGAGGAGGAAATGTTGTGCGGCAGGTTTTCTGCCGCCCTTAATCTCGGCTAAAAGGAGACCTTAAATGAAACAAATAATCAGATTAGTAGTCTTGGCAATAGCATCAATTTTGCTATTTTCTTCATGTAGTGACCAGGAAACCGTTACCGGAGACGAGTCGACTTCAGATACTCAAGCTCCTATCACCGAAGAGACGACAGATACTCAAGCCCCTATCATTGAAGACGATACAGATGATGACAAGTTAGTTACCGTTGAACCAACTGAGAAAGAGCCTCTAGGCCCTCAATCTATTGTTTCATTATCGCCCACTGCTACCGAAATGCTATTCGCAATAGGCGCAGGACCGCAGGTAGTTGCTGTAGATAATTACAGTTATTATCCCGAAGAAGCACCTGTGGTCGAAGACCTATCCGGCTATTCCCCAAATGTCGAGGCGATTGCTGAGTTTGAGCCTGATTTAGTGGTTTTACCGGACGCTGGTATCAAAGAAGAACTAGAGAGTTTAGGAGTTGAGGTTTTAGTCTTGCCAGCGGTGTCCAACCTTGATGGTGTTTATGAACAAATTGCGGATCTAGGTGTGGCCACGGCGAATATAGATGGTGCAGCTGTCCTTGTTGCTTCGATGCGCTCAGAGATTGCATCAATAATGGAAAATATAGTGATTCCTGAGAGACCCCTTACGTTTTTCCATGAGCTTGATGACACTCTCTATTCAGTAACGAGTGGCACTTTCATTGGCCAGATTTATGAAATGGTCGGACTTAGCAATATCGCTGATCCCGCCGACGCGGATGGATCTGCCTACGGATACCCGCAGTTAACTCAAGAATTTGTTCTTGAATCTGATCCAGATCTAATATTTTTTGTTGATGGTAACTGCTGCGGGCAAACTGTTGAAATAATCAGTGAACGTCCAGGCTGGGATGTTCTGAAAGCAGTGCGCAATGGAACTGTGATAGAGATGGACGCTGATATAGCTAGTCGGTGGGGTCCACGTTTAGTCCAGTTCTTGCACTCCTTGTCGGATGCTGTTGCTTTGGTCCCTGCTGAGTAACAAGGTGCAACTCGGGAAATCACATACTGCATTGGCTAATTATGAGCGCCTACGTCCGGTGTGGCTTCTGGTCGGAATCGTATCTGTGTTAGCTGTAGCAGCAGTTTCTCTGTCGCTCGGACCGGCTAACATTCCGGTTGATTCAATTGTATTTGAGATCATAGATAGGCTTCCGCTTCTAAAAGCGAATAGTGATCTTAGCGAAATTCATTCAAATATCGTCTGGGAGGTGAGGCTTCCGCGCGTTATTTTAGGAGGACTGGTCGGCGCGACTCTAGCTTTAAGCGGCGCGACCTACCAAGCTGTTTTTCGGAACCCGTTGGCTGACCCTTATCTTTTGGGTGCGGCCGCTGGTGCCGGGTTAGGAGCGACCCTTGCGTTGGTCAACCGGTGGGGAGATGGCAGTGGCGCGAGCGACGCCGTTCCGCTTTTAGCTTTTTGCGGAGCTCTTTTAGCGGTTGCAATTACTTACTTCATGGGACTCTCAGGGGATAGCAGCAGATCTCCTGCATCTCTTTTGTTAGCAGGTGTTGCAGTTGCAAGTTTCTTGACGGCAATCCAAACTTTCATTCTTCAACAGAACGCAGATACGATTCGACAAGTTTATACATGGATTCTTGGGCGTCTAAACACTGCGTCATGGGGTGAAGTCTGGTTATTGCTGCCCTATGCGGTAGGAACATCTTGTGTGATTCTGCTAAATCGTCGAATCCTGGATGTTATGCGGCTAGGAGACGCTGAAGCCGCTTCATTAGGCATTCGCCCAGATAGAACAAGGAAAATAATGGTGGTGGCTGCATCATTAGCAACAGCGGCGGCAGTAGCGGTGAGTGGTCTAATTTCGTTTGTCGGAATAATAGTTCCTCATACAATACGGTTACTCTTTGGTTCAAGTAACCGTATTGTGCTTCCATTGTCGATGCTTTTCGGGGCATCGTTCATGATCGCAGTGGACCTGCTTGGTCGAACAGTCATATCGCCATCGGAGATACCAATTGGAGTCATAACATCTTTTTGTGGGGCCCCGTTTTTTATTTTTGTTCTTCGTTCCAGCCGCAGGTCCATCTAATGGCGTTGTTGGAAGCAAAAAATGTCTCAGTTACTCTAGGGAAGACTCAAGTATTGGGAGGGATATCGTTATCAGTCCAAAGCGGGGAATGGTTAACAATTATTGGCCCGAACGGATCAGGGAAATCTACTTTTCTTAATGCACTAGCTGGTTTACAGAATTATGAAGGTTCAGTAAGTGTCAGCGGAAACGCCTTATCGAAGCTTACTGCTCGAAGCCGAGCGCAACTAGTCTCTTATGTCCCCCAACATCCCATAGTGCCGTTAGATATGTTGGCCGGAGATTATGTTTTGTTAGGCAGGACGCCACATATTTCAGCACTTGGGGTAGAAGGAAAAGTTGATCTAAATATAGTTGGCGAAATTCTTAGTCGTCTAGACCTTGAAGAATTGGGCAGCCGTTCTATGGGATCACTTAGCGGTGGGGAATTGCAGAGGTGTCAGCTAGCTCGTGCCTTGGCTCAAATGACGCCAGTCATACTTTTAGATGAACCAACAGCGGCACTGGATTTGGGTCATCAGCAACAAGCTTTAGATCTGTTAGAAGAACTCCGAAAAGAACGGCAAATGACGATTATTTCTTCAATGCACGACCTTACATTAGCTGGTCAATACAGTGACCGCCTTATGTTGTTTGACCACGGCACAGTGGTGGCAGACGGAAATGCGGTAGATGTCATTAAAGTTGAGCTACTCAGTGGAACTTATTCCGCTCGTATCAGAGTTATTGAAGTAGATGGAGCACAGGTAGTCGTGCCGCGATCTAAGGAGTCAAGATGACGAGTGTCCCACCAAAAGAAGGGCCTGAAATTAAGAAGCGTTTGGCTAGTAAGTCACTGGTAATAGTCAATACTGGCGATGGTAAGGGCAAGTCTTCTTCGGCCTTTGGTGTAGTTGTTCGCGCTGTAGCGCGCGAATGGCCGGTAGGAGTAGTCCAATTTTTGAAATCGGGAAAGTGGCAAGTCGGTGAGGAAAAAGTTTGCAGAGAGATTTTAGGAGTCGACTGGTGGGCGATCGGAGATGGGTTTACTTGGGATTCGAAAGATATAAGCGAAGATCAAGCAGTCGCCGTGTCAGCATGGAATCAGGTAAAAAAAATAATAGAAGAGGACAAATATCGTTTAGTTGTTCTAGATGAGATCACGTATCCAATCAATTGGGGATGGATTGATTTAGATGAAGTTGTATCAGTAATAAAGGCTCGGCCCATTAAAACAAATGTAGTGATAACCGGACGAGATGCGCCGCAAGCATTAATTGAGATAGCGGATACAGTCACTGAAATGAGAAAAATTAAACATGCTTTCGACAACGGGACAGTAGCAAAAAAAGGTATTGACTATTGACCCATGAACACCTGTCTCTTAGCTGCCCTGAAGGGTTCACGTTTCTGACCGGTGGAGCCCGCTCAGGGAAAAGCCGCATTGCTCAAGAGATAGCGAGCGGTTCGGAATCTCCAGTTTCTTTCCTTGCAACTGCCGAGGCTCTTGACGAAGATATGGCGAAACGAATAGCTAAGCACCAGAATGAGCGTCCCGTTGATTGGTTAACGAAGGAGGCACCGATTGAAATAAATAATGAATTATTAAATACAGACAAAAATCATGTAGTGATAATTGATTGCCTAACTTTGTGGGTGTCTAATTTGTTGTCGGCAGAATTTTCCTCAGATGAAATTTTCAGAAAATCATCTGAAGTCATTACGACAATAGGTAATCGAAATGCTGCGACCATCGTTGTTTCTAATGAAGTTGGCCTCGGAATAGTCCCAGGCAACGAATTATCTCGTGCTTATCGGGATGTGCTTGGATCAGTCAACCAGTTTTTTGCTAGTAACTCGAATCAATCTTTTCTTATTGTTGCAGGACTTTTTCTTCCTCTGCAGAACCCAGAAAGAGTTCTGTGACAATTCGAGTCGAGCAGTACTTGAGCAACCTTCCGAAAGCCGATCAAGTAATAGCTTCTGGTGTAGAGGATCGTTCAAATCAAATTTTGAGACCAACGGGAGCGCTAGCACGGCTAGACGAGATAGCCATTTTTGTTGCCAGCTGGCAACAAACTCTTAACCCCCAAGTACTTAATCCTAAGATTCTTATTTTCGCTTCAAATCACGGAATATCGGATGCTGGGGTGAGCAATTACCCAAGCGATATTACTGAGGCAATGGTGAATGCATTTCAGAACGGCGTGTCATCGATTAATGCTATTGGGAGACTAGTTAACGCCGAAGTAGACGTAATCGATGTGGGAGTTAAAGCCCCGACTAAAGATTTTCGTTACGAAGATTCAATGACCAGTGAAGAATTCGAGGTAGCATTTTTCCAAGGGGTAGAAGCCGTTAATGCTCTAGAAACAGATTTGTTAGTTTTGGGAGAAATGGGTATCGGTAACACGTCTTCTGCAGCGGCTGTGGCCGCAGCGACTTTTAATGATCGAGCGATGAGATGGGTCGGTCGCGGCACTGGTGTTGACGATGAAGGGTTTGAGCGAAAAAAGGCGGCAGTAGAAGACGGCCTAGAACGAGTGCGAAAAAATCAAAGCCAAAACCACTGGTTGGATCTGTTACGTCGTCTAGGAGGAAAAGAGATGGTTTCGATAGCCGGGGCTGCGGTTGCAGCACGACACCGGCGTATTCCGGTGCTTTTAGACGGCTACGTCGTGGCTTCTTCTTTAGCCCCAATCTGGAAGCATAATAACGAGGCCCTTGATCATTGTTGGGCAGGGCATCGTTCGTCAGAGCCAGGCCATGCAAGACTGTTAAGGGAATTTGGATTAGAACCGATACTCGAACTAGACCTTCGTTTAGGCGAAGGATCTGGAGCTGCGGCTGCTGTTCCTTTGGTGCAAATGGCGTGCGCTTTAGTTTCGGAAGTACCCACGTTCGATGAATATTTAAGGACAAGACGTGAGAAACTTTAGAGCAGCTGTAATTTTTCTCACCCGCGTCCCGATCACCATTGGTAAAAAAGAAATGCCTGAGCTGAGTCGTGCAGTCCCATGGTTCTCAATGGTCGGTGCGCTGGTTGGAGTACTCGTAGGAGCTTCGTATTGGTTTCTTAGTCAGATAGTGCCTGGAACCATAGCTGCAACTGCGTCTATCGCATTAGGCGTGGTCGTTACTGGTGCATTCCATTTAGACGGCTTGGCCGATATTGCGGACGCTTTTCCAGGAGGAGCTACTGTGGAGCGCCGTCTTGAGATTTTGAAAGATAGCCGGTTAGGTACCTACGGAACGAGTGCGTTGGTATTGGTTCTTCTTTTAGAAATAGCTTCCCTAGCGAATTTGTCGCCTCTCGATGGGTTCAAAGTAGCCGTAGCTGCATCTAGTTTAGGTCGCGCATCTGCCGTGCTCGTGATGTTGATTTCTCGGCCCGCGCAAGTATCTGGCTTAGGAGTTTCGTATGTCTTAGATCTGAGTCCTTGGCGCGCTTCCATAGGGATACTGGCTGGAAGTATTTTAACTTTTGGCCTGCTTGGGCTATCGGGATTGATATTGACATTGTGCTGTCTCCCACCGGCCTTAATTATTCGAGGGTGGTCATATCGATCGATAGGTGGTATCTCTGGTGATTCATTAGGTGCAGTTGCACAAGTCAGCCAAATGGTTGTTGTTTTGGTATCAGTTGGGGTCCTTGGCAGTGCTTGTGAATGTGTATAAAGAATTTATCGAGGTACTCTGGCGCACGTGACAAAATCAGACGCAGAGTTACCAAATGATGGTCGGCTAAAATTAGATCAAATGTTTCGGTCTGATCCGTTTGCGGCGAGCCTGGATGCGGAAGTCATTACGTGGGGTCCAGGTTTTGCAACCGTGAGTGCATTTATCACTGAAAGACAAACGAATTTTCTTGGCGGCGGCCACGGCGGTATCTTATTTAGTTTGGGGGATATTGCTATGTCGTTTGCTGCAAATGGCTACGGCAGAAAGGCATTAGCGGTGCAAATTGATATCGGTTACCACCGAGGAGTGTCTCAAGGTGAAGAAGTTATAGCGACAGCAAGTGAAACCAGTCGTACAAGAAGATTTGCTAATTATCGTCTTGAACTTCATGTTGCCGAAAAATTAGTTGGATCAGCAACGGGAATTACCTTTCGAACAGATGACTGGCATTTTGGTGAAAATTTGTGGCCTGAAGAATGGCGATCGAGGCACTGATGATCGACAGTGACGGAAGCAAGCCTGAGTCACACAACTTGAAGAAATATTTCGTCAATGGCCGGATAGCGAAACTGGTCTGTGTGGTGCTGGTCGTAGCCAGTGGATGTACGTCTGAAGCTGAATTCTCTGATTCAGAAGCTACAGCCGTTCCGAAAATAGTTTTGGATGATGACGCGCAATCGAATTCAGGAATCCTTGATGTCCCGAAGGATATGACTACTGGAATTTCTGGGCAGAAAGAATTCAGTCCTCAATCCGGTGGAGCAATCACTGTCTTGCTTCAAGATGATCTATCTCCATTTAGTGGATGGGCCCCATGGGAGAATATCTGTGCCTGGGCGTGTAGAAATGTTTTGGACCAAGTCGTGGAAACATTGACCGTAGTTCTTCCAGACGGTTCTGTTGTCCCGTTCCTAGCAGAAAAAATTAATCATAATAACAACTACACGGAATGGACTGTGGAGCTGCGCTCTGGGCTTATGTTTAGTGACGGTACTCCTTTGAAAGCATCGGTTTTTAAGAAAGGGTATGACGATTACGTAAAGAGCGGAAAAGTTACAAGCGGGCTTCTCCGTGATGCGAGAATCACTAGCGTCAATGTAGTTAATGACTCAACATTGTTGTTTGAACTCAGTGAACCTAACCCGACGTTGTTAAATGTCTTAGCGGGGCCGGTCGGACGAGTATTTTTACTAGAAAAAGGCTCTTTGAGCGAGGAACAGTTCACGTTTAATCCGGTAGGAACAGGTCCGTTTACTTTTGAGGGTTGGAGTCCGGGAGCGCCCATTGTCCTAAGGTCTAATCCTCGTTACTGGCGCAAGGATGAAAGGGGAGTTCAGCTGCCGTATCTAGAGGAGATAACTTTCCGCCAGATTGCCGATGAACGTCTTCGGCTAGAGTTTTTGTTGGAAGGAGAAGGCCAGATCCTTCAAACAAGGTCTGCGTTAGCTATCAGCCAAGCGCGAGAGTCTGAGCTGACTGTAATATCGCGACGAGAAGATAATGTTGGAGTAATCTTGTTCAACACTTTAGAGAGCCCCACGAATGATATGCGTGTGAGACAGGGCTTACTGCTTTCTTCAGACCAAGAAGAACTTGGCCGACTAGCGTCCAGTAACCCTGATACGTCATTAGCAGCTCAATGGATGAGTCCGGATAGCAGATGGTATTCAGAGGTAGTGACACGTGCGTGGCCTATAGCTAATATGAGTAAAGCTAAAGACTATCTACTTGCGTACGTTCAGGATCCTAAGCGTTCCGATAGGCGATTGACCGGCGAAAAAATTGCAGTGACGTTGCTTTGTACTGACGATCTGCAGCTAGCTAATATGACTCGCTCGTTAAAGAGCCAATGGGAAGCAACAGGTTTGGTAGATGTAACGCTGGAACAAGTGGGTCGCAACGCGTTAATAAAAAGAGTTCTTGGGTCAGTTACGGATCAACCTTCGTTTAAGGGTGATTTCGAAGCGAGCTGCTGGAGAGTAGGTGGAGAGTCTGATCCAGGTGCCCAGATAGAAGCTTTCCTTGGTCTGGTTAAGACTTCTCCACTAAACGTCTCGAACATGGAAGGCGATGACTTGCTCTCGCTGGTAGAGGCTATGAACGCTACGGGAAAATTTCAGGATCGATTGTTGATCCTGGAAAATATCATGCTTCTGCTTAACGCAAAAATTCCATTGATTTACGTGGACTACTTGTCTTCAGCTTTGATTGGAAACTCTTCGATCGAAGGATTAGGCATATGGACACTTCCTGAAGGCACTTCAGTTTTGGGGCAGATAGCAGGTGTAGGGCGTTACTCAGAGGTTTGGCTTAACGGTGGATAATTTTTCGCCGGTTTGGTCAGCTATCGAACTGGGATGGAATTTTTCTCAAAAAAAATTTCCAGAAATAGATAGTGGTTATTCCGTTAGCCGTGTGTCTGTTGAACATCGGGGCGCATACGAAATTATGGGCGAGACAGGACAGCGAGAAGCCGCTCTTGATACTCGCCTCAGAGATTCAGCACTAAGCCAACTGGACTATCCAGCAGTCGGTGATTGGGTAATTCACACTAAGAATGCTCGACACGATCGGCGTGTCTTAATAACAGAAATTTTAGAACGTGACTCCATCATTATTCGGCGGTCCCCAAAGCAAGAGCCGATACCACAAATCGTTGCTACTAATGTAGACATCCTCGGCATAGTCACTTCTGCCGATCAGCCACTCGACGAACGTCGGTTAGAACGATATTTAGTTACAGCATTCAGCAGCGGAGTTGTGCCGGTTCTTATCGTAAATAAATCGGATCTAAAGGGAACGGTTCAACGCGCTAACTACGTTCGAACTCAGTACCCCGAATTAGAGGTGCTCGAAACCTGCGGTATTCATGGGTCAGAAGGACTTGGCATACAAGAAATTACTGGGGATGGCCTTACGGTTGCTTTGACCGGCTCTTCCGGTGTGGGCAAATCAACCCTAGTTAATCGTTTGCTCGGTGAAGACATAGTGAGAACTGGTGAAGTCCGAGCTGATGGAACCGGCAGGCATACAACAGTACGACGTCAAATGTTTGCCTTAGACGCAGGAGGTGTTGTGATTGATACTCCAGGTTTGAGAGAACTTCAACTATGGGATGGGAGTGGTTTAAACCTTGTGTTTCCTGAGATATCTGAGTTTGTAGACCTTTGTCGTTTCTCTGATTGTTCTCATAACGAAGAGCCTGGATGCGCGGTTTTGGAAGCATTGTCAAGCGGGCTCATAAGCGAGTCAAGGATAAGTGCATATCAGGATTTATCGCACGATTTAAAAGAGTTGCGAACTCAAATCGAGATTTATGAAAGGAGTAAACGCCATCGTCGTGATGCGCGACCTTAGGTCGATTGCTCCGTTGTTCTATCGGCCATTAAACCTAGGTTTCCGCTTTTCCATAAATGCGGCTACGCCTTCTTGGTAATCAGCACTGTCAAAACAAGCTTGAATCATTTTATCCACAGCCTTGAAATCTCTAGTTGTCTCATCTTTCAACCACTCATTAATCGAAGCTTTTGCGGCAGCAATGGTGAGAGGTGCATTCGAAGAAATAAGATCTGTCCAGGCCGCTACGTGTTCCCCCAACAAAGCTTTGGGTACAACTTGGTTGATTAGGCCTATAGACAAAGCCTCATCTGCCCCGAACCGGTCGGCCAGAAACATAATACGTTTGGCAGCAGATGGACCTATCAGTTGCACTAATTTGCCTAAACCGGCAGTCGCATAGCCGAGTCCTAAGCGTGCTGCTGGAATTGTAAAAAGGGCATCGTCAGATGCAACCCTGATATCAGCAGAGAGAGCTACTGCTAGCCCTCCGCCGATGCAATACCCATGGATCATCGCTATCAGCGGTTTACGTAAATTGCTAAGTGCTTCGTAAGCCTCGGAAGTAGCGTCATCGTAGCCATCGTTTGATTCGCTATTCTGCCGTTTTTCACTGAATTGGCTGATATCAGCTCCGGCTGCGAATGCTTTTTCGCCAGATCCTCTAATAACGATAACCCTAATCATTTCATCATCGCCAAGGTCGACAGCTGCATGTTTAAGCGCAATCCACATGTCTGCGCTTATCGCATTGTGGCGTTCAGGGTGGTCAAGAATAATTGTGCCGACATAGCCGCTACGTTCAATATGTATCTGTCCTGCCACAGCAAGAAATCGTACAACCATTCCTCGGGCCATTGGTGGTTCGTTAAGCGGGTATAACTAAGTAGTGTGTAAAAGCTGAGAGATAGACTCGTTGGCGGTCTCTGTCGCGGTGCTCTGAATCAAACGCAATCGTTGATAAATCAAAACGTAATTTCTAATAGCTGACTAAGCCGTTGATTAGTTTAGACAACTGGTGACTAGCTATTGGAGTCGTGCAGACCCGGGTGCCCGAAGGAAACTTACGAGCTAATCAGGTTGCGACTATTTTGGCACCCAGTTGGGGTTTCTCCGGTCTTTGAAAGCACCGATTCCTTCTTGAGCCTCCTCTGACTTGAACAGAGATTGACTTAGCTGCGATGTCCATTCCCAGGCTTCACTTCGCTGCATTTGTGGCACTTTCGAGACTAGCTGTTTCGACGCAGCAAGGGCATTTGGTCCGCCTTTCACAACTTTACCGATAGTTTCTGATACGACAACATCAAGTTGTGAACGAGGAACAGCTTGGTTGATCAAACCTATGTATGCTGCTCTTTCAGCTGGAATCTTTTCTCCACTTAAGAACAATTCACTCGCATCGGCGCGTCTCAGTTTTGGTAGACAGACAACAGAAATAACTGCTGGTGCGACTCCAATTCGGACTTCTGTGAAGCCGAAAATTATGTCATCAGCCGCAACAGAAATATCAAAAGCTGCTGCTAAGCCAACGCCTCCACCAGTGCAATGGCCGGCGATTGAACCGATTACCGGCTTCGGTGATTCCATTATGTCATCGAGAATTTTCGTAAACGTATGTCGCGCCTCAGGTTGGACAACTCCTGGTGCAGCGGCTTTGAGATCGGCTCCAGCGCAGAAGGTGTTACCATTATTTGTGAACAAAATAACTCGTATTCTTGGATCGTTTTGAGCTTTATCAAAGCAATCTCCGATGGCGTTGATCATCTCAACGCTAAGAGCATTCTTATTTTCGGGTCTGTTTAAAATAATTGTTGCAACTCCGGAAGAAACTTCGTAGATGACGGCGTCAGAATGTTTGCTCACGATAGGGATTGTAGTTAGATGATTGCTGTTTGTCATCAGGTTGTCCTCTAGATGCGCTAACTAAATCCTAGGATGTTAGATGTGACTGACTTAAACACCACAAATGGGCAGACTGAACTTCAAGAGGCTTGCGGGATTGATGCTGATTGGCTTTGTCAGAAAATTTTTGAACTAACGGATAGCTCGGATATGGCTGCTTTGGCCGGCTTTCTTGTGGATAAGCCGGTCAAAATCATTTTGATTGTTGTCTTAGCGTTGGTTGTACGAAGAATTGTTCATCGCGGAATCGATGGATTGATTGAGCGATTGATGCAGGAGCGTAAAGTCGATGAGCAGGGCGCGGTTGAGGAAGTTGAGTCAACTGGTACCGCAATACGTCGAGACATACTGGCGAGAAAACTTTCTGCCTTGCATGAGCGTTCTGAAAGGGCTCGTCAGCGGGCTAAAACATTAGGGGTACTTTTTAAGAGCGTTGCATCTGCGGGCATTGGTGCCGTCATGCTAATGATGTTGCTCGGCGAATTCGATATCAACTTGGGTCCGCTTATAGCTGGAGCTGGAATTTTGGGTGTGGCCATAGGGTTTGGTGCCCAGTCGTTAGTACGCGATCTTCTCAGCGGCATTTTCATGTTGATAGAAGATCAGTATGGAGTAGGCGATGTGATCAATGCGGGTGAGGCAACTGGTACCGTTGAATCAATTGGCTTGAGAACAACGAGACTTAGAGATGTGAGTGGGACTTTGTGGCACATCCCTAATGGTGAAATTCGAAGAGTGGGTAATATGTCGCAAGTTTGGGCGCGTGCGATTCTAGATATTGACGTTGCATATGACACGGACCTTGACCTAGCTATGGAAACAATTAAAGAAGTAGCTGATGGGTTGTGGGAAGAGCAACGCCAAGAGGCAACGATTATCGAAGAGCCTGTCGTAGCGGGTGTTCAAAATTTCGGTGCTGATGCTGTGACCATTCGGCTGTCAGTGAAGACTGAGCCTTCGGAACAATGGGGGACTGGGAGGCTATTAAGAAAGCGAATAAAAGAGGCTTTTGATCGAGAAGGCATTGAGATTCCGTTCCCTCAACGAACGGTATGGCTCAAAAATGAATCAGATGTGAGTGAGGAAACCGATGATGAGCCGACACGAGTTAGTTTTGAAGATCGATACGGAATCTCAAAAGCTGGAACCGATGATTAGCAATCATGCTCAGATATTTTAATTTGTGACGATGACGGGCGTCCCTACCGGCATCCAGTCGTATAGCTCTTTAGCTTGGTCATTCCGTAATCTGATGCAGCCCCCTGATCTGTAGGTGCCTAGTTGAGCTTCAGTCTGAAGCGGCTCTCCATTACCGCCATTTGGAATACTGTGGAAACCAATTGCCTGAGTATTGCCCCAGGTGAAACGAACCATATATTCCATTGAGATATCGTCATGGCCAGCGACAGTGCGCCGAGATTTGGAAAAAACGCTGTAGTCACCTGGTATAGGCGTATCTGCTTTTCCGCTGACAAGATAACTTTTATGCACTGTTTCGTCGTCGTTTACTAACCACACGCGGTGTAACCGATTTGAGAAAATTGCTCGCTTGCCGATGCCTGAATTGCTGGGAACAGCTGGCGAATTTTTGGTCACAAGCCAATAGCCTTTGTTAACGCTATCGAATGCGAAAGCTCCTACAGGGGCTGTAGCCGAAGCATTAATTGAACCCGCATAATAGGCACTTCCGAATGCAAAAATGCCCCCTCGGTGTCCTATCAGCCAATAGCCATTTCCATCAGATGTGCCGTGGCCGCCGATTATTTGTGTGCTCGACAATTTGTT
>PCCJ01000098.1 GCA_002731665.1 Actinomycetota bacterium | reverse complement strand
GAACAGGAAATCGAGCTTGTAGAAGCGGGCTCAATAGTTACCGTCACAGTATCTTTGAGCGAAGAACCCATAAAAGAAATTGTAATTGAAACCTCTTCAAACGACCCAAATGTAGCCCTGGTCTCTCCGAAGCGACTCGTTTTCAACGCCAGAAACTGGAACTCTCCTAAAAATGTGAAGATTGAGGCTCCAACGGTTCCTATATCTTCGGATCAGGAAACTTTGGTAGTTCTAGTGCCTATCGAAAACGGAGGAGCCAGGCGTTTGATTACCAACAATAACCGTTTCGAATTGCCGCTTGCCTACGAGTTGCAGGTTTCTTCGGTGGCTCCCAGGAGCGATTAAAGTTCTTTTCTGTTGAACGCGGAGACAAGCGATGGAAGAAATTATTTTTTCCAGTTTTAGTGCCGCGATATTTTTGCCATGTAGGGCTAACTTTGGTCTTACCTGACTAAATCCTTAGAACTAAGAATGATCGCACACCATGATTCATCTAATAGATGATGCACTCGAAAGATTTCTCAAACACGAAGTTTTGGAGGAGTCCTCTATCGAAGTTTCTTTCAATAGGCCAGATGGTGAATGGGTATCTTCGCTGACGAGTCCAGTCATAAATATTTTTTTGTGGCGAATCCGAAAAGATCATGTAAAGAACTCGTCGGGCACTGAAGTTCGTTCAGGTAACGAAACAGTGCGACGGATGGTGCCGCCGCGCCTGAGGCTCAGTTATTTCGTATCTGCACATGCGCAAGAGGTTAGAGATGAGCACCTCTTGCTAGGTGAAGTAGCTAGAGAGGTGTTGCGTAATAAAGAGATGCCTGAAGAATTCAAAGAAGGTGATCTAGCGGGTGCCGACGCGCCTGTTTGGATGTCGGTAGGCAACGAAAGTTTGCAGCTTCCCCTCGAGTTTTGGCAAGCAATAGGTGGAGATCTTAAATCAGGTATAGATTTGGAAATTAGTGTTCCTATAGATCTTGAGCTAGGAATCGAAGTAGGTCCTCCTGTAGAGGGCATCGAACTTCGGACTGAAGATATTCATAGCCCAACCATCAAGTCGGTGCGAAGCTACGTCCGAAGTGAGTCAAATGATGGCTAAGCAACTCCGCTTCGCCCCTGCTCTTAATTTTACTACGCTCATAGGTAGTGCATGAGGGCAAGCATCGTCTCTTCTCCAGAAAAAGTCACGGTAGGAGTCCCATTCACAGTTGAGCTCTTAGTAGAAAATGTGTGGAGCACTATTCAGACGGTTACTCCAGAGGTGGAAGGTGCATTAGCGTCTTCAGCGATTAGCGCACCATTGTCAGTAGCGCTTTTCCCGCAAGAAGCTCAGACTTTCACGATTGACATTACATTGCCGCAGACAACTTCTGTAGGGGATTTAAATTTCACAGTTGACGTTGGCAGCGAACTTGCCATCGCCGACGGGGCTCTCGAAGTTAGCGTGAATGTACAAGAGCGACTGGAAGCTAACCTAACTGCAGCGCCGCGCCAATTGTCACGCGGAAGCAAAGCAAAAATAGTCGCAACGGTATCGAATGATGGTAACTCGCAAGTGGCCCTAGGCGTTTCAGCCCTTGACCCAGTTGGTGAGCTAAAATTTTCGATATCCCCAGATTCGGCGATTGTACAACCGCAGGGAATCAGAGCGTTTGAGGTTGTAGCGAAACACCGGCGGCCATTTATAGGTAGCCCTGCTCCGCGCGAGTTTAGGGTTGAGCTACTGGGATCCGAAGAACCTAAAAGCGAGCTCATAACCTTTATCCAAAAGCCGTTACTAGGTAGAGGGCTGCTGACAGCGTTAATCTTGATCTCAATACTAGCTCTATGGGTTGTCGCTATATTCGTGGGCTTTTGGGCGGCTGGCCGGGCGCAAGAAACTGCCGTTGGCGCAAACACCTTTGAAGTTAATGAAGCTGGCGACCCAATAAATTATTTTAATGTAGGTCTGGGAAGTGAAAGCTTGCCAACTAAACGCGTCCGTGGACGTGCTCTGGCAGCTTCGAATAGCTCAGCTTTGTCCCGTGGAGGGGTTATTTTCTCGTCACTCGCTGAAAGTGGGGAAGTTTATGAAGGAGCGATAGACGAGGATGGCTCATTCGAGGTTCCATTAATGCCAGCAGGCCCGTATATGTTCAGGGCTTATGGTGATGGCTTGCAAGATAGCTATCAAGGTGTTCAATGGCTTCGTTCGGGTGCAATTTTGGACTTAGGTAATATTTTTCTGGAGGGTGTGCCGGGCCGATTACAAGGCTATGTGAGGAATAAGATTGGGGACCCAATTTCAGAAGCTTCTATCGTAATCGGGCCCTCGGCGACAGCAGAAGAGAAAAATGCCACCAAGTACGAATTAGCAACTAAAGCTGATGGCGCTTTTGAGCAACTGAACCTTCAGACTCCGGCTAGCTACAGCGTGATGATAGCTGCGAGCGGATACGACACGATGCTGACCGAAATAGACCTAAGTCAAGGTCAGAATCTAGAAGAATTAACGTTTGATCTAGTTGCTCAGCCTTCGTCTATTGAAGGACAGGTAGCAGCAGCGATACAAGGCGAGTCCAACGGTCAATTGCTTGATTTAGCTGATGTTGAAATTTTGGCGACCTCTGGAGAATTTTCTGTAGCGACAAGGACCGTCGAGGAAGGAAAATTTGCCGTTCTTAGCCTGCCCCCGCTCAAGACATACGTATTGACGTTTTCAAAACCCGGCTATGATAACCGTGATCTTGTTATCGAGGTAGGAGCTGGATCTACAACGTATCTGTCAGAAACCGTTCAGATTTACAGTTCTACAAATTCACTAGTCGGAAAGATTCAACTGTCCAGCTCAAGCGAAAACATTGAAGATTTGGGCATACCCAACGTTCAGGTACTGGTGTCTGATGGCACATTAAAAGGGCAAACGCTAAGCACAAGCGATGGCACTTACGAATTCACTGGCCTCGAAGTTGGTCAACACTACGTTGTGACTTTTAAAGCAGAAGGTTATGAAAGCGTTTCGTTCGATCTACCTGCTGTCCCTAAGGGCGCAAGTCGACTTCCCCTTGATGTCAGGTTAGTGCCCTCGACCTACCAACTTGAGGGATCGACTATTTCACTTTCGACAAACGAAGCCGTGTGTAATATAGATGTCGTCGCCTCTTCAGGTAGCTTGATATTGAGCACGGTTACAGCATCTTTAGATGGAAAATTCATTCTTCCTGGGCTAACTAACAACCGGGTCTGGACGGTTGTTTTCAAGTCAGATGATAAGAATTTAGCGGCGTTGATAATCGATCCTCAAAATGATCCCGCCGTCGACGGAAAAGTGTCAGTCGGATCCGTAACGGTGGACGCTAAAAAGTGCTGAACCGTTTTGAGTTAGCCTCCAAACATAATCTAAAGCTGGTAGAGCGAATAGCTGTTATCGAAAGTATTCGTAGGGAACTGCGCGAATTGATTACCTCTGGTGGGCTTGACATAGGAAATCACGAGGGACGCTGATGGCTGTATCACTTTCCGTTGAACCTAAAGTAGTTTTCCATGATCAATCTGAGCCAGTTGAAGTAGCTGTTCAAATAGCAAACCAGGCTGACGTTATCGATTCATATTCAATCAGAGTGCTTGGAGTTGACCCCGATTGGGTGACCGGAGCAGAAGAAGCTCTGCAGCTCTTTCCAGGCGACTCAGGATTTTTTGAATTGTGTATTAATTTGCCATCTGATTTTCCTGCGGGTGAACATACGCTAACTCTCCAATGTCGTAGCGCTGTATTCCCTGAAAGAATTCTGACATCTGGCATTACGGTAATAGTTGAAAGTGTTGATTTCGTAACGCTCGACGTATATCCCAATAGATCTATTAGCGGAAAGAAAACTGAGTTCGTCCTTACTGCAGCTAACCATGGCAATTCAGATATTTGGTTAGAGTTGGAAGCTGATGACCCAGAAGCCCTCACAGAGGTGCAGTTCTCAAAGCCACGCGTTCATATAAAAAGACAAGAGGAAGCGACCGTTGAAGTACAAGTTCAAGGACCTCGACCTTGGGTTGGGCAACCCGCGAGCCGAGTTTTAACGTTAGGGGCTAAAAACATCGATGATGTAGCCCCACAATTATTTAACTTTGTGCAAAAACCAAAGTTAGGTAGGTGGCTATTCTCATTTTTTGGATTGATGATTACCTGCGTAATTTTCGGTCTAGTTTTACATAACAGATTGGCCAATTTTGGTAACCAGGTAACGCTTGATCCTAATATCTTAGAAAACGCTTTTGTTACTGGCTCAGGGAACTCGGCGGCAGGAGATTCTTTTCTGCAAGGATCAGTCCTGGACTTACGGACGCGTAGCCCGCTGCATTATGTGACTATCAAAGCTTATGACCCAAGCGACATGGATACGGTAGTTAGTCAAGGGGTTAGCGAACAAAATGGCACCTTCGAACTTAGAGGACTAAACGAAAAACGCACATATAAACTTCTGTACACTAAAGCCGGTTATCAAGACACATGGTCAGGTTTTGTTGATGAGCCAGCCCGAGCAAAAGAAATTATTGGTCGAGGTATAAACCAACCAATGTTTCTAGAGGGAGAGTCCTCTTCGTTAACTGGGCTGGTTGGTGGTTCTTTGGTAGATGCGGTCGATGTCGAGCTTTTAATAGCGCCAGAAACGCTTTTCCTAACCGATGACGATAGCGATGTCGTTATCAGTAGCACTCAGACTGATAGCGAGGGTTTATATTTGTTTGATTCCCTGCCTACAGGGAGATATCGGGTGCGCGCGTCGGCTCCAGGTTTAGGCACTAAATATTCGCCATATTTTGATCTTACGCCAGATGAAGTAGAGCAAGTCCCGGAGTTATCTTTGCAAGAAGGAGATGGTGGAGTAAGCGGGAAGTTGTTCAAAGTCGTTGATAATCAAGTGGTTCCGGTCGAAGACGGGACAATTGTTTCAATCAAGTCTGAATCAATGAGTAAGCGGTTCGAAGTTGCCGCTCCGAATCCTACGACAGCGGTCCGCCTAGTTCAAAGGGTTTCACCTACGTCACAAAAATTTTATAAAGCAGGCGAGAGTCTAGTTATGTCTCTCTACGATTTGCCTTCCGATTTTGTGCCGTCTGATTTGTATGGAAATGCTAAGGCTATGATCCCTGGCGATGAAATGCAGTTGGAAGTGTGTGTGTCCATTTGTGCGGGAGGTTCTCAACTCGAAGACTGGTCCCTGAGACTAACGCAGCGTTCCAAAATATTGGAATGTCAAGACACCGGCAACGTTGCTCCTGGCGGAGATGTACTGGACACGAAGCGAAATGGTAGATGTGGGTTTAAAGGTTTGGAAGACGGAGAAGTTTCCGTGGAGTTCAGAGCGTCACCGGATCAAACTTTCGGATCTCTAAGAACAATTCAAATTAAGGCTGATCAGGTACTCGAACTTACGATCGTTTATGAAGAAGCAACCGGCGGTTTCTACTTGAAACCAAATCTAATCAAAAATGTTGAATGTACGATAGAGAAAGGTTACTCCGGTTGCACTATTGGCAGCGGAGAAGAAGGATTGCGTCAACTATTTGCAAGCTTTGAAGATGCAGATGGAAAAAGACTGTTTAGAGATGTCGAGGTTGTGTTTCTTTCTCCTGAAAAATCTCAAACATTTGATATCGATGTAAACAAATTCTTAGCTTTGGGCGATACAGATTCAACTCAGCCGGCCCCGCCAACACTTTCCCGAGATTCTGTAACGGTAATGCTCAGTGATGAAGACGGCACTGAAAAAGTTGTGCCACGTGGCCGAAATGTTTCTGTGTTTGCCGTTATCGATAAAAATGTCGTCAGCAGTTGTGTAATTGAGTCTGATGATTCTTCGTGTGATCTCGAAGTCGCCTACTTGACCGAAACACCTTCAGATCTTTGGGTTTACGCTTACGGAGTATCTAGCTGGTGGGCGGTGGAGAAGAAAATCGTGGCCCCGGAGGAGGGAGTCAAAAAAGTTAGGCTCGTGGTCGAAGAAAGACAAGCAAATTATTTGACTGCAGCGACCGGAACTTTTTCGTTTGAAGGACTTCCGACACCCGGGCGGTATCAGCTAGAAGTCCAAAGCGGAACTAACTTTCGAACTGCTGCGATAGATATTAATTTGGTCTCGGGTCAGGTCGTGACGGACCTAAACATAGTTGTTAATCCGTCCGCCGGAGCCATATGTGGAAAAGTGTCAAACCAGAACGGGAAAGCCATAGATGGGGTAACCATCGAAGTATCAGATGGAGTTGATATTTGGACTGGAGTGACTCTGCAAGGCTTCGTCGAGCGCTCCTGTGGTCAGAATAGTCTCGAGTCAATCAACTACATCTTGCCGAAGTTGCCGGTGCCCGGAGAGTATCGACTTACGTTCACGAGACCCGGATATGAAACATCAATAATAGACGTATTGCTAACGGACCTAGGGCCTGTCAGAACTCGCAATGTTTACTTGACTTCCTCTACTGCGCAACTAAGTGGCGTGGTTAAACAATGTACATTGGTAACAACTCCTGGAGTTGCCTGCCCGGCCAGCTCACTAACTAATAAAGACTTAGCCGAAGTGGCCCTCTCAAATGGCTCCATTACTTTTGATACGTTCACAGCAAGCCGTTGTGTTACGAAAGATCCTCTTAAAGAGTTAAACGACTCTTGCACAGGCAGTTATTACTTTGCTGATATCCCTGTCGGTCAGTATTCTGTAACCGCTGCTGTAAAAGGGGCTGTTTCGGAATCATCCTCTGTGCGATTACAGCCAGGTGTCGCGCGGCAAGAGAATTTTGACCTCTCGCTGTCTTCAACCGTAAAAGTTCAGGTGTGTAGCTCCTTTCCAGCGTTAGCGACCGCAACCTGTGCTAGTCCGAAACAGGGTTGGCAGATCAGGATGTATTCGGAAACTGCTTTTCCAAATGGAACACCAGCTGTTGGCGTGGTACCAGCGAATGGCACGGAGACTAACTTTGCAGGCCTTGATGCACCTCAAAGATACGTATTGACGGCTGCTGGCGTTTCGAATGGAAATTCAAGTAACTTTTCGTACTCGTTTGCTCTTGGAGCAGGAGAGGAAGTCACTTTAATTTGTGTTCCGCCAGTGGCTGGCAGCGTTCCAACCTTTGCTTGTCGCCGTCTAACGAAATAGCTATGAGTTTTCTATAATTAAAATAAATTAAATAAGGCGTAAAGCTTAAATCATTGGGTATGGGCGACTAGTTTTTGCCTAAACGGTTATCACGAAAAAGGAAAATGGCTCCTACTGATTCGAATAAAGTATCGCTAGCCGTTGACCAAGAAAGTGTCGTCTTTTCTACTAACTCAATAGCATTCAGCCTTAAAGTAGCAAACGAAAGCGGCGAGGCTAGCGACCTTATCCTTCGGGTGCTTGGGGCTCCTTCGGGTCCTATGCAAGCGCTTATCGTTAGTTTAGAACCGGGCGAAGAAACTATTAGGTCTATCGTTCTCGAAGTGCCGGCCGGTTTCCCCTTCGGTGAACATGATCTTGAGATTGATGCCCTAGATAGAACTACTGGCGATATTGTCGTCACGGTTCCTTTCGTCGTAAACATTGTTGACACGAGCGGCGTGACAGTGCGGGTTAGCCCGACTCCATTGAGGGTTAATCGGCGCGGTAAAATTCGTATCAGATTAAGAAATAGAAGTGAAGAATCCATTTTGTTGGATCTTGCGTCGGAGACGGAATCTTCTCGAATAAAAGTTAATCTTGACTCAACTCAAGTTCAGCTAAGCGCGTTGCATAGTGTGACGGTTCGCGGCAAAATAAAGGTCCCGCTGAAGTGGTTTGGTAGAGAGAGGATTCATGGCTACGGAGTTGTCGCCAAATCAAGCGGAAATCCGGTTTATGGCAGGGGATTAGTCCGTCAAATTCCGGTTTTCGCAAATGGAGCGCGTATTCTTCCTGTGCTTAGCCTCTTTATTATAGCGCTTTTGTTTATTGGCGTATTAACGAAAGGCTTGTGGCAATCGACCAGCAAAGACCCCGCTGGGTTAATCGAAAAAACTTCAGAAGATGACGCTGAGGGAGGCTCAGAAAATTCTGAGCTACAAGCAATAAAAAACGATTTCAAAGTTCAAGGTGAAGTTATTTTAGCAGTGGAAGATGCTGCAGGAACTGGCAACGTTGACCCGATTGGAGTCACATTTTGTGAAACTACCGGTAAGCAGCCTTTCGTCGAGGCTGGCTATCAACGAGATTTTGTAGAATCTGCGAGTACTTCTGGTCTAGGTGAACAGCTGCGTCAAGTCGCTAGTTCTGATGAAACCGAAGTAAACAATTTAATGCTCATCGAAGACACGAACGAGACTAAAAAAAATTGCCCTGGTGAACAACAAACTCATTTTCTAGATGGAGAAGAAAATAAGTTTGTGATTGCTGCGTTAGCAAGGGACCAGGTCTATGAGTTCCGAATACACAAACCTGGGTACGTGAGTACTACGCGTATAGTTACCGCGTCGAGCGCTGATTTCATTGATCTTGGCGCTATTACACTTTCTCCGGCAGATGGTGTTTTAGCTGGTAGATTTTTCGGACCTGGTGAAGGCGATATGAATACCGCGCTTTCGGGTGTGGCTATTACGCTGACTTCTGCGGCCGGAACCTTCGCAAGCGAAACTTTGACCAGTGAAGCAGCAAAAGCTTTAGGTAAGAAACAAGGGAGTTTTGAATTTCGAGGTCTGGCGACACCAGGCACATTTGTGCTTGAAGCATCGAAGCCTGGCTATGAAACCTTCGCCCAAATAATTAATTTAGGCGCCGGCTGTTCATTACTTTACGAACCTACGAGTGACCCGGAGTCAACAAGTTGTGTTAGCGATTCGATCGTTGCAGCAAAGCTAAAGTCGAAGAGCTCAGCGTTACCAGATATACCAACGAGCGAAGATTCGTATCAGTTACTCAAAGCGGGAGGGTCTCTTCGCGGTGAAGTGACACTAGAAGGAAAGAACGGACAATGTAGCTCTTTGACCGTACCGGTCACCGTAACCCTGTCTGGTCACGGCATATTTCGAAAAAATTCAGCAGCCGCACAAGAAATATTTTGTAATCGTGAGACAGCATTTAATTTCAGTTTCCCGAACGTACCATTTTTGCCGAGCGGGCAAACCTATTTAATTACGTACGAAGCTACAAACTGGATCTCAGATAGCAAGGGCATCGAATTCTCTGATCATCAGGACGCGGAAATAATCCATAGCAATATTCTGACCTCAACTGACGAAATTTTAACTGGATTTATTTCAATCCTTGATTCTGGCCTTAATGTCTTGGATTGCCCAGAACAAGTAACAGTGACTTTAGAGAGTAGTGATAGCGTAATTAATTCCACCCTCGTGCCAATAGCAGGCTCAGGTGAAAACATTAAGACCTGCGAAATTCGAATAGCCGCCGTTCCTTATAACACCTATGCCCTGTCGATCGGCGCGCCGGGGCTGCAGACCCTGACTATCACGTGCATAGTGTCTATCGGCGATAACTCATGCGAACTGGGGTCTGCAATAGCTCCAATAAAAATCACTAAAAATCTTGGTCAGATAACAGGCTGGTTAAAAGCAAAGTTTTGCTATACAGCTGATTGCGAAGTCGAGGCCATAACAAACGTTGTGCTGCAGGCAACGGGTTTAGACAGCGTGAGTTGCGCTGCGTTGCAACTATCCCGAGGGACTCGCAAGTCCGATTGTAAATTTCAGCCGGATGCAAAGGGCGAGCTAGTTTTTTCCAAGGCACAAGTCGGCCGATACGTTTTCACGAGTAGCGTCGCTGGCCACAAGCCAACAACAACAATTGTCGACGTCGAAGCATCAGACGTAGAGCCCGCTTTGCCACAAACTACAACTTCGATCTTTAGCTATGGAAGCATTAAAGGCACTGTTCGAGATTCTTTGGGTAATCCGTTAAACGGTGCGACAGTAACTGTCAACTCGAACTCGACGATCTCGGGTCCGAGCTCAAGCTGTGCAACGCCCGGCTGCTATTCCTTCGAACGAGTCTTGGACACAACGGCGTCAACAATTACTGCTTCGCTGGCTGGGCAATCATCTGAAACTTCGGTAACAGGTTCCCTTGGAGTGACGATTCAGTTACCAATTACTATAAATATGAGCAGGCTAATTACAGGTTATGTTCAATATTCGAAAGTTGCGGGTGATCCTTTTGAGTTAGTAGGTCCCGATGACTTCTCAATTTTCACGTCCGCGTCATCTGTTCTTGTCCTAGACAAACAACTTGAAATAACGTCTGCTGGTCAACTTCAAGGTGACACAGATAGCACCTCGCTAGCTACTCCTCATACGTTTGGTTCAACGATCGCTGCTGTGAAAACTGCTCAAGACGTCAAAGTAGTAGCGCAGAAATGGGATGGCGTATCTGCTTCGACCACCGCTATTACGAACGGCTTTCGAGCTCAATTAATCCAAAATGGCGCCACGGTTGGAAGTTGTTTCTCCGATGGTTCGACAGGTGACGATGTTGGAGTTCTCGCCAATTCTGACCTTCCCAGCTCAGGGAGCTGTACTTTCAGCGGCGCCCATACAGTAGGCCCAGCACATTTAAGAGTAAGCAAAGAGGGTTATCTGAGTTCTACGAAAAAAATAGTTATTGCTGATAACTCGAGCGTTGCAACGCTAAATGTAACCTTCAACGATCGTGTATCTGCTGGGACAGAGAACAGCAGCAATGCTTATGGTGTTGCGTTACTTAAAAAGCAAGTGAACATAGCAAGTGCGGAAAGAGCTCCGACAAAAATAAGAGCGCATGTGACTGGAAACACAAGCGCTGGCGATTCGGCGAGAGTTGTGCAGAAAGCGTCTGAGGTTGGGAACTGCGCGCTCGCCCAAAGTGGCTCTGACAAAACTTGTCTTTTCTATCCAGGAAATGTGACGGTTTCCGTAGTGGACTCTGTTGGCGATGCAGTTGTGGGAGTAAAAGTTAGTTTTAGACAGGCTCACACTGGCACATCTGCCAGTGTTGCTACCCCCAAACACTGTCAAGATGGAGCGAACTCAGACAACGCCGATACCACGACCGATTCAAGTCGTGTCGTAACTTCTTCAACCTCAGGAGACGGAAAATGTACTTTTAAAAATTTAGATCCTGGCTTAGTTATTTTTAAAGTCGAAAAAGCTAGCAAGCAAACGTCTTACCTGAAGCTTTATCTTGAAGGTGGTTCTCCCTCTCAACAAATAACCGTTCCGCAGTTTCCAACCGGAACTTACGCAGATGACCTAAAAGTAAAAGTTGTCGACAAAGTTTCGGGATCAGCAGTCGAGGGAGCGACTGTGAAAGCGTGGCAGTCCGACGAGACTTCGAACGAATATACATGTACGACAGATTCAGAAGGTTCCTGCGTCGTAGCAAAGTCCGGGAACTCTACATCACTTAGCCCTGGAACAGTCTCGTTAGAAGTTTCTAAATCAGGAACCTATCTAGCGACCCAGTACGGAGAGGTGACTTTAGGAGATGGCTTAGCAACGAAAACGCACGAAGTTAAGATGAGTAACTATGCAGCAGACGCCGTCCCATTAGAAAGTGGTGTGACTCTTGGTGACGCAGCTGTGGAAATATTTGTCAGTGGAGCCGCCCCACTAGTGCCACAAATTTTTCCAGTAGTTGTGTTTGCCCAAACTTTCTCAACCCAGCAACAGACCGCAACCGAAGCTCACAATAATTTCACAGCGAAAGCTGCAATATCATCTCCGTCGTTGTGGTTTAAAATTCAGAAGTCAGACGGTGCTGGTCAAAAAAATGCCGGTGGTATTGTGACACAGCTAGATCGCAAAATTAATTGTGTTGTTGACAATTCTGTAGACGGATTGTGCTCGGTTGATCGCTCTCTCCTTTCAAAAGGAAAAATCTTTTTTCTTTCGTCATCAATGTCTGAAACGACTGCTGCCTCATGGAAAACGCCGCTTGAGGCAAAACAGTCAGAGGTCAAAAGTGTCGGTAGTTATCGGTTAGGCGTTTCTAACGTAACGACTGATGCTGGAAATGGTGTGGCGCCCCGACTCATATGTGTAATAAATCGTCCTGTGATTGCTGTTGACTTTGCCGATGTCGATAGCGCTGCTAGAGAACTATGTGGCCAAGCTCAGGCCTCACCAGCCGCTGCGGAAATTTATAGAAGTTCTGTTGCTGTAGCTGCGTTGCCAGTGTTAGCTGAGCAAGCTTTATACAGCTTTTCTGCTTACTTCGGTGACCGTGGACGCTTAGTGGTTAATTTATTCAGAAACGACAACGGATCAGTTGTCAAATGGGATAAGGGCGAAGCGAAAATATACTTTGATTTTGGTTCTAAAACACTTCGTGAGGAACCGATTGAACCAACTTGGACTGGCGCCGGGGTTTATACAGAAAGCGCCGAATTAAAGAGCTTGCCGTCATGCTACGTGTCTGACACATCTCATTCCTGTTCAGTGCCTGTTCCCGGTGGTGCTGATCGAGCACTTTTCTGGTCGAGACCTCAAAACGAGTATTCAACCGCAGAACAATTTGTATTTGTTGGTGCAACTTCTGTAACTGAGAGCAATCTCGTGATTACGAGTAATTCTGCTGCGATACCAGGACCCATTACTGGATTAACAGCTACCGAAACTACTACGTCCGGCACGATTAGTTTGGTGTGGGGAAAGCCAACTTTAAATAGCAGCGCTTTACAAAGTTATGAAATTCAAAAAAGCGTGAACAGTGGTGCTTGGGCAACGATTGCAGGGCTATCACCATCTACGACTGCCGAAATAGTTCAACTATCTGTTAGCGGTTTAGCTGTTGAAGCCGGCAGTACTATTCAATTCCGTGTCCGCGCTAAGAACAGTGCGGGCAATGGCCCCTGGGACACGTCAGCGCAAATTAGCTTTATAGCAGGCTTTAGTGTTTCTAAGTCTGCGGTGTCGGTGAGTGAGTCTGGCACAACTGCGGCCTTTACCGTTGTGTTGGATTCGAGGCCTGACAGCAATGTGGTCATTAGTGTTGTATCTGCTGATACCGGCGAAGCAACTGTCAGCTCGTCGTCGTTGACGTTTACTAATTCAAATTGGGCGACGGCTCAGACTATTACTGTGACTGGTATAGCCGACACAGTTCGAGATGGAGCCCAAACTTCGATTATCACCTTATCTATCGTGGATGATTCGAGCGCAAACGCATTTGATCCACTTACTAATCAAACCGTTACCGCAACAGTGGTAGACAACAACAAACTAGTCAGATTCTTGCTGAAAAATGGGTCTGGTAACGCGCTCCAGAGTATAAAAGTTACGAGAACAGAACCCAGTGCTTTGTTATATCGTCGAACTTCGAATGCGCCGGCTGGGACTAGCGCGTGCACGAGCGTAGCGTCAGAATTAACTGACGCGAATGGCCTTGCAGACTTGGCTATCCAGGGTTCTGGAGCTCAGACTTTTTGGTTTATTGACTGCAACTCGTCCACACCAAATTACCTAGTTCAAAGAGCTGTGTTATCGATTCCTTATGAAGCGAACGGTCCTTTGAATGAGATTGTAATGGCCACGAGCGGGGCTACTATCAAAATATCTGTTAAGGGATCGCCGATTGCTGGTTCTCCAATTGTCCTGGATGTACCGGTTGATGCTTATCTAGTGCGAGAATCTGACGTTAGCGGAACTATGCAGAAGGCCTTATCGGCTGAAGTTCTGAACTCATCAGATGGTGTTCTTACATTTTCAAGCGTTCCCATGGGGCAATTCAAGTTGATGCTACGAAGTAGCGGCAACGCAAACCTTGTTGACGCAACGCTAAACACTAGCGGGGCAGTCACGTACGAGGAAATACTAGTTGGAAGCTCATCAGACAAATACTACGTCTATGAAACATCAGCTGCGGCGTTCGGTTCTCTTGCCAATCTGACTGTGACCTCAGCCGAGACCATAGATTTTGGGACGCTTCTTTTATATGCGAAACCGATTCGACTGCGAGTGACAGTTCAAAATAACAACACAAATAGCGTTGGTGCAATACTACGCCTCAGTGGCGGAAATTTGCTCACACCGTTAATAGCGTCCGCAGTTGACGGCAGCGCTGGAACATATGAATTTGCCGCCACGGTAGGCAGCATCGGTGCTGTGCCACCTAGCAAAACTACTAATGGTTCTGGCTCTTCCTCATACTTGCTAGAGGTTGAACGCACAGGTCTATCAACTGCGACCTACTCGATCCCTATCGAATACACCACAGCCGGCAGCAAAGTATCCGAGGGACCTCCGACAGCCGTTTCTTCTGGGTATGACTTGCAGACATATTCTGTAAGTACCTCATCGGTTGGGTTTAGTGTTTCTAAGTCTGCTGTGTCGGTGAGTGAGTCTGGTTCGACTGAGACGTTTACGGTTGTGTTGGATTCCCAGCCTTCGAGCAATGTGGTTATTGGTGTTGTGTCGGGTGATGCTGGTGAAGCGGCTGTGTCTCCTTCTGGTGTGTCGGCGTTGACGTTTACTAGCTTGAATTGGGCGACGGCTCAGACTGTTACTGTGACTGGTGTTGCTGATGGTTTGGATGATGGTAATCAGGATGCGACGTTGACGTTGAGTGTTAAAGATGATGCGAGTGATAATGCGTTTGATTCGCTTGCTGATCAGACTGTTACTGCAACGGTGACCGACATTGACTGATGTAGAATTTAGTGATGCGTGGATAATGGGCGGTCTGACCGATGGACTTGGGATGCAAGGAGCTATTTCCCGATGAAAAAAACTAGGTTTCTTCAACAAGCAGGCAGGCTTGTGTCCCTAGCGATACTGGCTGGCCTAACAAGTTGTGGTTTCGGCGGAGGAGTACCGGTGACAGACCTTACAGATTCGAGGCTCGATTTCTTGAGCCCGAGTGAGTACGACCTCGCCAGCAGCTCTATCTGTTCTAAAGAGGACGCTACAAACGCGACTGACGAAATTAAGGAACTGAATCTCGTTGACTGCGATTCTGCACATACTCATGAGCTCTACATGATTACCCGCCGATTCCTAGCTGCTGACCCGGACTTAGCAGACGTTTACCCGGGCGTAGACTCATTGAGAGACTTCGCGTTATCGGAATGCACCGGAGGCGCGATTTCGGTTCTTGGTAAGCCAATCAGCTCCACTCAATTTCGGCTGTCCTACCTATTCCCGAATATGGATACATGGAATGACAAGCAAACCGGTGCGCTTCATCGCAGCGCACTATGTTTCTTGGTGCACCCTGGACGCGATAACAAGGGTGAAGAGTTACCAGATCTAACCACTCATGCCCAAGACTTATGCAACGCGTCAAGCCATTTGAGCACGATGCACAGCAGATTTTCCGTCGCCCAGATTGTGTCTGACGAAGAACTGTTTGGTGTTTCTAAATCGGAGCTCATCGTTACTGAAAAAGGTTTCGGAGATTTCTTTTGGCTCACCCCTAATAGAGGAGCTCAAGAAGTTTTAAGGCTTCCATATTCAGTTGCGGTGAAAGTTCTCCGAGAGAATAATGAAGGCGAAACGGAGGAAAGCGAGCTGTTCATTGCATCACCAACAATTGTAGAATACGGCTTCTCTGACTTGGATGAACGTGATTTGTTAGGAATAAGCGACAAAATAGGTGAACCGTTAGCATTCTCGATACTTCGCAACACTGAAAGCAATGAGAATATAGATGACGGAAGCCGTTATTGGCTCGAAATTGAGCTTTCGGGCGCTGCGGCTAACTCAAGTTCCCTACCTTTTGTTGACAGGCTTTCATTGGATATAAATTTTGTTCGGGCTAGTGATATTCACCACACCTACGCAACAGCCGAAACCGAAGAACAACATAGTTTCTGTTACCCAAATAAAAGTTGAAAACTCTTAATTAAGAATCTCAGATAACGCTTCTTTTAAAGAAATAGACCCATCTGTAAAGGCTTCAAGTAGGGAAAGAGTTTCCTGAAACATACTTAGAACGCTAAACGATAAATCGCTAAGCAACTTCATAGTTCCCTGTGAGTTAACAATAGGAATACCCACTCGGACTGTAAGTTTTTTTGGATCAAGTAGCGATACGGCTCCTAACAAAGAACTCATATTAATTTCATTTATTAAAGCAAGGAGGTCACCTCTATTCTCATCCGTATATCCGAGATCATGAGAAAAGACCAACGTGGCAATATGGTTAGCGGGATGCAAACACAACCGCGCCTCTGTGCCGTATCCATCTAACATGAAAAGCTCATCGTGAGTCTCACTCTGCAAGCCGAACCCCATGTCAACGAGGCGACCGATACATTCAGCCCATACAGATTCTGAGTGGAAAAGACTGGCTAGCGATTCGTCTCGAAGATCGCATGTAAGTTCACTAGCCTGAACTATTTCAAACTCGTCAGCCGCAAGGTTCTCAAGGTTCTGAGTAAGCTCTATCGCACCTTTTAACGTTAAACGAACGGGTCCATCGGCTGCGAGCTGACCATACGTTTGCTTATACGAAGAATGGCTAAAAATGTTGTTGAGCTGGATATGTTCCCAAACTTCACAAGTTACGTCAAATCTAAAAAACACTAACTGACGATCTCGAGCCGATTCTGATTCGGATACCTGTATATCTCCAGACGCATGAGCGAAACATAGGCGGGACATAGGTCGATCTTAGTGCTAAAAAGATAAGTGACTTATCGAATTCTTGGAGGAAAATGGCTGTTCAAGTAGTTTCTGGAGCGTTAATGACCTGCAGCTTCGGAATGGCGCCTGCTGCACTTTCGGTGTTACCTAAAAGTAAAGTCAACGCAGGTGCCCCAGCTGCGAATATTATGGATAACAAACCCAACATGAACATTCCGCCGTTCGGCATGTGCTCCTCAATGGCGAACCCTACGGTGGCAGCTGCGTCCGCTGCAGCTATGGGCGTGTTAACTCCGATGCCTTGCATACCGGCGGTCACCGCACCATGGGTACCTGGTTCTCCGACCGTTCAGATCGCTAATATGCCTGCGCTAACTAACAGCTGTAAAGCGGTCTGCACCTATGGCGGTATGATCCAATTCTCTATGCCCGGACAAATGAACGTTATGACTGCTTGAAAATAGGCGACTTAAAGTTTCTTGCCTGGGTTTAAACGATTTAAAGGATCCAACGAATTACGGATTGTTCCCATTACGGCGAGCTGAGTTGGGTCCAACTCATCGCTCACGAACTCACGCTTTAAGGTACCTACACCGTGTTCAGCGGCGATAGTGCCGCCCAAGCTGAGAGCGAGCTTCACTATTTCGGCAAAGGCCGCCCGGACCCGAGCTACTTCGGCTTCATCATTTCCATCGAAAACAAGAAGAGGGTGCATGTTGCCGTCGCCTGCATGTCCAACAGTGGGAAGCGAAACTTTGTGGCGTTCACCGATAGCAACTATTCCTGCCATCAATTCAGGTAGGTGCTGGCGCGGTACAGCTACATCTTCAGGGAGTATAGATTTATTTGTTTTTTCAAACGCTGGCCATACGCGACGCCGCACTTCAATCAACATGTCGCCCTCTGCAGGGTCATCGACATGAGCGACAAAACTGGCACCAGACGATTTGCAGATGTCCGAAATAGTTTCTATCGATTCCGCAGAATTATCCCCGGCAGTTTGTATCAGCAAGAGGCAAGCAGCATCGAGGTCAAGATCCATTTTGTAAACTTTTTCAACTTGCTGAAGGCTTGCCCGGTCAATGATTTCCATAAGACTGGGCTCATGTCCCGAACGAAATATTTCACCAATAGCTGTGCCGGCATCAGGAAGCTCATCGAAGTAAGCCACGGCTGTCGCTGGTGGCGGAGGTGATGGAACTAATTTCGCAGTAATTTCAGTAATGATGCCAAGAAGACCTTCGGACCCCACAAATAGACCAGTCAGATCTAATCCGGTGGTGCTCTTAAGCGTTCGGCGCCCAGTTCGCATGATTTCGCCCGACGCGAGTACTACTTCAAGACCGATCACATAATCGCGAGTAACTCCGTATTTTACGCAGCATAGGCCGCCGGCATTAGTAGCTACATTACCTCCGATGCTGGACATTTCGAAAGAAGCAGGATCAGGAGGGTAGAAGAGACCATGCTCAGCGACTGCAGCTTTTAGTTCCGAGTTAATGCAGCCGGGTTGCACTCGGACCATTCGGTTGGTCGTATCTATCTCGATGATCTTTGTCATTCTGTGCAGCGAAAGTATTAGACAGCCGTCGATCGCATTAGCTGCGCCGGTAAGACCAGTTCCTGCTCCTCTGGGCACAATCGGCACTTCTGCTGCGTTTGCCGCCATTACTGCAGACACCACTTCTTCAGTAGAACGGGGCATCACTAAGATTGCTGCTGTCCCTGCTCTCTCAAAAACTGCTCGGTCTTGTGAATAAGATCGAACAACTTCTGGATCTACTTGGATGCAATCGGCAGGCAGTCGTGCCTGCAGCTCTTTAAGGAGATTGTTCATACTGGCTACAGCATGTCATGTATTTGGTGCTACTCGGACTTCTCCTACATTTGTTCCAGCCCAATTTTGTAGCTCTGTCGGCGCTGCGTGTTCGATAGCTCCCAAATGGTCAAGCATCCAAGCGGCGACAGCTTCAGACGCGCGTGAATTTCCATCACGGGTTTTCAAAGCAAATGCATGGCCTGACTTGACCTCGACTCCACAGAAAACTCCTTCAGCACCGGTTTTGACTGCTGCGCGGCCTGCGCTTTTTATCATAAGAGTGGTACACGCTCGGTTAGTGCCAGCGATAAGGAAAGGCCGGTCAATCATTGCTTGTAAAAGTCTTCTACCAGATCCTCGGTTCTGCATGTGTGCCCAACCAGTGGCTAACGCAGCAATGGGGATACTCCAGGCAGGGATACCGCAGCCATCTATCGCTGGAGTCTCGTTTCGTAAACTTATTCGACAAAAATCTTCGATAGCAGGAGTGACGTGCTTAGTTTGCAGCTCGTGATGAGGGTGTAGATAGTTTTGGGAGTTAAAACCATGGAACTTGGATAGGGCTAGGAACCCTGTGTGTTTACCCGAACAGTTGTTATGGCGAGCATCTGGTTTCTGCCCTGACATTCGAAGGAGAATAGAACTCTCAGGATCTGAAGGGTAATGAGCCCCACATTCAAGATCTGCGACTAAACAGCCGATACCTTCTAACCAGTCTTGGACCACTCGCACGTGTTCGTGTTCTCCGTTGTGACTCGAACAGGCAATGGCCAATCGATCAGAACTTAAGGAAGTCCCGTCAGCGACACCTGAAGTAACTAAGGGCGTAGCTTGAATAGGTTTTAAAGCTGACCGGGGTAGAACGTGACGCTGCGGCTCACCCCATGACTTGATCACAATGCCCGAAGAGTTCACTATGACGGCGTCAACCAAGTGGGTGCTCTCCACATGGTGTCCTCGTGTCACTTCTACTGTTATTGGTTGACTCATAGTAAATGTTTCGACAAATTATAATCATTAGGTCGAGCCCCGGCTCTCAAGGCTATCTAATCTCTAGATATTCGATATCCGATTGATTCTCGATCCCACGTTGAATCCGTTACCCCAGCATCACGCATTGCCTGTTTTCTTACTTTGCCTGAAGCGGTTTTGTCTAGCTCCGAAACAAATTCAATGTAACGGGGGACTGCGTGTCTTGGCATGCGCGGAGTGCACCAATCTAAGAAAGCAACTGGGTCAGGCTGTGAACCTAAGATTGCAACAACAGCCTTGACCTCATCTTCACCTCCAGCACCCTCAACCTTTAAACCGATTACAGCTGATTCAGCAACCTCAGGATGCTGATTAAGGGCTTGCTCAAGTTCATAACTCGAGATGTTTTCTCCTCTTCGACGTATCCGGTCATTGATTCTATCTACGAAAAAGAGTCGTCCTTCAGCATCAATTTTGCCTGCATCCCCCGTATGAAACCAAAGATTCCGCCATGCTTCCACCGTCTTATCTGGCATTTTAAAATAGCCAAGATTAAAACAAAATGGTTTTTTTGGACGAACGAGTATCTCACCTATCGCGTCAACAGCGACTTCTGTGTCAGTTTCCGGATCAGCGATCATGACTTCGAAAAAATCTGAAAGAGGCGGACCAGCACAGCCGGCCATAACGGGATCATCAGGATCGCTGTAAGCGACCATATTTACTTCTGTCATACCAAAGCCCTGTCGGAGAACAACCCCAAATCTTTCTTCCATTGCTTTTCCCCATTCTTCAGCAACTGGAATAGCCATGATTCGTGTCAACTTGTGAAGATGATCTCGAGGCGAGGGTGAACTTCGAAAAATAAATTCAGGCATTACTCCAAGAGCATTCGTAACAGTAGCTTCTTGATCGATAACAGTGTCTAGCCAAGACTTCACGCTGAAATGCTTAGCCACGTAGGCCGAGCAACCCGCTAGCAGCGAAGCATAAACTTGCATAAAGAGTCCGTTAGCGTGAAAAAGTGGCATACAGCAGAAGTAGCGATCATCTTCCGTTAGTTCCATAGCAGCCACTGTGCCCAACGCAAAAAGATAACAGTGCCCCTGCGGCATCAAGACGCCTTTGGCCGGCCCCGTGGTCCCTGATGTGTACATGATTGTGCAAACATCTTCTGGGGCGGGAGAAGCAATAGCGTTGCTGCTTATGGGACTGTTAATGAGTGTTGCAATATTGGTCGTTGGAATGCCGTAGCTGAGATCGCTGTTGGATCCTGATTTTTGTTCTTTGCCGGTTATCAATATCTGTTTGATGCCAAGCGATGGCAAGTCAATTTCATTGAATCGGTTGAGCAGATCCTCGTCGACAGCGACTATGAGCGGTTCGCTGTTTTCTACCTGGTGTTGAAGAAATGAACTTTTTAGTTCCGTGTTGATCGGCACAAAAATTGCTCGTCGTTTATGGACTGCGATCATAAGGAGAATAAAGTCCCGACTATTTGTCATTAGCCCAAGCAATCGATCACCTGGCTTTAAGCCTAATTCTTGCAGTCCTGACGCTAGCTGATCGGTTAACTGGTCCAGTGCTGCGAAAGTGAGAGCCTCACCGTTTTCGAACGAAAGGAATTCTTTCTCACCGTACGATTTTGCCTGCATCTGAACAGCATTTACGAGGGTCCACTGTTCTATCGGGAGATTGGGTCCGAGACTTTGTAGATCTGGGTGTCCTTTCATAAGTACCGAAGACTAGACGTAGACTACCGCTTATGGAAATAGGACAGGTCGTTGAAAATTTTTCGGCTATTGATCAACATGGTGAAAAAGTTGACTTGACTGATCTTTTGGAAAGTGGGCGAGTAGTGCTCTTCTTCTATCCAAGGGCAAGCTCACCTGGCTGAACTCGCGAGAGTAGCTATTTCCGGGATCTTGCATCAGAGTTCGAACTCCTTGACTCGCAGCCAGTGGGAATTAGTGCTGATCAGTTTGATCGGCAAAAAGAATTTGATGAGGCGAATAATCTAGGTTTCACTCTCCTAAGCGATGTGAAGTCTAAGATTGCCAAATATTTTGGTGTTAAACGGGTTGGCCCTTTAGGTATCAAACGTCAGACATTTGTTATCGATGTCGATAGAAAAATATTAGGTGTAATCGCCAGCGAAACTAATATGAAGATTCATGCTGATCGAGCGTTGCAGATTCTACAGACTAACGATTAGTTTCGGTTTAGCTAGAGACAATGGTTAGCCGCGACCCATGGCGAAAAATTCGTTATTTGGTCTCATCGAAGCTAGATGAGCCATTCGGTTCGAAAGAGCGAACAACGCTGTCACTGCTCCAATATCCCAAATATCTTCATCAGAGAAATTGAAAGAGCGAAGCTCGTCGTGGTCGCTTGTGTCGACATCCTCGGGCGTGCGAGCCATTTTTAGCGCAAAACGAATCATTGCATGCTGTCGTTCGTCTAAATCGGCTTTGGCAGGGGCGATCGCTAGCTGATCAGCGATAAAAGGATTTTTAGCCCGAATTCGTAAAATTGCCCCGTGAGCGATTACACAATACATGCAATCATTCGCTGCGCTGGTTGCGACGACAATCATTTCCCTCTCTGCTTTCGTTAAGCCGCTTTCTTTTTCCATCAGGGCATTGTGGTAATCCATAAAAGCCCGTAGCTCAAGTGGTCGATGTGCTAACGCAAGGAAAACGTTGGGTATAAATCCGGTTTTTTCTTGGAGGCTTTCCATCATCGTTCTGAGATCTTCCGGTATGTCGGAAAGAGATGGGATTGGAAAGGTAGAAATTGGGGGAATGCTCATAAGGTGCAGCCTGCCACAGAAGCGATAAGAAAAGATATATTGCCTAAAAATAACCAGCTTGTCTTCCACCGTAGGTGGCCCATTGACCGGTTCCGGCTGTAACTCCGCCGTCTACGGGTATGGCGGCACCCGTTATGAACGACGAGTCAGACGAGCAGAGAAAAGCTATCACAGCGGCTACTTCTTCAGGTTCGCCGAAGCGCCCGAGAGGCAGTCTTGCTTCCATGGCCGAACCAATAGCAGTGCCCTCAGCGGCTTCAGTCAGTGCAGTTTTTGTAGGACCGGGGCATACAGCATTTACTCTGATGTTGAGATGTCCTAGATCCAGTGCAGCGGCTCTGCTGAGGTTAACAGCCGCTCCTTTAGAGGCGTTGTAAGCCCAAAGTCCGCTGTCTCCATGTAACCCGGAAACTGAACCGGTTACTACTATCGAACCTCCAGATTTTGTCATAGCTTCCGCTGAAACTTTTATTCCAAGGGCAACGGCGCGAACATTTACATCCATCACGCGATCGAAGTCGGCCATAGAGCCTCGCCGGATATCTCCCTGGACTAATACCCCGGCGTTTAAGGCAACAGCATCGAGAACCCCATACTTTTCTAATGCAATTTCAACCATCTGATTATTGGCGCTTTGTTCGGTCACGTCACCGGCCGATACAGAGACGTTCGGGTAAGAATTGAATTGTGAGAGAGACTCTTGAGTTAAATCAACGGCAATGACGTTCGCGCCGTCTTGAGCCAGCCTCAGAACTGTTGATCGACCGATACCGGATCCGGCACCAGTAACAATTATTGTCTTTCCGTCGTTCATGGTCATGATGTTTCTGGTTTTGGCAGCAGTTGAGACATTTCGATGAGTCTGCTTTCTGCCAGCGCGGCTTCTCGGATCGGAGAGATCTTTTGGTATTCGCTATCGTGAACCATATCGAGAAAATGTTGACGGCTCGGGTAACGCACTAATATGCAAATATCCCATTGTTCGTTTTCTAGACCAATAACTGTTGTGTGAGTTTTACCCATCCAAATGGGCTCACCCCCGAAACGGGGATGTAACCCAGCAAAGAGTCGGCCGTATTCGCCATAAGCATCGCGGCCGCTTAGGCCATCAACTCCGAAGCCTTCAGCTGCGAGTTCTCTATAGCGTAAGAGGTTCAACATGATGACTGGTTCATCTAGTTTACCTGTTCCCATAATGGCAAGATTTTGTTCAATATCCGTAAATATCATTTTTTGCTCTTTCTGCGATTCTGCTAATTCTAAAAATTTAGTATGCGCGCTGCGTTTTCGTGCAGGTATTTACGCTCCACAGAGGGAGGCAACTGCCAAGATCTAATCGTGTCTCGAAGATCAGTTAGTAAGCCACAATTGGGGTAGACACTTCCAAAAATGATTTGATCCTGGCACTGATGAGTAAGCGCATGAATGTACTCCTGCGATCCGGGGAAGTTGTAGTGCGCGTATTGGCCAGGAACCAAGAAAACATTTTGCTGTTTATACAAGAGTCCTATTGCCTCATGGACGTATGGCCAACTGCCGTGCTGAATCACGATCGTCAGGTTAGGGAAATCTGTAGCGACATGATCTACGTATTCTGGACGACAATCATCTAGATATGGTCCGAGCAAACAACTCTGAGTTGTTGTTATCAACATTTTGGATTTCTGAGCTTGTTCATAAAGCGGATACAATGAAAGATCATCGAAACGCCTACTGACTTGTGCAGTCGAGGGGTCAATGGTTACCCCTACTACTCCAGCATCGCCTAGGTCTCGAATTTCTTTAACAGCGATATCGATGTCGCTGGGCTCAACTGAACCAAAGCTGATGAACATTTCTGGATGAATAGCCAATGCATCTTGAGCACCTGCTGCTCCTATCGGATTCAACCCCCGGATAGCGGTAGGTCCAGGAACCCCTATAACGCCCAAAGATATGCCTGCTTGTTTCATCTCTTCGAACATTAAATCTGTTGATTGAGCTAGAAATGAAGGTGTTGGTTTAAGGCCCATCCGGTCTAAATAATGGAAGGTTGTGTCGCGTGTCCAGCTTTGCGCTCCGACGGGTCGAAACCGAAAATCAATCACGTCATCCATAGTTACCTCCAAAGCTTGCTCAATATTGATGCAAGGGTCGTGTAACCAGGCTAGAACGGATTACATGCCGCACCCACTGATTCCCGTTCCAACACCTGAAACCCAAGAATTTTGGGACGGGCTCACAAGAAGCGTTTTTCGGATACGTGAGTGTTGTTCTTGCGGGAAAATTTACTTCCCGCCAAGTCCTATATGTTCAGAATGCTCGTCACGAGATGTTCGATGGATTGACGCTAGCGGCATAGGATCTCTTTATAGCTATACGATTCAGCAAAAACCTGCCCAGTTTTGGGCTACTGAAGGGCCTCGATCGGTTGCTTTAGTTCGTCTAGAGGAAGGACCTTTGCTGGTGTCCTCGATTGTTAATTGCGAACAGACCCCAGAAAAATTGAAATTAGATATGAAGCTAAAAGCAACATTCGAAAAATTTGCTGACGTAACTGTGCTTTGCTTTGAACCGCTTGGAGAAATGTCATGATTGAATCAGGGTCTATCGCTATCGTCGGTGCAGCTGAGTCAACCAATATTGGAGTGGTGCCGAATGTCTCCTCAACTGGTTTAGCAATTGATGCAGCGGCGAATGCATTAGCTGACGCAGGCTTACGCGCATCTGATATCGACGGTTTTACATGCGGGTATTTCCCAGTTGCCGATATGTCGAGTCAGCTAGGCATTTACCCATCATGGGCTGACAATACGGT
>PCCJ01000097.1 GCA_002731665.1 Actinomycetota bacterium | reverse complement strand
TGTTCAGAGGACCTCGAATTACAGCTGATAGCAAGAGAGAGCGCTAGGATCCAACAAATAATTTTTGGCACAGATGGAAACTAGTACGAGCTACTCTGAAAGGTTAATTTGTCGCAGCGGTTTATTTGTGTTGAGCAAAATGTCTTCGTAGTTAGATGTGGAAAGTATTCGATCATGGGTAACCATTTGTAGGTGTCAGCCCCACTTATTTCAGAGAGCAAAGAATTAAACCAGCGTGTATTGGCGGCATCACAACCATCCCAGTTGTCGATCTGAAAGTTCCACATCTGAATAGTGTGCGGTTAACGCATGATTTGATAAGAAGTTAATGCTAATTCGGGTTGGCCGATAATTTAGGTACCAAATCTTAAAGTGCTACTTGATATGTGCAATCATGCTGATAGATCGTCTGATGTATTTGAAGAGGTGGAATATGATTACTGCGGTAACTAGATGGACAGGGACTCCTGCTGGTTTGGCTCTTGTCGAAGCTGGGTCACGAGCTGCTAAGAGCGAACATATGGCATGGGGCGCGAATAATTGTCGTTTTATGAGGCCGATCGCCGGCCAGGGTGGCATGGGCGTTGGCTTCTACATCTGTGAGTTCGACTCAATGAGCGCCTTTGGTGCGTTTCAGGACTCTCTTCTGGCGAGCGACTGGTTCAAACAAATGCAAAAAGATGTTGCTGCCGGCCATCCTGAAATTACGATGGACGGCACCACGGTGATGTACGATGCTATCGCAGATTGAAAATCATCTCTGGGCTAGGCAAGTGCAGTTCCCTGCTAACTAGAGAGATAAGCAAGTAGATCGTTCTGCTGTTTTCGTTGAACTAGGATTCAGCTAAAAAGTAATTACACAACGACCTCTGGTGCCGCCTGCTTCGAGTCGACTATGGGCTCTGCTTGCTTGCTCTGCAGGGTACGTATCGGCGACTCTGAGGGTCACCGCACCGGCCTCAACCTGCTGCCTAAGCGAATCGAGCTTTCCGTAATTGCCTTCGTACTTAGTGACGTAGGTAGCTGTGAAGTTGATACCTCTAATGTTTGATGGTTGGTAGCCACGAATAGAAGTAAAAGCGCCGTCGTCTTTAACTGTATCAATGACTAGGTCGTTGAGAACTGCGCCATCAGCAAGTCCATCAACCCCTCCGGGGAAGTGTTTGCGAACTTTAAGAGCATAGTCATCTCCACGGGCCACAATAATGTCGGCACCTAGTTTTTTGACCAGGGCTGTATCTTCTTCAGACGCATCCGAGATTACGATCAGTCCCGCCGCTTTCCCAAGCTCAATCATGTACCCGCCATATGCGCCGGCGCCGCCTGTTACCGCCAGCGTTTGACCGGATGTAAGTCCGAGTAACTCCAACGAGAGCATTGCAGTTAATCCATTCATCGGGAGAGTGGAGACTTCAGCGTGCGTGAATCCTTTTGGTGATGGAACGACCTGCTCAGCTTTTAGAACCAGGGATTCTCTGTATGCTCCTCTGCTCCCTCTAGGTACGACCATGGCCATGGCATTGTCGCCTACTTTTATCCCGGTGGTAACATTGGTGCCTACTTGATCAACTACTCCAGCGGCATCCATGCCAGGTACATATGGTGGCGGATCTACTTTTTGTGTTTCTGCTCGCGACCCATTACGCGCCAACGTATCAGTCGGGTTAACAGCTGCTGCATGTATACGAAGTCTTACTTCTCCTGGGCCAGCGTTTTGGCTAGGGACATTCACTATCTCTAACGCTTCTGGCCCGCCGTAACTATTTACTCCAACAGCTCTCATGAGCTAATTTATAGTCGGTTGCGACGTGATTCGCAGATACGGTTTGATGGTTTTCCAGCCAAGCGGAAATTTATTTGCTGCTTCATCATCGCTAATTGAAGGTGAGATAATTACGTCATCGCCGGCTCGCCAGTCGGCAGGCGTTGCAACGGAATGTTGTGCACTCAGTTGCAAGGAGTCGATCACCCGAAGAATTTCATCGAAGTTTCGCCCTGTGCTCGCAGGATAGGTGAGTGTGAGTTTAACTGTTTTGTCGGGTGCGATAATAAAAACTGAGCGCACGGTGAGTGTTGAGGATGCATGGGGGTGAATCATCCCATAAGTTCCGGCGATCCTTCGGTTTTGGTCCGCGATGAGCGGAAAGTTGAGCGCAGTGCCTTGGGTTTCGGCGATGTCGCGAGACCAGGAATTGTGATCTGCGAGTCCATCTACGCTTAACCCTATTACCTTGGTATTTCGCCTCTCGAACTCCGGCTTAAGTGCTGCGACTCGTCCTAGTTCTGTTGTGCATACCGGGGTGAAGTCGGCAGGGTGGCTGAACAAAACACCCCAGGAGGAACCTAGATACTCATAAAAGTCAAGTAGCCCATCGGTTGAGTCGGCCTTAAAGTTTGGTGCAACTTCTCCAAGTTGAAGGGTCATGTTGGTCTCCTTGTTGATCAACCTACAACAATATACGATAAAGATGATCAGATTAGTCGTGAATTGCATGTAGGTGGTTCTTGCTCTGAATAAACGAATGGAGCCTGATTAAGCCGGTCTGACTTTAGTTTGCTTGGGAAGATAGTTGGGCTACGTGTGAGAGACCTTCTCTCAATCGTGTGAGGTCTGACGTTCCCACATTCACTATTAATTGGTCTGCTCCGGCATCTTGCCATTGTTTGACGCTATGAAGATCAGGCAGACTCTCGATCTCTACTCTCGGAGCGATTGTCAGGTCAGCTCTATCTCGGCTGTGGTTTTTTAGCGAAGCTTCGAATTTGGGAACCTTGTGGGTGAAGTCATTTAAAGTAGCGAGTGGGTGCCAGCCGTTTCCAAATTTAGCAGCGCGCTCACGAGCAAGCTGTCCACCACCGCCGATCCAGATCTTAATTGATTGCTCAGTCGGCTTGGGTCCTACAATAAGGTCGTTCATTGTAAAGTGTTGCCCTTGGTAGTTAGCTGCACCTTCTGACCAGAGAATTTGCATCACTTCGATAAATTCATCTGACCAAGGACCTCGGCCATCATAAATGGTTCCAAGCGCAGCATTCTCCTCGGGAAGGCCACCTACTCCGAGTCCTGCTATAACTCTTTTAGGGGAGAGAGCATCTAGAGTTGCCAAAGATTTTGCGAGCGCCATCGGATGAAGGTAGGGAAGGACAAGAACTGAAGTTCCTAAGCTAATTTTCTCGGTCCTAGCGGCGACAAAATTTAATATTGTGAGAGCATCGTAGTAAGGACGCTCATTGAGCCGTTCGGCGATGTATCCGATATTGATAATGTGGTGGTTTACCCATATGGAGTCGATACCGAGCTCTTCGGCTTCACTAGCTAGTGAAATTACGTCATTTGGGTCAGAAAGCCCCCAGTTGTTTGGCAGTACAAATCCGAATTTCATAAGACCTCGGTTCAAGCAGGTTGTCTGCCATTAATTACTCATGGTTAGTAAGAGGAAGCAAGTTTCCTTTATCTACTACTTGCTGACTATCAAGGAAAATATCACAGTTGCGCATTGGCAGATCAAAGTGACAGTTGGTAAACCGATTCGCGAATTCGTTAGCTCCGGTAGAAAGTAAGAAACTGCCAGCAATCGCTCGTAACTCAGTGCCGTTTATGTCGGCTTTGTCATACATCGTTAAAGCTTCCCACTTAGCTCCAGGGTTAACACCCCAACCGACGTGTGAAATTGTGTATGCATTTGGGTCATTCCAGCCTTCGTAATAAGAGCGCATCAACTTGGCATCAAGTCCTGAGCCTTCGATTTCAATGACCTGATCATTTTCAATATGCAGAACTACTTCATTTTCGAAATATTTCTTGAAAGTTAAATTTACATCGCCAATGTCAAGAACGACTCTGCCATTTACCGTTTGGGAAAGCGGAAAGCAGAGGCACAGCCCGGCAGGCCAATATGCGATTTTGTCATTGGGTCCAAGAATGCCTCCGCCACCTCTGCTTGGAGCTCCGACCGTATTAATTCTGAGGTCAGTGCCCGCTTCTGATTTAACTTCCATAAGACTAGAGTTATCTAAAAGTGAGAGTGATTTGAGCGCAAGTTCATGCAGTTCTCGCGTGGCCGCGCAACGTTCGAGCACCTCAGGGTGCTCGTTGGAAATCATTAGAACCCTGCCACCTGCACTTAACAACTCTTGGCGTGCTTTGCTGTGAAGTAGGCCTTCGACTGTGCAATCGACGACCAATGAACAGCTGCCTAAAGACCCCATAATTTCCGGATAAGCATCGTAAGCATATGTCGCTCCGGTTGAACGCACAGGCATTGGATCTGCTAACTGTGGAGAGGGGACTGTGACTCGTAGGGATCTAGCCCCAATCTGGTGAAGAGCATGGTCGGTGAGATCAAGAAGTATTTGTCTACTTTGGCTTTCAGCTAGAACTCCGATTAGGTCTCCGGGTTTCACTCCGGAGAGTTCAAAAAAATCTCGAAAACACTTAACCCACTTCGGTTCGAGAATCTCAATCATAATCTGCTTTCATTTTGAGGGCTAATGCATTCTTAGCAGGCTTGAGAAGCCTGACTTCCACTTATTTAGATTTGGTCAAGGGGAAAAATTGGTCTTCGGACGTTCTTGAAATCAAACAGACTGTTGTCGCTACTTGTTACTCCTACACCACTTATAGGTATCTCGTGAGCAGCGACAGCACGGAATCCTGCTCGGTAATGTATGCGTGATTTGAGTAAGATAAATTGGCATTGAGTCGGCTCGATCCCAAGACTTTGCAGATGCCCGAGATCAAATGGTTCGGTATGTCTAGAAATGACAGCAATTTTTATTTTTCCTAGGTCTAAAACCGCGCTGGGGCCCATTGCTGCCCAAGTTCCTTTGCCCATTTCAGCCGTTATTTGAAAACTTCCATCAGTTAATGAATGAACTTTTCCGCTAAGGACAAGAGGTTCGCCACGGTGACTGATGCTAGGCATATCTGTTTTACCGCCCAGAGATACTGTGATCTCATTTCCTACGCCAACAGCGGTCATCTCTGCCACCGCAACAGGGTCGCAGATGGCAAATACCGCAACATCTTCTAAATTTGAGTTGATGACCGCAGCAAGAGCTGCGGTGGTGTCTTGCGTGCCTCCGGAAGCTGAGTTGTCGGCATGATCCAGCAGTAGTATTGGGCTCCCGTTTAAACTTTTTACTCCGTCAATAGTTTCCTCTATGGGTAGCGATTCAAAGATGAATTCATGTCGGTAATTCCAGGCAGATTCTAGTAAGGCATCCCGTGCATCGGTAGCCCGTTGGAGATCGCCATTGGAAATAGTAACGGCGGACATTCCTGCTTCTGAAATATCAGCCAGGGGGAATCCGCCAAAGATGGATGCAGCTAGCAGACCGCCTTTTTCATAATTTCTAGCAGCATCTATAAGGGGCCCCATTGGAATGTCGCTATGTCCCATTCGGAGCGTTTGGGCGAGAAGCGGAATGTTGCCCCATGTCATGACAGGATCAATTTCGCTATTCAACATTCGAAGCATTAATCGTCCGGAATGTTCACCTGCCCCGTACATGTCGATATGAGGGTAAGTCTTGTAACCGACCATTATGTCGCAATTCTCGACCATGGCTTCAGTCATGTTGGCGTGCAGATCCAGGCTTATCGCTATTGGTAGATCTGGGGCGATTGACCTGATTCTGCGCAGGAGTTCGCCTTCTCCATCTGCAAGAGATTCCGTCACCATTGCTCCGTGTAAATCAAGGAAACAGACGTCGCACCCTTTGGAGATTGATTCGCAGATTGCGTCTGTCATCGCGCTATACGCTTCGCTCTCAACTGGCCCACTTGGGGCAGCGTTTCCCGCTATAGGGGTGGCTAATTCCATGTCTGCTGATCGAGCGATATCTACAAACGCTCCGAAACCAGTTCCGGTTCCATCAAAGCTTTTTAGCGCATCATTTCCGCAGGGAACATCTATTCCGTTTGTTCCGAATCTCGAAAAAGGAGTCGGGACTGGCGAAAACGTGTTTGTCTCATGCTGCATCATTGCGATTACGGCGCGCATTCCCGAAGTAATTAACTTTGCCATTGTTCACTCATTAGTTCGTTACCCCCGAGGAGATGCTACAGAAGAAACGTAACTGCTTAAAGAAATACCTGTTATTCGTAGTGTGCCTCACACCTACATTTTAGGAAAATTTAGTGCTCAGAAGCTCTCTTTTGGTCCTTGCTGCCTGTGAATCAGCGACCTTTAAGTAGGCATGTGAAGTGCAAGCTGAAGCTGCGATAGGAACCTTTTGTAACATTGCTCGACATAAATGATCAGAGATCTGAACTTAACTTTCGTTCTTGTAAGGAGAAAGGTGATGAAGGTCGGTACCGTCTAAGGGTGATGATAGAAACTTTTGGTGCTGCGCTGCGTGCGACAGCTAAGTACAGGACGAGGGTTTTCTTGTCTGAACTAGCGAATGGCGAGTCGCGCAATAGCGACTATGGAACCTGTTCGCGTTTGGATGCCGGATGCCGGTTGCTGGAACTTAACTTCTAATGGCGAAAACTGACAAAGTTCTTAAGAAACCTGAAACCGATAGTTCCAAAAATGGCTTTGCTGACCTAGGTCTGAAAAAAGAGCTTTTAAAAAACTTGGTGACTCTTGGATACAGCGACCCGACTCCGGTGCAAGCTGAGGCCATTCCCTATTTGCTGACTGGCTCTGATCTACTTGGTCAAGCCGCAACAGGCACTGGCAAGACAGCTGCTTTTGCTTTGCCCATCTTAAATGGGATTGATGCTGGCGAACCTGTCAAGCTTGTCGCCTTGATCTTGGTTCCGACTCGTGAATTAGCGATGCAGGTGACTAAAGCGATTGCCGAATATGGGGCTAAGCAGGACGTCAAAGTCGTAGCGGTCTATGGTGGTCAGCCGATTCAGCAACAACTGTCTGCTCTTCGTAAAGGCGTTCATGTAGTTGTTGCTACTCCTGGTCGTGCTATCGATCATCTAAAGCGTAAATCACTAAAACTTGATTCACTAAAAACAGTTGTCCTTGACGAAGCAGACGAAATGCTCGACATGGGTTTCACTGAAGACATTGAAACTATTTTAGAGACAACTCCAGCAGATCGACAGACAGTTCTTTTCTCTGCCACGATGCCGCCGCGAATTAACTCAATAGCTAAGCGTTATCAAATTGATCCAGTAAGGGTGCAAATTGTTGCTACGGGAAACAAAGCATCTAAAACTTTAGTTCGTCAAAGCGCTTACCTAGTTCAGAGAAAACATAAACCCGCAGCATTGGGCAGAATTCTTGATATTGAAGCACCAAAAGCAACGATTGTATTTTGTAAAACCCGAACTGACGTGGACGAACTAACCGCCACTATGAATACTCGTGGCTACAGAGCTGAAGCGTTACATGGAGGTATGGATCAGAACCAACGCGACCGAGTGATGGGACGACTCCGTGAAGGAACAGCAGAATTACTTGTGGCGACTGACGTTGCAGCCCGAGGCTTGGATGTTGATTCTCTTACTCATGTAGTGAATTTTGACGTGCCTGCGGCGCCCGAGAGTTATGTGCATCGAATTGGTCGTGTTGGACGAGCTGGTCGCGAAGGGGTAGCTATAACACTGGCGGAGCCTAAGAACAGAAGGGCGTTAGCCAACATTGAACATTTAACCAAACAGACTATTAACATACAGAAAGTTCCATCAGTTGACGATCTTCGACGTCGCCAGACTGAGCTAACAGTTTTGTCTGTAAGTGAGGCATTGGCTTCTCCTGACTTAGAGGACTTCAACCCAGTGCTTCACGCGCTGTCCGGTGCTGGCAGCGATCGGAGTATTGCGTTAGCAGCTCTAAAACTCCTTCATCTTGCAAACAACGCTGATATCCAAGAAATAGAAATACCAGAAGTTTCAGACAAGGGTAATCCAGAACGAAGAGGTGGCAGCCGGGGAGGCAAAAACAAAGGTCGAGCGCAGGCTAAAGATCGTGGCAGGAAGGGGCAAAAGTATGATGGCGCTGTTGGATCGGTTTATATTGAACTAGGAAAGCGCTCGGGTATCCGTCCCGGTGACTTGGTCGGGGCAATAGCGGGTGAAACGAACTTGACAGGCAGTCAGATTGGCCCGATACGAATATCAGACACGTTTGCAGTAGTTGGTGTGCCTGAGAAATCAGTTGATTCGGTGGTGAAGGCTATTAAGTCCACGACCATCAAAGGGAAAAAGGCGAAAGCTCGTCGTTATGTGGAATGACGTCGAGATGGTTGCTAGTGGCGAGCTTGTAATTAGCAACTTTTAATCACTGGCTCATGTTGGGTTAATATTTGGCTAATTGGATTAGTGGTGCTCTAGCAATTTCTTCATATTTGAGATTGCGAAGTAATTCTCAGAGAAGTTTTTGTGGCTGTCAAAAGACTAAAGAAGTAGTTATTGTGGTGCCACGGATTAAGGTGTTGGCGTGGCAGAGAATATTTCTAAACAACCGAAAATTGACTTTGAAACTCTTGTGAAACAGCGTAGAAGTATCCGTGGTTACAAGCCGGATGCTGTTTCTAAAGAAATCATTGATGAGATAATTGAAATCGCCAAGCGGGCCCCTTCCTCAATGAATACGCAACCGTGGCACTTCCATGTGATCACTGGTGATCCGCTGGAACAAATTCGAAAAGGCAACACAGAACGAATGCTTGCTGGCGCATCGGTAGATCGGGAAATAAAGATGGGTCACGGGTACGAAGGGATACATCGAGATCGACAAGTGGAGATAGCGATCCAACTTTTCTCTGCTATGGAAATTGAACGAGATGATAAAGAACGTCGACAAGACTGGGTAATGCGAGGTTTTCGTCAGTTCGATGCTCCAGTGTCTATCGTCGTTACTCTTGATAAAGCGCTGGAACACGATACGGTCGGCCACTTCGATTTAGGAGCGGCAACATACGGTCTCGTGCTGGCTGCTTGGACTAAGGGATTGGGTTCAGTTATCAACGGCCAGGGGATCATGCAATCTTCAGTAGTTCGAGAATTTGCTAATATCCCAGAAGACGAAGTAATTATGACTTGCGTGGCTATGGGCTATCCTGATGAAACCTTTGTGGCTAATGATGTTCAGTCCCTCAGAGCCTCAAACGAGAGCGTTGTCTCTTACGTAGGGTTCGACGAATAAGCATTAAGTAGAGTAACGCACCGTTTACGAGCTAAGCGTCTTCGATTAATTGTCTAAGGGTTGCCATCGTTCCTACTGGATCAGGTCCTACCGGCGTAATGTTGAGAACGTCTACCCCTGCCTCTTTCCAAGCTCCGAGGCGTTCTTTGACGTATGAAGCTGGCCCTACAAGGTTCGCTCGTTGTAAGAAATCTCCGGGAACAGCCGCCGCTGCGGCATCTTTTTGGCCGTCTAAGTAGAGATCCTGAATTTCGATTGCCTCTTCTTCGTAGCCATATTTCTGCGCGATGGTATTGTAAAAATTTTTATCGCGAGCACCCATCCCTCCCCAATAGAGAGCGGTAGTAGGGCGCTGTCGGTCTAAGACTCTGTCGGCGCTTTCGTCCACGTATTCTTCTCCAATGGCGACAGTGGTGGATGCTGCAATCGAAAGTTTGCCTAAGCCTTGATCTCTTAAAGCAGTTCCGGCCTTCAGATCATCACCCCAAACTTTTTGGAATTCATCAGGAACGAAGAAAACCGGCAGCCAACCGTCGGCTGATTTAGCTGTCTCTTTTACCGACAAGGGCATTAGTGAAGCCCACCAAATGGGAATTTCATTTCGTACAGGATGATTAATTAACTTAAGCGGTTTGCCAAGACCGGTGCCCGTACCTTCGGGCAATGGGATTTGTACCGTCTTACCGCTGTAGATAACGGGTTCGCGTTTCAAAGTCATTCGGGTTATGTCTATGTACTCGCTAATCCTTTTCATGGGCTTTTCATAAGGCACCCCATGAAACCCTTCTATTACTTGTGGGCCGCTAGCTCCCAAACCGAGAATAAATCTTCCGTTGCTGACGTAATCGCAGCCGGCAGCAGTCTGGGCTATTGCCGCTGCGGTCCTCGAGTAGACATTAAGGATGCCAGTTCCAATCTCTATTTTTTTTGTCTTGGCGGCTAGGAATCCGACTTGGCTAACTGCGTCGATGCTGTAGGCTTCGGCTACCCAAACAATGTCCAGCCCCGCATTCTCGTATTCAATAACTTTTTCTACAGATGAATGAAAATCGCCAACGTAGTTAATGCTCATGCCTAGTTTCATGTGGAGAGCCTATATTCATGGCTACCTATTTTGATGGATTAATATGTGAGAGGTAACTAATAATGCGACGTTATGAATTGAGAGGGTGCGACGATAGATTCAAAAAGTTCTCGCGAATATCTGAAAATAGAATTACAAAGGCTATTACTGAAAAAACTATGTTCGCTCAGGTCCTCGCTACCGGAAGGTAATTGGTCTGAGAAGCCACGCTTCTTAAGGTGCTGGATTGAGCAGTAGCTTGCAGAAATCATGGATTAATATGTCTGGCTATTGTGCCAATTAGTTGATGAATGCATAGCTAAACTTGAATTTGTGGCTGAACAAGCTTGCACTGCTCTTGAAAACGACTGGGAAACCCCGCCGAACCCGTTGATGCACCCACCGTGTCAGTGCCCAAAATGTAAGGTGATGCCTGTAGTCGAAGTAGACGGCCCGGCTCGCTTACGAATCAGTGGCAAAAGTCATCGTTGGGTGGTCCGAGAGGTTGAGCTAGGCTCAAATGGCCATGAGCTACTAGGGTAGACAAAGGCGAAAATAATTTAGAGGCACGCTGTTGCCGAAAATTTCTCGCTTGTGACGTTGCAGATAATAAAACCAGTGCCCAGTTAGACGGTATTTTATGTTCGGCTGGAACGCTCATATACATAACAACGTGGACACACTTCGTGCTAGCCACAATCCTGCGAAAAGGCGAAAATCATCACGCGACCTGGGCATAAGTGCGTTTGCGCTTCGAGTTTCCTAGTGGGGATTCAGGCACTAGGTTTTTTCAGCGCGCGGGTTTAATGACCATGAAGTTTGGCCCGTAGGTTGAAGATCTGGTTTGCGAGTCGTCTGGTTCAGTTTCGATTTGTTCGTACCTAGCAAGAAAGAGAGTTAGGCTTTGAGGATGTCTGAAGCACCTGTTGTAGAGATCACTCGTAAAGCGTGGTTGTCGCTAGCGGCGGCTGGTTTAGCAATGTTTTTGGTGGGAGTAGACGGTTCTATTATCAATGTTGCGTTTCCGAGTTTTCGAAAAGATTTCGATGGAGTATCGAGCGCTCAACTTTCATGGGTTCTTAATGCATATGTCCTTGTCTACGCCGCTTTGTTAGTGGTTAGTGGACGGTTAGCTGATCGTACGGGAAGGCTGCGGATTCTATCGATTGGGTTAGTGGTTTTTGTTGTGGCGTCTGTCGGCATTGCTATTTCTCCTAGCGCTTTTTTTCTAGTAGCTATGAGAGGTTTCCAAGGCGTTGGAGCAGCGCTGATCACCCCAGCCTCTATGGGTCTAGTTATTGCTTCTTGGCCCTCTGAACGTCGTGCTACAGCGGTAACTCTTTGGGGAGCTTGCTTTGCATCAGCAAATGCCTTTGGCCCTGCTATCGGAGCAGGAATAATCGAACTAGCAAATTGGCGATGGGCGTTCATGATCAACTTACCTATCGGAGCGATAGCGCTAATTCTAAGTAAACGAGTATTCGTCGAAACGCCAAAAAATGCATCAGGCGCTAAACCGGATCTGCTGGGTGGAGGACTTATTTCTCTAGCAACAGCGCTGCTCGTGCTTGCAATCGTTCAAGGACGCGACTGGGGTTGGACGTCAGGCTGGATTCTATTGTTGGTCCTTTCAGGAGCGGCCTGTTTCGTTGGTTTCCTTTTTTGCAACAAGAGACACCCTGACCCAATTCTTCCTCGAGTTTTGTTAGCTATTCCATCTTTTCGTCGCGCTTCATTAGCTTTATTTACCTTTACTTTAGGTATGTATGCGTTGATGCTTTCCTTAGTTCTATTTTTGACCGATGTATGGGAATACTCGATAGGAATAACTGGTTTATCTACTGCGCTTGCAGCCTTATGCGTAACGATTGCAGCCATGGTTGCTGGCCCTCTTGCTGACCGTTACGGCCACAGACTAGTTGCAGGACCTGGAACATTTATATGTGCTTTGGGAATGCTTTGGTGGATAATAATGTTAAACGAACAGCCCAACTACGTAGTTGGGTATCTACCAGGAGCTGTAATGAGCGCTGCTGGAATGGGCCTGAGTTTGGGTGTATTAGCAGCAGCTGGAGTGTCGGAAGTAAAGCCAGAGTTTTTTAGTCTTGCTGGCGGTGTTACACAGACTGCACGCCAATTTGGAGGAGCGCTTGGCCTAGCAGCTATTTTTGCAATTTTAGGAGAACCCAGCGGACCAGCGGATGCGTATAGTGCTTACAAGTGGGGATTCGCCTTCATTATGGTTACCTCGATTGTTGCGTGTTTGTTGGCAAGTCAGGTCAAGCAATCTCAATCAGATTCTGTTTGATATCAGATCGATTGTTTTGCTTACGGTGGTCACCATTTGATCAATGTGACTATCTGAAATTATAAAAGGTGGCCCAAACAGTAGAGCATCGTCGAAGACGCCCGAGCCTGCAGGGTACACCCAGACACCAGCCTCCAACGAAGCAGCGGATACCTGCTCTGCAAAGCCTGCAGACCGATGGAAAGCCCGGCCGGAATCACGATCGGCTACGAGACTGACTCCATGCATGAGTCCCACGCCTCGAATATCTGACACATGAGGGTGGTCTTGAAATTCTTCTAACAATTTTGCTCGGAGTAGCACTCCCATTTTAGAGGCCTGAGCCACTAGATTTTCTTCGCGCATAATCTGTAAAACCTTTTTAGAGACAGCGCAACCTAAATCTTGGCCAGCGAATGTGTAGAACATAAGCGCCAAGTCAGTTTCGGCGATTGGTGCTACTACATCTGGCCTTGTGTAAACCCCGCCCATGGGAACGTAGCCACCACCGAGCCCCTTCCCGGAAACGATAATGTCTGGAGTAAAGTCAAAAAGTTGATGCCCCATGGGAGCGCCCAAGCGGCCAAAACCAGTCATCACCTCATCTGCGATCAATAGAATGTCGTGCCGCTGGCAGATGTCGCTTATGGTCCGCCAATATCCTTCGGGAGCTACGTATGCTCCGGCCGCCGCCCCGATAACAGGCTCTCCGATAAACGCGCTGATGGTGTTCGCTCCCTCGATTTCGATTACTTTCTCGAGCTGCTCGGCATCTTCGTAACTTGTTTTTGGCATTACAGCCAGAGCAGATTCAAGGCCTTTACGGCGTCTGTCATGAGACCCTACAGCTAAGGCGCCTAAAGTCGCGCCGTGATATGAAACGTCTCGCCCTATGACTTTGTAACGTTCTGTCCTGCCACAGGCGACATGATGTAGCTGCGCTATCCGAATAGCAGCATCAACTGACTCAGAGCCACCGCTGTTGAAGACGCAACGCCAAGATGGATCGGGTAGCCAGTTATCTGCTACCTCTTCAACTAGTTGAATTCGTGCTTCTGTAGCGAAAGTAGGAACTACGTAATCGAGTTTACGAAGTGCAGATGCGGCGATATCGGCGATTTCCTTCCTGCCATGCCCGATGTTTGTGACTATGGCTCCGCCGCCAGCATCAAGAATCTTATGACCATTCGAGGTGTGCAGCCAGACTCCCTCCGCATGTGTGATGGTTGGAGGGATTTTTCCTGGGATAAGTGGAAATCTAGAGACATCCATAATTTCATCCTAGACCAGAAAGTAACTTTGACAAATGAAACTGGGTTTTCGAAGCCTTATTGGCTACCAGCGGTTGTTGCTATAGCGTTAGTGATCTTCTGTCTGTTGCGGTAAACAAAAGCTGTTAGATCTTAAAAGGCTCGGGATGGTCGTCAAAAGCTCTAACTGTGTTGTGAATTTTTGAGCTTCGGTGCTCAGAAGCCAATTGTCTTATGATCTACTAGAGGTCCTGTGAGAGGGGAATAAATGGACAGCGTTATCTACGAGATTCGTGACCGTGTGGCCTATGTAACTATCAATAGGCCCCATGCATACAACGCGTGCGACCAACCGACGTATGACCGATTGGCAGAGGTATGGGCAGATTTTGCGCATAATGACGACGCATGGGTGGCAATACTAACCGGGGCAGGAGATAAAGCCTTCTGTGCTGGAAGCGACATAAAGCTAAATTTCAATAATAGTCCGGCGCCTGCTGAAGCTTTCAATGCCTCTCCCCGCGGTGACCTTATGCGAGGGTTAGAAATATGGAAGCCAATAATTGCCGCAGTCAATGGACACTGCAATGGTGGAGGGCTTGAGCAAGCACTCAGTTGTGATTTTCGAATAGCATCGGAAAACGCGCAATTCGGGTTAGGCGAAGTTTTACTCGGTCTGTTGCCTGGCGGCGGTGGCACACAAAGACTTCCGCGCACGATCCCGCTCGGCGAAGCTTTGTGGATGCTGTATACCGGTGATCGGATTGATGCGGCGGAGGCATATCGACTTGGGTTAGTTAACAAAGTTGTCCCACTTGAAGAACTGATGGTAACAGCGCAAGCAATGGCGTCAAAGCTGTTAGAAGCTGGTCCGCTAGCTGTCAGAGCTATAAAACAGGCAGCTATGCAGGGCATGAGCATGCCGTTAGAAGAAGGTCTGAGGCTAGAAAACCACCTTTTTCAGTTATTGTCGCGCACCGACGACAGCTCAGAAGGGACCCGAGCATTTGCAGAAAAAAGAAAGCCAGTTTGGCAGGGCCGGTAAGGCTGCAGCAGATAACAGGTACTAGCTTTTTGGAAAGCGCGCGTTTGTGGAGGTGGCGGGAATCGAACCCGCGTCCTTCAGCGTTTCATTGAGTCTTCTCCGAGTGCAGTCACTGAGGGGATTGTCGGGGTGGAGACTGGCAGAGACACCAGATTCAATACCCGTACCTGACTAAGTGTCCTTGTCCCTACGCCAGTAATAGCGACAAGCAAGCCCTTCAAATGAGGGCCACCTCTACCTGAAGGGCTGAGGTAGTGGGGCCGTTACCCGTTGCCTTTATCAGGCAGCGAGTGCCATGTCATTGGTTTTGACGTTGGCGTTTGTGATTGTTCCGACTCTTTAACGTGGATCCGGAGACCACGACTCGCTTCTCTCAAATCAACCGTCAAAGTCGAAGCCGATCACCCCCGTGATCTGCCAAGCGCAGGGTCTTGGCAATAATGCTCAAGGCTACCGCTCATTGAACGGCGATTGGTTCTTGAAGCGTTAACGGTTTCGGTAACTCATGGCGCGTCGCGCTTCTAGGTCTGATTCGCGTTTTCGAATTGCGTGCCGCTTGTCATACATCCTCCGGCCTTTTGCAAGCGCTAATTCTAATTTCGCTCGTCCTTCTCGAAAATAAATTGAGAGTGGAATCATCTGAAGAGGTTCTTGTTCAGTGCGTATTCGTAATTTGTTGATTTCTGTTCGATGAAGTAAAAGTTTTCGAGGCCGATCGACGATGTGACCGTTTTGTGCTGAAGCATGGCTCCATGGAGAGATGCTCATTCCCATAATCCATATCTCATTACTTCTAACTCGAGCGAATGCATCATTGATCTGAACGGAGCCCGCTCGGAGTGATTTCACTTCGCTTCCCTTAAGTACCAAGCCACACTCGTAAGTATCAAGAATGTCGTAATCTGCCCGGGCGCGACGGTTGGAAGCGACCGTCGTTCTATCCGAGGGGCCCTTTTGCACCATACTGGCAATGATACTGGTTCTGAGGGTTGTGGGAACAAGAGCGTCCCTAGTGGGGTATCAGCTATTTGTCCTCTAGAATCTTGACAAGATAAGTCGGGTTTTGGAAATGGAGATTTGATGTCTATTAGCGTTCGTTTGCCTACTGTTTTACGACCCCACGCGAATGGCGAGGCTCGTCTCGATGTAGATGGGGAAACAGTAGGAGAGATAATTGAAGGGATTGTGCGTAAATTTCCTGGAATGGAAACCAATCTGTTGGACCAGGACGGATCTTTGCATCGGTTCGTAAACGTTTATGTAAATGATGAAGATGTGCGCTATCTAGACAAAATGGCAACAGCCGTCATGGACGGCGACGAATTGTCAATTCTGCCTGCGGTAGCCGGAGGCTAAATGCTTTGACCGTCTATAGAGGAATAGATGAACTAATTGGTGAAACGCCAATCCTTGATGTTAGCCAGCTGAGTCCGAATTCGAATGTCCAAATTTTGGCAAAGCTGGAAGGTAGCAACCCGGCTGGTTCAGTAAAGGATCGAATTGCTAAAGCAATGATTAATGATGCTGAGATGAAGGGACTGTTGACGCCAGGTCAAACGATTATTGAGCCTTCCTCAGGAAATACAGGAATAGCAATGGCCATGATTGCGAGTCAGCGAGGCTACCCAATAGTTGTTGTTGTGCCGGAAAGCATTTCTGTCGAACGACGCCAGTTGTTAGAAATTTTTGGTGCAGAAATAATTTTTACCCCAGGAGAGCAGGGTTCTAATGGTTCAGTGCGCGTTGCTCGGCAGATGGCTGCTGAACACCCAGAATGGGCTTTTCTCTATCAGTACGGAAATGACTCTAATCCACGAGCTCACTACGAAACCACGGGGCCAGAAATATTAAGGGACGTACCAGACATATCGCATTTTGTCGCTGGTCTAGGTACAAGCGGAACCCTTATGGGCGTCGGCAGCTATCTAAAAGAGATGAAAAAAAGTGTTCAAGTTTGGGCCGTTGAGCCTCCGGCCGGTGAAAACGTAGAAGGGCTTAGAAGTCTTGATGATGGGTTTGTGCCTCCAGTTTTTGAGCGTTGGGGAGGACAAGACTTGCTTGATCGCAAAATGATTGTGCGTCCCAAAGAGTCAATCGAATGTGCTCGACTGTTGGTAAAGGAAGCTGGGCTTTTTGCTGGTATCAGTTCTGGGGCTGCGCTAGCTGGCTGCCGTAAAGCTGCGGCGCAAATAGAAAGTGGCGTAATTGTTTTTGTGGTTTGCGATTATGGTTGGAAGTATCTTTCGACTGGAGCGTGGACGAGTGACCTTGATTCGGCTACCGCAAGTGCCGAAAAAATTATTTATTTTTAATCTTGATGCTGCATTGCTTTAGACCTTCACCGAAAGCTTACGATTATGTTGGTGAATAACTTTTTTGGCTACGGGGCTTTGAGTTCGGATGGAGTTAGCTGAAAATGAGCGCGTTGTCTGTAACAGTGTTGGGTTGTTCTGGTACCTATGCAGCGGCTGGGGAAGCATGTAGCGGCTATCTTGTTCAAAGTGCGACAACTAGCTTGTGGGTCGATTGTGGCCCGGGAACGTTAGCGAATTTACAAGAGCATGTTGGTATAGAGAATCTTGATGCGCTTCTAGTCTCTCATCATCATCCAGACCATTGTGCAGAGCTACCCGTTGTCTACAACGCCGTCAAGTATTTTACTCAGCGCGCCAATCTCAAAGTTTTAACAACAGTCGGAGTGCAACAGGTGACTGATGCATTTCACCCTGACGGTGATAGTTCGGACTTGTTTGAATGGGAAATAGTCGAAGACCGAGCTGCGTCTGTAGTCGGAGATATCACGATTCGTTTTTCTAGGACAGATCATCCTGTCGAGACTCTTGCTATGAGTTTCACCTTGGGCGACAAATCAATTTTCTATACGGCAGACACAGGTCCGAATTGGTCATTGAGCAATCTTGGGATAAAACCTTCTCTGGTATTGGGTGAAGGAACTCTTACAGAAACAACGAAGGATTTATCAATACCTCACATATGTTGTCGCCACCTAGCATCTGAAGCCTCTAAAGTTGAAGCTAAGCGTCTGGTAGTGACACACATACCGCCCAACTCTGATAGGTCTGTTCACTTGGCTGAAGCGGAAATGGCCTTTAGCGGGATTGTTGACCTAGCAGCTACGGGGTCTATCTTTACAGTGTGATGTGAATTAACAAGAAAGATTACTAATGCGTCCTGATGGAAGAAATAATGACGAACTAAGGCCGATTAAATTTCAGCGCGGTTTCACAGAGCAAACTCCTGGATCGGTTCTAGTCAGTTTTGGTCGAACTAAAGTACTTTGTACCGTTTCGATTGATGATGATGTTCCTCGATGGATGCGGGGTAAGGGTGAGGGCTGGGTTACAGCAGAATATTCGATGCTTCCAGGTTCGAGCCATGAACGCGTTAACCGCGAATCGAAAAAGGGCAAGCAAAAAGGCAGAACATTAGAGATTGAGAGATTAATAGGTCGGTCTCTGCGGGCTATATGCGATATGAAGTTGTTGGGTGAACGAGAAGTGACGGTTGACTGTGACGTCTTGCAGGCCGATGGGGGGACGCGAACAGCATCAATATGCGGTGGTTTCGTGGCTCTGCATGATGCTTGTACCTCCCTAATGGAGCGTGGTCTGATTAAAGTTCACCCCTTGACAGATTTTTGTGCAGCAATTTCGGTCGGAATTGTGGATGGAACTCCAAAACTAGATCTGCCCTATGTGGAAGACTCGACCGCTTCTGTTGATATGAATGTGGTTATGACAGGTAGCGGGCGGTTTGTGGAAGTCCAAGGAACAGCCGAAGGAGATCCATTTGATCGGAGTGAGCTTGATGCCTTAACTAGCCTTGCGGAAAAAGGAATTTCAGAGATCATAGCGATGCAGAAAGAAATCTTAGGGACAGGCAGTTGACAGGCTGCACATGCGATTAGTCATGGCTTCTGCAAATCCACACAAGGTCGAAGAAATCTCTAATATCTTGGTTGGCTGCAGAATAGATGAGCGACCTAAGGGCCTTGCCGATATCGAGGAAAACGCGGAAACGCTTGAGGGGAACGCCCATTTGAAAGCTACTGCCGTATGTAACTTCTCCGGGGATGCTGCAGTCGCTGATGATACAGGATTAGAGGTTGACTACCTGAACGGCCTTCCAGGAGTTCGTAGCGCCCGATTTGCGGGCGAAGGTGCTACTGATGTCGACAATTTGATGAAGTTGCTCAAAGCATTAGAGGGCGTGCCAGAAGACCAGCGGACGGCTCGATTTAGGACTGTTGCGATGGTTGTCTTTCCAGATAAATCGGTGTTAAGTGCGCAAGGAGTAGTAGAAGGTTTTATATCAAGATTGCCTCGTGGAGAAAAAGGTTTTGGATACGACTCGATCTTTGTCCCGGTAGAAGGAGATGGAAGATCTTTCGCTGAAATGGCTTCGGAAGAGAAACAATTAATCAGCCATCGTGGCAGAGCTTTTCGCCAATTAGCACTATCGCTTTCAGCTAAATTTTAGCTACCAATGTCGAAGATCAATATTCCATTGGTCGACGACCTTCCCACCCCTAACTAAATTAAGAATTTCATGTTTAGCCATAGTTGGGTCAACATGAGCAGGAACAAGGGAGATTTGATCACCTATTGCTAGTGGCGTATTAGGGATAATATTTGTGTGCTCATCAGAACAAAACATTATTTCCCCATCCAGATACGTTGGGTTCCCATGGTCCATGCCCTGAGCTTTAAGACCAGCATCACAAACAACAAAATCTTTTGCCTTTGAAATAACAGTTGATCGTAAAAAAAGTGCCTGCTTGAAAGGTTGGTCTATCTGTGAGGTGTAAGCAGTATCCATTAGTACGTAAGAACCTGCTTGAACTTCGTTGACCCAAGTATTTATCAGGTGAGTGCCTGTTCCCGCACCCGTGATTAGATTGCCACCAACTAGTTCATGGGCGCTCAGGAGACGTTCCATGGCTCTATGGGTTAGATCTCGTCGCTTATCTAAGTCCACTACACCCATTGCGTGCCCCTCGTAACCCATGACGCCACGCACATGCATCCCCTTTGACCTCGCTAAGTCGGCTAAAAATGCGGCCTCTTCAACCTCGCAACCGCATCGAAACCCAACGCGTATATCAATGACGCACTCGGCTATTCCAGCCTTATGTGCAGCGAGAATAGTTTCTTCGCTATCTACTGCGATTGTTATCCGAGCGTCGCAATGAGCCATAGCAGATAGTCGCAGAGGATCTAACAACTCGTTGGCTAAAAGAAGATCGGTGCCCAGTCCTGCCTCTGCCAAACCAAGTACCTCTCTCGCCGTTGCACAGGTGAATCCCGTGTGGCCCAGCGCATGCTGGCGAGCTGCCAACTGGGTCATTTTGTGCGCCTTAACGTGAGGTCTTAGCCGTGTTCCAGGAACCCGCTCAGCCATAGTCTGGAGATTCCATTCTAAATTATCGAGATCTGCGCAGAGCGCCGGCGTTGAAACTTCTTCGATGTCCATGCAATAGAGTCTAGAACGACATCGGTCCTAACGCCGCGAGCGGATAACCTCCAAAGCATGCCTCTGATACATCCCGAACCAGCATTGTCCGCCGGCGCTCCTGCCGGACCAGGAGAAATCTACAACCGACTTCTCAACGATCGTATTGTTTTCCTCGGAACAGAGGTTGATGATGATATAGCGAATATTCTCTGCGCTCAGATGCTCTACCTAGAAGGTCAAGATCGCGAGAAAGATATCTGGCTTTATATCAATAGCCCAGGTGGGTCTGTTACGGCGGGTATGGCTATTTATGACACTATGCAGTTCCTGAGTTGTGATGTAGCTACCGTTTGTATGGGCTTGGGCGCATCAATGGGTCAGTTCCTGCTAACAGCTGGAGCTGCAGGAAAGCGATACTGCCTGCCACACGCACGAGTAATGATGCACCAGCCTTCAGGTGGAGTGCGAGGACAAGCCTCTGATATAGCAATTCAAGCTGAACAAATGTCTTACATTAAAAAGCTGATGGCTGAGATAATTGGTATGCATAGTGGTCAAGAAGTGGATCAGGTGACGGCAGACAGTGAAAGAGATCGATGGTTCACAGCTGAACAAGCCAAAAGTTATGGCCTCTGCGATCACGTGATAGTGAAGCGCGGAGAGATTAATTAAGTGGATTTACGCTAGGGTCTCGGGCCTGGCGAACAGGCTCGAGCCGTGAAGGCATTGAATTTGCTCACAGCTGGGTAGAGAGATGCTGCGAAAGCTTGCTGTACTGCACTCAGAGCAGCAGCTCTTTCAAGTGGCTTGTCGAAGTCGCTTTTGGACACTGCATCTGAGAGAGCGTTAATAAAAGCTGAAATAATAGCTGCATCTTTCTGGTTCTTATTTGGTGTTTCTGCCAGGACTTTGGCCATAAGAGTAGCTGTTTGTCCGATGGCAAGGCGAACTTTGGCATCATCATTTACCGATATGTTGAGGCTTAAAGCATCGTTTAACTGTAATTCTGAGATAGAGCGGCAGAAAGACTGTGTGCTAGGAGAATCATTTTTTCCGCAGCCGAAAGAGCTAAGGGCCAGTAGAAAAATCGATAATAGAAGCGAGGGTGCTCTCAATCGACTTGGGCTTCTAGCGCTAGTTGTCGAAGGCTTTGAACTCCGAATTCGAGTCCTTGCTCATACTTGTACAGAGCACTTCCAGAAACAAGAACATTTGCTCCTGCGGCCGATGCGCCCGAGATAGTTGAGGATGAAATTCCTCCGTCAACTTCTATGTCAACATCATGTCCGCTAGCTGCAATCATTTGACGCAAAGCGCGAACCTTGGGCTCCATCGACTGTATGTACGCTTGCCCACCAAATCCAGGGTTTACAGTCATAACAAGAACCATGTCTAAAAGATCCAGGACATGTGCCACAGCATTCAGGGGTGTTGCAGGGTTGAGTGCAGCTGCTGGCCTGCAACCAAGATCCCTGATAGCGCCCAGCGTTCTGTGGAGATGTGGGGTTGTCTCGACATGTACGATAATCATCTGACATCCGGCGTCCACATACGTGTGTAACAACTCGTCAGGGTTTGCCACCATAAGATGGGCTTCAAACGTTACATCAACATGAGGTCGGCAGGCTGCTATGACATCAGGTCCAAAGGTCAAATTTGGAACGAAAACTCCATCCATGACATCCCATTGGATGCGATCTACCCCAGCCTTTTCGAGGGCAATACATTCTTCTCCCAACCGAGAAAAATCTGCAGGAAGTACGGATGGAACGATTTCTATAGAGCGTGGCATGTTGTTGACCGTAGCCTGGTCAGAGTGCTTATGAGAGTCAACATTCATGATCTTGCAATCGGTGGTGATGGAGTCGGCCGTCTCAACGATGGCCGAATCGTATTCGTGCCAGGTTCAGCGCTGAACGATGAGCTGGAAATAGAACTTACTGAACAGAAAGACAAATTCGCGAGAGGTAGCATCACGAACATTTTACACCCTGGCGATGGTAGAAGAGAGCCTCCGTGTGAGAACATTCGGCGCGGTTGCGGTGGTTGTGACTGGCAGCATCTCGATGAGGATGCTCAAGCTGAAGCAAAGATCGCTGTTGTTGAGTCAGCTCTGCGGAAGTTTCAACAAGAAGAAATCCCGGAGGTTGGCTACGTGTCGGGGCCAAATTCTGTTGGATATAGAACGACCGTTCGTTTGGGCATAGAAGAAGGTCGGCCAGCTTATAGGAGCCGGTCATCTAACGACTTAGTTCAAGTGTCTGACTGTCTTGTAGCGCATTCGTCCATACAAG
>PCCJ01000096.1 GCA_002731665.1 Actinomycetota bacterium | reverse complement strand
TGCTGCTTTAGGTCATAATCGCCTCGGTTAGCTATTCCTTCTAGCTCACCCCACCCCCACGGAAACATGAACTCAACGTCGCTAGTACCTGAAGAGTAGTGACTCAACTCGTCATCGTCATGGGGACGCATACGCAGTTGGTCATCTGGAACTCCAAGTTCGAGGTACCACTGATATCGCTCGCTCATCCAGTACCGGTACCAGGTGTCAGCTTCGTCAGGTGGCACAAAAAATTCGAGTTCCATTTGTTCAAACTCGCGAGTCCGAAAAACAAAATTTCCAGGAGTTATTTCGTTCCGGAAGGATTTACCTACTTGAGCGATGCCAAATGGCGGTTTCTTCCTAATGGTTTCTAAAACATTTTTAAAGTTAACAAACATCCCTTGTGCAGTTTCAGGCCGCAGATAAACCTCCGTTCCAGCTCCCTCAACCGGGCCTGCACTGGTTTTAAACATCAAATTAAATGCTCGTGCTTCGGTAAATGTTCCTTCTTTACCGCAGGTAGGACATACGTTAGGGTCCTCGAGCTGATCTTCACGATGACGCGTTTTGCAAGCAGTGCAGTCAACTAGCGGGTCCGTAAAATTCGCTAAATGGCCCGAAGCTTCCCATATCTGAGGTGGGCTAAGAATGGCAGCGTCTAAACCAACGACATCGCTACGCATCTGAACCATTGACCTCCACCAGGCATCTTTGACGTTTCGGAGCATCAAAACGCCGAGAGGGCCATAATCGTAGGTGCTCCGGAACCCTCCATAAATTTCTGCAGAAGGGAAAACGAACCCTCTTCTCTTGCAGAGGTTTACAACTTGATTGAAAAGTGTTGGTTCAGAAGAAGCCATGAAGATTCAGGCTACCGAACCCGAACAGTTCCGCCATCTTCTTTGATACTTACATCTTTAGCGAATTTGTGGTCTCTTATTACTCAAACCTAATTACTTTATTTTCAGATTCTCAAGGAGTGGATATGCGCTTAGATGGAAAAGTGGCAGTAATCACTGGTGGCGGTAATGGTCTCGGCAAAGCCTGCGCTCAGAAATTCGCTAAGGAGGGCGCGTCTGTAGTGGTCGCTGATCTTATTGATGAACTCGGTGAGCAAACAGCCGACTCGATTAACACGACCGGCGGAACCGCAACATTCGTCCATTATGACGCTGTAAGCCCATTAGATAACCAGGCAATGGTTGACCACGCCTTATCTACCTTCGGATCTATAGACGTTGTAGTCACAGCCGCAGGGGTTAGTCATTCCGAGTATCGAAGCGGTGACCAAGAAGCCGACGTTAAATTTATTACTCGTCGGGCTGACTACTTAGAGAACCCTCATAAAGAATTACTGGAACTCGAACTTGAAGATTTTCGCAAGGTAATGACGATAAATCTCGATGGAACCCTCTTAGCAGCTCAGGCCTGCGCCGCACCAATGATCGAAGCAGGAAAAGGCGGATCGATAATTACTATTGCCTCAATCGCGGCGAAACACCCTGATGCAGGACCAATTCCCTATGTTTGTTCAAAATCTGCTGTTTGGATGTTGACTAAGAAACTTGCCCGACTTTTAGCGTCAGTAGATATCCGTGTAAACGCCATCGGGCCTGGCTTTATCGACACTCATATGACTAGCTTGATCGACCTGTTGCCCAAAGAACGGTTTGAGCAATTTTTTTCGAATATTCCAATGAACCGTAAAGGCCTACCATCAGAAATTGCCAACACAGCACTTTTTTTAGCTAGTGATGAGGCTTCTTATTTCACTGGTGAAATTTTGCATCCCGATGGTGGCTACTTCACCGAGTAAAGTTAGGCCCATGGTGATCCGAGACCACACAATTGCTTTTATTTGCTTCGTTTTAACTTTTGTTGTTTGGTCACAGCCAATCACTATGTTTGAGACTAGTTATGAAGGAATCGATAATGATTTAGTAGCTTGGGACTGTCCGAAACCGATAACGAACCCCTCCCCCGCTGCGGTCGATTTAGATAAACTTCGCATTAAAATCTCAGCATCGAAGCCCGGAGACATTGTCGAAAGCTGGCATCCTCAGTGCAAAGCGTTGAACAGAACTCAAGTGGTTCTCGGATTTCTATCTCTAGCAGGTGCTATTTGGAAGACAATCATTTGGCGTCGATCGACTTCAGATAAGCGCGCTGAGAAGAAATTCGCGAAACTTCACTCACAGACTTCTGGCCGACCTAAAGGACTGCTTAGTTGAAACTCGTTTTCAACTAAATAGTTCGGTACTTCGCAAACGACGATCGACGTTAAATTCCCACAAGCGGTGGACAAGAGTAGCTACTTCCTCAGTAGCGGCTCCTTCTTTAACTTCCAGAACCGATGCTAATCCACCACCTAAGGTAGCTCTCATTAGGCCAAGCGCTTGCCCAGAAATTTTCAAACCTCGCCGGTGATCTACGCAGGTTACACCGCCCAATGCGGGATCGAAGTACTCAAGTTGTAATGCTTCCCCTCCCACCACGCAACTATCTAACGACGGCGCTAGACCTTCGTGAGCCAACAGCTTTAGCAGAAACGCCGGCACCAACATTGGCGAATTTGAGGCGTTTAAGGCCTTCAGCACGCCGCATAGCATGTGGTAGAGCTTCGGGTCATCTTCGCCGTGCTCGGCAATCTGGTCTATGGCCTCTGCGACGGTCATAGCTTTAGTAAGGCGATCAAGTTCTCCTGTTACCTGAGGCCAGTAGTCCCTCGTCTCTACTTGAGTCACAATGTCAAGTTCGCCACGGCCTCGGTAGAACTGAAAATCAAGATGCCGAAGGAGTTCTAGTCTCCCACCGAAGCGACTCTTGGTTTTGCGCACTCCTTTCGCAACGGCGCGCACTTTGCCATTTTCGGCGGTAACGACTGAGATAATACGGTCCGACTCTCCAAGCTTAAAAGTTCGAACAATCACACCGCTATCTCGATAGTGCTTCATACCGACAATTACCAATCCGCCCTGTTGATCACCGATTCAATCCGCCAAAACGCCTATCACGTTCTTGATACACCAAAATTGCGTCGAATAAATGTTCACGACGGAAATCAGGCCACAATGTTTCGGTGAAGACCATTTCGCTGTAGGCGTTTTCCCAGAGCAAAAAATTTGAGAGGCGAAACTCACCTGATGTTCTCACCATGAGATCGACGTCAGGCATTTGTGGATCATAGAAATACTTTCGCAACTTCCGTTCATCGACCTTATGAGCCGGCACGTCATCTTCGATCATGGACTTGATCGCATCAATGATCTCCGCACGCCCTCCATAGTTAAACGCAATCGTAAAAGTTAGACCTGTATTATTTTTCGTCAGTTCAGTAGCTTCATCTATCCGTCTGAGAACTCGCTTGGGAACCCGCCAATTACGGCGCCCGATGAAACGAATCCTGACGTTCAACTCATGGAGCTCTTGAGATCTATTTACTAACAAACTCTCATTGAATGCCATAAGAAAACGAACTTCTTCGGGTGGGCGCTTCCAATTCTCTGTCGAGAACGCGTAGACGGTTAACCATTTAATACCTACCTCTACGGCGCCTTCGATAGCGTCGAAAAGAGCTTCCTCGCCTGCAGCATGTCCTTCTGTGCGCTGCAATCCACGCATTTGGGCCCACCGTCCATTGCCGTCCATCACACACGCAACATGCGCAGGCACGTTATTTAAGTCCAAGGATGCAGGGATCACATATCGAAGACTAGATCCCCAGAGAGCATTTACTCGAATCACAGTCGCACCAATATTAGTTTCTTCCCGCTACGGTCGTCTTTATGGAGGCCTCTACTGAAGTTACCAATGCGCTCACCCGCGTGATTAAAGGTCTCCCCGGCGGTGGCGAAAAAAGAGTTGGGCAACTCGAGATGGCCGTTACTATTTCCGATTCTTTTAAAAATCGCAAAAATTTTGCGGTGCAGGCCGGAACGGGTACCGGTAAATCCCTTGCATACCTGATCCCGGCGATTCTTTCAAATGAACGGGTGATCATTGCTACAGCCACTAAAGCTCTTCAAGACCAATTAGCCAACAAAGATCTGCCTCTTCTCGCTCAGTGTCTTGATGAGCCGGTGGTTTACACGGTTATCAAGGGAAGAAATAACTACCTTTGCAAACAGCGCCTAGTGGAAATGGAAAGCGCAGGTAGCCAATTAGAGTTGGAGGATTCAGCTCAAGTCGGACGGCTGGGCCAACAAGTAACTGAAATAATTTCCTGGTCGAAGGAAACTATCAGCGGGGACCGTTCTGAACTGACTTTTGAGCCCGATTCAAGAGTTTGGTCATCAGTTTCCGTAACAAGCGATGAATGCCCGGGCGCAACTAAATGCCCGTCGGGCCCAGTTTGTTTCGCAGAATCAGCGAGAGCAGCGGCAGAAGCCTCAACGATCGTTGTCGTCAACACACACCTCTACGCCATTGACCTGATAAGCGATGCTGAAATTTTGCCTGAGCACGATTTTGTTGTCATTGATGAAGCTCATCAGCTCGAAGAAATTATTTCATCAGTCGCTGGAATTGATTTAGCACCGGGAAGATTTGGCAATATTGCTAGGAACGCAAGAAAAATTCTAGCTACCGATGTTGAGTCAACAGCCGTCGCTGACGCAGGAAACAAAATAGCTACCGCTCTCGAGCCCCTGCGCGGTCAACGCCTACTCAAAATAGATGGCGAGCTTGGCTCAGCTCTTGCCCTCGCTAGAACTCGAGTGGAAACGCTAAGTTCCGCGCTACGAAAAAAGAATTCAGAAGACCAAGAGGGACAAGAATCGTTGAGGGTCTTGGGAGCAACAGGGAATCTTCTGAATGACCTCGATTTAGTTTCAGCTCAATTATCGACACATGTAACTTGGGTTGAAGGCAACGACAGAGCACTCGTGTTACGAACTGCTCCTATTGATGTGGGCCAGTTCCTCGAAGAGGCACTTTGGAGTAAACGCACGGCGGTGCTTACTAGCGCCACGTTGCCACCTGATTTGCCTGAGCGACTTGGTCTATCAGCGGACTCTTACTCTTACACAGACGTTGGCAGTCCTTTCAATTTTGCTGACCAAGCCCTCTTGTACTGCGCATTGCATATGCCCGACCCGCGCTCTGATACCTACCGCGAAGCAGTAGTCGAAGAGCTCACCCAGTTGATAACAGCGGCGGAAGGCAGGACATTGTGTCTGTTCACTAGTTGGAAAGCGCTAAACGAAACTGCGACTCTCTTAGCCGACCGGATCAACTTTCCGCTCCTTTCGCAAAATGATTTACCAAAACCGAAACTTATAGAACAGTTCACTTCCGAGCCTGAAACTGTCTTGCTTGCCACCCTGGGTTTTTGGCAGGGCATCGATATCCCTGGCGATACTCTGTCTCTAGTCACGATCGACAGGATCCCTTTTCCGCGTCCCGATGATCCCTTACTGCAAGCGAGAAGAGACCTCGCAGGTCCAGCAGCATTTCGACAAGTAGATTTACCGAGAGCGGCTACGTTACTTGCTCAAGGAACCGGCCGTTTAATAAGGACTATTCATGATCGTGGAGTGGTCGCTGTGCTCGATCCGCGTCTCGGAAAAGCTAATTACAGGTGGTATTTGGTTCAGAACCTTCCTCCAATGGCTCGAACAAAAGATCGAGAAGAGGCTACCGATTTTCTGAGGTCTATTAGTCGGGCTCGTTGATATTAAGCAGTCGGTCTAACGAGTCATCACGTCTCTGCCAGTCTTTTTCTACTTTCACTTGCAGCTCTAGGAATATGCCCGCCCCTTTATCTTTCAACTGGCTGCGAACCGCAATGCCAATTTCTTTTAAGACAGACCCGTTACGTCCGATGACCATCCCTTTTTGTGATTCTCTCTCAACAAGGATTTCGCACCGAATTCTAGGTAGCTCCCACTCTGTCACTCTGGTCGCGATGCTGTATGGGAGTTCTTCTCTGAAACGGTCTAGAAGCTGCTCTCTTACAAGCTCAGCAATCATCCATGACTCTGGTAAGTCTGTAATCTGACCCTCCGGGAAATAAGCAGGTCCTTCTTCTAACCGATCGACAAGGTGCTGAACTAATGCTTCTACTCCTTTGCCTGTAATTCCAGATACCGGAAAATAAGCTTCGGCATTGAATTCTGCAGAAACTGCTAATTGTTCGATGATCTGGTCGGGGCCCGCTTTATCACATTTGGTGATAACCACCACTGAATCTGGCGGCATGGACTGTGCCACCATTCTGTCTCCCTTGCCGATCTTGGCTGTGGCGTCGACAACTAAACAGGCTATGTCAATATCTTTCATAGCCATTTTCGCAGTGGCGTTTAGTCTCTCTCCTAACTGTGTTAATGGCTTATGGATTCCCGGAGTATCGACGAATACCACCTGAGCGTCGTCTCTGTTCAGAACACCCATAATTCTCAATCGGGTGGTTTGCGGTTTATCAGACACGATGCTGACCTTGGTTCCAAGGATTTGATTAAGCAGTGTCGATTTTCCGGCGTTAGGCCTACCGACAAACGTTACAAAACCTGATTTCACGTTGATCCTTCGCGCACACGTTGCGCTCTAATAAGTCGTATACGTCGTCCATCGATTCGGTGAGCTGTGAATTCCCATCCTGACAAGCACACACTTTCGCCGATTTTAGGAACGTGCCCTGCGAGACTGAAGACCAAGCCCCCTAGGGTGTCCCAATCTCCGCTGCCGTCTAGCGTAATTTCTAATAGCTCTTCGAGCTCATCGATTGGCACTCTGCCAGCTAGGAGCAGGCTTCCATCTCTCATTTTTTCTACTAAGGGCTCTTCGTGATCAAACTCGTCGACTATTTCGCCCACTAATTCTTCAATAATGTCTTCTAGGCTTATAAGTCCTGCGGTTCCGCCGTATTCATCTACCACAATCGCCATATGCGACTTTGATGCTTGCATTTCACGCATTAGTTCAACGACTCTTTTCGATTCTGGAACAAATACTGCTTGCCGCAGCATTTTTGGCACCAAGCTAGCTCCTTCTCCGGAAAGGTGAGCTGCGAGTAGATCCTTGGTCAAAACGACTCCGAGCACATCATCGATACTTTCACCGACGACAGGTAGTCGAGTAAAGCCGGACTCAACCACGATTTTTAACGCTTCGATTGTTGAGCAATCAGCTACTAAGCTAACCATGTCTGGTCGAGGCACCATTATTTCTCGAGCGATGGTGTCGCCCAGTTCGATGATTGACCCAATCAGGTCAACTTCGTCATCTTCCATGAGCCTTGCCTCAGCAGCAGCCTCTGCCATTGCCAGCAACTCATCTTCTGCCAGGTCACTACTTTGCTCACCGCTGTGCTTAGGCCCTAAACGGCTCGCCAAGGCATTTATTGGCAGCACCATCAAACGAAGCACCTTAAAGGAACTGATCATCTGGGCAGGGCGCACTAAAAGCTTAGCCATACGGTCGTTAGCTTCTATTGCCCAGCGTCTCGGCAATGCTTCACCGAAGATAAACAAGACTGCAGCACCCAACATCACTTGGATTGCTATACCAGTGACTCCCCACCGCTTATCTACGAAAGCGACCACGAGAAGGACGATCAGCACCTGGAGGGAAACGCGCAGAGCTGTTATGGGAGCAAGCACTTTCTCGCGATTGGAAACTAGTTCTGTCAAACGGTCGCTTGTCCCCTCCGATTCGTCGAGGCCAGATGCTCGAGCGCGTCCTAAACGAATAAACGTTACCTCGATCAATCGCAGGAATAAAAGTACCGCTGCGACGACAGATAGTCCCACCACAGTTAGAGCCCAAGTCATTAGACAGACCTATGAGAAAATGATCTGAGGTGAACACGTTCGGCAGATTGCATTTCTTTCTCCTCAGCGGGGTTGGCGTGGTCCATCCCGAGCACATGGAGAACCCCATGGACAACTAGTAGGTCAAGTTCACTCATTAAGTTCCCATTGTGTCCGCTATAAGATTCAGCATTCTCAGCAGCGTTACGATTAGCCACAGAAGGGCAAACAACAACGTCTCCTAACAGGAATTTCTGGTCTGGAAAGCTCGACTGGTTCCTCAACTTTAGTCGATTCCAGAATCCGGCACCTTCTGGCTCGGCTATTAATTGTTCATCGATTGGGAACGCCAACACATCGGTCGGGCCTTCGTGTCCCATGTGAAGTTCGTTAAGTTTTGCCATTTCATCCTCATCTACAAACAGGAGAGAGAATTCTAGCTGACCGGTAAGGGACACTGAGCTTAGAACCTGTTCGCATAGGGCTTTGTAGCGATCTTTTTCAATGATGAACTCTTCTTGTTCATTTATTACCAACACTTCAAGCGCTGTAATTTGTGTTTCTGATTTTAGCCTTCTCTGGAATTTTTCTACAAGAGTGTTTTTCACTAAGACTGTGAGCCTTTTGTCTTTTTTTCGTACGCGTTCACAATATCTTGCACGATTCGGTGGCGCACGATATCCCTGCCCCCAAGACGAGCGAATGCTATTCCTTCTACGTCGTCAAGCGTTCCGTCGACATCTATCAACCCACTTTTCCCTCCGGGCACGTCGATCTGAGTTACGTCTCCAGTAACAACTACGCGCGATCCGAACCCTATTCGAGTTAGAAACATTTTCATTTGTTCTGGCGTTGTGTTTTGGGCTTCGTCTAAAATAATGAAGCTGTCATTAAGGGTTCTACCGCGCATGAAAGCAAGAG
>PCCJ01000024.1 GCA_002731665.1 Actinomycetota bacterium | reverse complement strand
AGCAAGTGGCATAGCTTCAGCCCGCCGTTCTTTCATCCCCGGCATGGCTAGACGAGAAGCCAAAGGAAACTTTGAAAGACGGTTGATTAAATGCCCTAAATCTGAGCAATCGATAACAAATCCATGCTCTGTCTCGGGCATTTCTGCTCGGCGCGACACATAAATAAGCTGTGCGATACCTCGTGCAGCTCCACCAACTAAAACTGTCGGCAGAGGAAGCTGGTTTTTGGATTTTTGTATTGCAGGCCGAAGCTCGCTCGCGATGTGGTGTTCGAGCCTGATCCTAGTATCAGAACTAAGAACTCCGTTTTTAAGAGTTCGAGGGCTTAGCAAACTAACACCAAGCCGGTGTGAGGACTGTTGTTGGGGTCTATTCAAATTCGTAGGTCCGAAAGCTAAGCCCAGGCTGCCCCCGCCGAGATCTGCCATAGCAATGTTCGGATGAGCTGGAAATTCAGATGAAATGGCTTCCCAGGCCAGGCCAGTCTCTTCGACCTCTGAGAGGATCCTCACTTCGTGGCCGGTGGAGAGCGAGATGTGTTCAGCAACCTTTTCTCCATTGGAAGCGAGACGGAATGCTTCAGTAGCAACGACCATTATTTGGTCATATCCAAAATTTTCAGCGACGAAGGCTAATTCCTTAGCGACGAAAGTGGCCTGATCTATGTCTGGTTGAGTGAAGGCGCCGTTCACGCTAACGCTTGCTGCTAAACCCAAATGATGATTCCGTTGAAGAACGTTGTGGATGCCGTCAGACACGGTTAAACGGAAGCTGTTACTGCTCAGTTCGATTAGCGCCGTTTGCACATAAGTGAGAATAGGTAATGAATTGGTTCAGGTGGCGGACCTATGCAAAGGAATAGCGTTGTTCCTTGTTAAATTAGATGAAACTGAAAGTCTGATGTAACTTCCACAGCCAGACCGACGTGCTCAGATTCCATCATCGTTTCCATCAGATCAGAGTTAGTGGTTTGAGCCCACTGCCTACCGTTCGGTGTTAGCAAGGCAGCAAGTCCAACTTCTGGACCCGTCGCGCCATGCATGACGGTGTAGGCCTCGATGGTAGCTGGGCCGACGTAATCAGCATCCAGTTGCTTAGTGGGGAAGCTGTCAATCTCTTTTTGGCAGTCTTCGTGCTGGAAGTTTTTAGAGGGGGGTGTTGTGCTGTAAACCCCAAAAGCATGCTTTGTTATGTATCCGCCGTTCGCTGAGCAAAGACCGACGCTTCCCGGGTCTTCGCGCAGAACATTTGCCATAGTGGCTATCGAGTGAGTGACGTAGTTGTTGAGCGGACCACCTGCAAAAGTTAGTCCGCCAGTTTGTGTCAGCTGCTTATCGAGGTCCAATCCCATCTCAGTAGCTGCGATCTGCACGGCAGATGGAAAACAACTATAGAGATCGACATGGTCCACCGAGTTCGCCGTTACTCCTGCTAGCTCAAGGACGCGATTTCCAGCGACTCTGATCGCTGGTGACGAAAATAGATTCTGCCTGTTCGAAACGAAGTTGGTGTCAGCTCCATCAGTGCCCGCATGAGGGAAGAGCCATCGATCTTTAGGAACTCCGGCTGCCTCTGCCGCTTCAGCTGAGCACAAGATAAGAGCCGCCGCTTGATCCAAGTCCCAATTCGAGTTCATGGCTTTTGTGTAGGGGAAACCGACAAGCCTATTGCCATTATCTGGCTGTTTTATCTCCTCAGCTGTCATTGGGTTGCGAACCCACGAATACGGGTTACTAACGGCAACTTTGTTAAAAGTAGCCCAAAGCTTACTGATTCGGTTTCTGTGGCCTTCTATTGACTCGCCGCGTGACGCTCTGAAGGCTGATTCAAATATTGGATAGAAATTTATGGGCATTGCGAAACCACGTTCGAGTTCCACCTCATGACTCATGGTTACGTCTTTGCCAAGAGTCTCATCTGGAGAAGTGGGTGATTGGTCGGTGTAGGCGATGCGTTCACCGGCCCGTTTCGCTCTGCGGCGGCTCCAGATGCCTTCAGCGCCAGCTATAAGAACTATGTTTGCTTCTCCATTACTGATTCGGACACATGCTTTGTTTACAAGCGATTGAGGTGTGTTTCCTCCGTCAGTCGATAGTCCTGTGCGGCTATTGTTTTTGAATCTATCGCGCAGAAGGCCGCCGGGATCGGGATATGGCCATGCTCCTTTAACGATCCAGGTATGAGTCGCGTCGGTGAGAAGCGAAGCGGCCCCAGCGTCTTGAGCTGCAGCTTGGAGTGCAGCTTGCATCATGGCGACCGGCTCGATTGCATCTACAGGATTCTCGGGCTTTTGGAGAAATTGACCTGCTCCAACTAAGACGGGAGTTCGAGGATTGATTGAATTCATGAAAGTACTACCTCAGCGATTGTTTCGAGTAGAGCAGGAGAGCCGCTTACTTGAAGAGTTGTCACGACTGTATCTTCCCATTTCGTTAAATCTTCTGTGATCTTGCCGAGAGGACCAACCAGAGCCACTTCTTCGACCAATGCCAGGGGAATGGTTGCCGAAGCTTCAGCTTTTTTCCCTTGCAAATAAAGTTCTTGAACTTTATCGGCGACATCTTGATATCCCATTCGACAAAAAACGTCGTAGTGAAAATTCGCTCCCTTAGCGCCCATACCACCCATATATAAGGCGAGCATGGGTCGGACTTTGTCAGCTGCTTTCTCTATGTCGTTATCTGGAATGATGCTCACGGGGCATACAACCTCGAAGTCGTTACTATCAGGAATTTTACCATCAGGTCCTATCCGAGGCTTGCCTGCAGCAGTGAACCCTTCGTTGAGGGCATCAGCGTAAAAATGATTGTCCTTCGGAGCGAAAAATAATGGAAGCCAACCGTCACATAGCTCTCCGGCGAGAGCAACGTTCTTCGGGCCCTCTGCTCCGAGATAAATTGGAATTGTTTTACGAAGCGGATGAACAGTCGATTTGAGAGGTTTGCCTAGTCCGAGCCCACCCGGTAGGGGCATCTGATAATGGTCGCCGATGAATTCGACCGGTTTCTCCCGATCACAAATCTCTCGGACGATATGGATGTACTCTCTTGTTCTAGCAAGCGGCTTCGGGTAGGGCTGGCCATACCAACCTTCAACAACTTGTGGGCCGCTTACTCCTAACCCCAAAATGAATCGACCGTTGCTGAGATGATCCATAGTGATAGCTGCCATAGCGGTTGCAGCCGGGGTCCGAGCTGACATCTGTATGATTCCTGTGCCCAATTGAATAGATTCCGTGTTGCTTCCCCACCAGGCTAAGGGAGTTAGAGCATCTGATCCGTAAGCCTCGGCAGTCCAAAATGAATGAAACCCTAACTCTTCGGCTTTCATCAGAGTTTCGAGAGCATCTTTAGGCGGCCCTGCGGCCCAATACCCTGCTCCAGTTGCTAGTTTCATGGGGTCTCCCTGCCGCGACGTTTACTATCTAAAGGCACATCTTGCCATCTGAACCGCACCAAAAGCCCTGCTAATTTTAGTTTTGTTCCAAATTGGTTTCTGTGAAGTCTTCCTAAGAGCGTGCTGTTCGGTCGTTGTTCTTCTACGATCGACTCAGTGAGTATGTCTGAACGAGTTAGAGAAGAAGCTGCTCGCCGCCGAACGTTCGCGATAATCAGTCATCCTGATGCAGGCAAGACGACGTTGACAGAGAAGTTTCTTTTGTATTCAGGCTCAATAGCAGTAGCGGGATCAGTTAAAGCACGCTCGGGTAGACGTTCCGCAACTTCAGATTGGATGGAGCTGGAACAAAAAAGAGGTATATCTATAACATCGACTGCGCTTCAGTTTGATTACAAAGATTGCATCGTGAATCTGCTGGACACTCCAGGTCATAGAGATTTCAGTGAGGACACCTACCGGGTACTTGCTGCTACTGACGCAGCTGTCATGGTTATTGATGGATCGAAAGGAATCGAGCCACAGACTTTAAAACTTTTTGAAGTGTGCCGACAGCGCGAAATTCCAATCCTAACTTTTGTAAACAAGTGTGACCGTCCTGGTAGAGCCCCGTTGGAGCTAATTGATGAGATCGAAAGCATGCTGCAGTTGCGGCCAATGCCGATGTCCTGGCCTGTTGGAGTGCCTGGCAATTTGCGTGGGATCGTAGATCGCTCTACTTCACAATTCATTCGCTATGACCGAACCGCTCGTGGTGCTACTGAGTCGCTCGAAGAGCGAATAGAACTTTCTGACCTAGACGACTCGGTTTCAGGTTGGGATGAGGCCAGAGAAGAAGTTGAGCTTTTAGATGCTTTAGGCAGTGAGATTGACTACAAGGGTTTCTTGGCGGGAGAAGTCACACCCATTTTTTTCGGCTCGGCGTTGACGAACTTTGGAGTCCGCCTGCTTCTTGACGCTGTTATTGATCTGGCACCTGCTCCGAGTTCACGATTAGATGTTGATAACGTCCCGCAACCAGTTGATGCAGGATTCTCGGCGTTTGCTTTTAAAGTTCAAGCGAATACCGATAAGTCTCATCGAGACAGGATTGCGTATGTGCGGGTATGTTCGGGACGATTCGAACGAGGTATGAATGTCACGCAAAGTAGGACAGGAAAGCCTTTTGCGACTAAGTATGCGCACACCATGTTTGGGTCGGATCGCTCAACTGTGGAAGAAGCGTGGCCAGGTGATGTGGTTGCGCTAGTTAATGCAATGGATGTTCGAGTTGGAGACACACTTTACGGGGAGGAACTAATAAAATTTCCTACTATTCCTTCATTCGCACCAGAAATTTTTCGGCGTATCCGTGTGACAGACACGAGTAGATTTAAGCAATTTAGAAGAGGCTTAATTCAGTTAGACGAAGAAGGAGTCATTCAGGTTCTTCGTGACCCCGACGTTGGCGATGTGGAGCCGACGCTTGCAGCGGTTGGAATGATGCAGTTTGAAGTAGCTACTCACCGACTTGAGAATGAGTTCGGTGCGCCGGTCATACTTACGAATGCACCATTTAACGTTGCGCGCCGAACCGATGCAGAATCCGCAGCTGAGATTCGTAGGCTCCCAGGGGCCACTGTTCTAGGCAGAAGCGATGGCGCGCTGCTTGCTCTTTTCGAGAACGAATATTATTTGCAGCGAATCCAAAATGAAAAAGATCATTTGGTGCTTGAAAGAGTTCTAGCTGAACAAGAGTGGTTAGGTGATGGGTCGAGCTAGACCTAAATCAGAATTCAGGTAGTTGGTAGTTCACCAGGCATTAACGGGCTTCTTCCTATCCTGTATGACGCTAAAATTGTAGCGTCACATTCGCGACACAAGTACACGACTTGGGTGGCGACAATTGAAAGTTGACTGCCTCGAGATTTTTCAACGACTGCTTTGACAGCGCCTTCCATGTCGTTACCATCGCAGCGATCACAATTCGGTAGAGCCTGAGGGTCTCGATACCATTTCTGCCCGCAAGGCTCGCAGCTAACTTCGATGCTGTCTGCATGAGGTACTCCACTGAGTAGTTCCTCTTCACCGCATGCTGGGCAAGACAATCCTTCCATGTCGACCAACGTAGCGTCCCGATGGATCATTGATCGAGTAGCTTTCGACTTGGAGGTCCTAAGTGGGTACCGGAGTCGATTTTTATGCAGAGTTAGGCCTCGACCCGAGCGCTAGTAACGAGGACATTCGTCGTGCCTGGGTGCAAGCCGCTCGGCTGAATCACCCCGACACTCTTTTGGATGCTTCCACTGCTGTTCGACTTAAAGCTGAAGAAAAGATGCAACGTATAAACGAAGCATGGAGGGTGCTTGGGTCCGAAGAGCTAAAAGCTAGCTATGACCGTGAACGTCGCAGAGCAATTAAACAAGCGGACCGTGCGCAGAGCAAAGAAATCCCGATTGAAGACATTGATGAGGGATGGGAAATAGATGAAGATGGTTCAGAAACTGCTCAGCTGTTAGTGACGAGTAGCTGGTTATTCGCTTTTTTCTTGCGAGCGCTGCCTTGGTTGGCTGTCGGACTCATAGGAGTTGGCATTTTCGTTTTTTCGGCTTTTGCTTCCAATTCTCGTAGTCAACCATTGCCGACATCGCGGATACCTGAGAAACAAGAATGTGTACGTTTGCGAGAAAATAGTACCGTAAGAGTTGTCCCATGCGCATGGGACAACGATGGCGAAATCGTAGAAATATTGGATTTTCGTTTAGCTGATAGATGCTCAGACGAAAATGCCGTATTGGTTAGTGAACCGAAAAGGCGTGAACGTTTGTGTTTAGTTTCTGTGCGTGGATGAAGTGATCTTAGGAAACGGACTTACTCTCCAATAAATCGTGAATTTGCTGCTCAGTGAAGCCAACTTCTAACAAAATGTCGTGTGTGTGCTCCCCATGATTAGGTGCTCGCCCACGCACACGTATGTCAGAATCGGCTAGGTGAAATGGGCCTGCGACTGTTCTGAGTGGCTCCTCGAAGTCTTTGATATCTACAAAAGCCTCGAGAGCCTCGGCTTGAGGATCGTTGATAACTTCAGTAAGTGAATGCACCGCTCCCCATATAAGTTGCGCATCGTCAAACAGATGACCCCAGGTGTCTCTGTCTTTATGCGAGAAAACTTCGTCGCACATCAACATCAGTTCCGCCCCGCGCTCTGCTCTTGACTCAGAGGAAACGAACCTAGGGTCCGATATCCATTCAGTTTTGTCGATCGCATTACAGAATCTTTCCCAGTAACGGCCTTCAGGTGCCATTGTTAGCATTATCCACCGATCGTCAGCGCACTTGAACCGGCCAACTAAAGGGCTCGGAGTTTCGATACGGAGACGGGGTTCGGGAATTTCACCTGTCGCTAAAGCAAGAGAAAGATCTGAGGCAAGAGTCCACATTGCTGTCTGCATCAGCGCTACCTCGATGGCCTGTCCTATTCCTGTCAAGTCGCGTTCTCGTAAGGCAAGTAGAATTGAGGATAAGATTGCTAGCGAGGTAGTGTGGTCGCCTTGGCCAGCTCTTCCGGCCGGAATAGTTTGACCGGGTTCTCCCATAATATCGAGAACCCCACCGCGACTAAAAAATGCGGTGTGGTCAAAAGCTAAACGGCTTTGATCAGGGCCTGTGCTTCCATACCCGGTAAGACTGGTGTGAATGAGTTCTACGTGATTTTTTCGGAGATCATCTGGCGTAAGTTCGAAGCGTTGTTGTCGTTCTTTAGTGAAGTTCGTTACAAAAACGTCACAACTTTTGGCTATGGCGTGGGTAGTGGCTCGGCCTTCGGCTTTCGAAAGATCAATGGCGATACCGCGCTTCCCTCGATTATCAAGTTCCCACCAAGGATCCGGGCCGTCGGGAAACTCGATAAGCCCGCGTAAGAGATCTCCATGGGGGGGCTCCAGCTTTATTACATCTGCGCCCATGTCAGCCATGAGAGCGCAAGCGCTGGGTGCTGCGATCATCCCAGCCGCGTCTAGAACTTTAATACCTGCTAATGGCCCCCCGGGATAGCTCATTTAGCTTCTCCTATACATCGCTATGCTGATCACGAAGTTCTCGTTTTAGTACTTTTCCTGTCGCGTTATGGGGAATCTCGTCAATGAATATTACTGACTGGGGGACTTTGAAACGAGCGAGGTTTTCCCTGCAGTGATTTATGATCTCACTTTCGGTAACAGACTCGTCAGGTTTAACGACGACGATAGCGCGACCAGCTTCAACCCACTTTTCGTCAGGGATGCCGATTACTGCAACCTCGCTGATTTGCGGAAGCTGATATATGACGCTCTCCACTTCTGCGGGATATACGTTTTCTCCGCCTGATATGTACATGTCTTTCCAACGGTCAACGATGTAATAAAAGCCATCCTCGTCGCGTCGTGCCGCATCACCTGTTTTTAGCCAGCCATCTTCGAAAGACTCTGCTGTTGCTTGAGGATTGTTCCAATATCCTGGAGTGATGTTGGGTCCTTTGCACCAGAGTTCTCCATTTTCGCCTATTTCGGCTTCGCGCCCATCCTCGGTGACGATCCGGACTGCAGTATGCATTCCAGGCAGCCCAGCAGAACCAATTTTTTCAGTACATTTGTCAGCTGGGAGTGCCAGCACAAGCGGACTGGTTTCTGTCATGCCAAATGCTTGTTGAAGAGGTAAACCCTTTTCCGCCCATGCTTCGATAAGGGGGACTGGAGTTGGTGAACCTCCGACTGAAGGAGCAACTATCGTGGGGAAAGAAGCATCTTTAAATTCAGGAACTTGGCTCATGAAAAGCCAATTAGCGGGAACGCCAATCAAGTGAGTGATAGCTATCTCTGGATCAGTGAGTAGAGCTAAGGCTTTGGAAGGTTCAAACGTTTTCATTACTAGATTGGTCCCCCCAAAATGAAATGCGGGGTTTGTGAAGACGTTCAACCCACCGGTGTGGAACAGAGGTAAGAAAACAATATTGGTCATTGATTCGCTTAGGGAATAAAACTCGACGCAGTTAACAGCGTTCCAGAAAGTCATTCCTTGAGTAATTATTACTCCTTTAGGCCGGCCTGTAGTCCCAGAGGTATACATGATGGTGAGAGGGTCATCGTGGGTGCACTCAACGCACGTGTCTAGAGGTTCATGAAGAGATAAGACTTCTTCGTAAGCTGCGGCTTCCTCGATAGACCGACCCCAGGTTACGCGATGAGCGATGTCACAAATCTGAGAGAGTTCTATGCTGTGTTCACAAAGGGGATCATCATGGAAAAGCACCTTTGGTTCCGCATCACCAACTATGTATTCGAGCTCTGGGATGGTTAGCCGCCAGTTAAGTGGCACAAATATGGCTCCGAGCTTCCAGCAAGCGAATTGGACCTCGAGGGTGTTGCTATCGTTTTCTGCCAGAACTGCGACTCTGTCGCCTCGCTCGATGTTGAATTCTGATCGTAACGCTGTCGCAAGCCGGCTGGTTCGTTCATTCATCTCTGTATAAGTGAATTTACGACCTGAATCTAGGTCGTGGACTGCTAATTTATCGCCGCGCACTAAGGCATGGTGGGCGATCCAATCGTAAGAAGGGGTGCTCATGTGACAAAAGCTAGCCAAATACTGCCTTGGATACCAGTGGAGAAGATGAATAGGGAGGTGCGGTATCAAGAAAATCCGTGCGACTACCGAAAAAAAGGCTTTTCGCTGGAAACGAAAAATTAGATAGGCTATAATTGCATTTCACGTCGCCGAAGAGGCGGCTTTTGCATTTTTCATGCGAATATCGCCGGTTTTGGTCCCGATACGATCCTTTTTTTTGGTTTTTGGTCCTGAGACAGCGATAGTTAGTTATCTTGCGTGAATATGAACATGACTTGGGATGAAGCAGTTTCGACGCTCACTGGTCCTGGCTGCCCGTTTGAGATTACGACGCAAGAAGTAATGGGTTTGCCGACGAAAGTCTATTCGCGTACCCCGAATTCACTTCGTGACTTATTTATGATTGCCCGGCTCTACGGCGATAAACCATATTTAGTTTATGAAGATGAAACTTGGAGTTACACCGATCTTGTTGAACATATAGATGGACTCGCTCATGCGCTGGTGCATAACTACGGAATTCAAAAAGGTGATCGGGTAGCGATTGCCATGCGCAACTATCCAGAGTGGATAGTTGCTTTTGCTGCAATCACCTCCATCGGTGGGATCGCGGTTGCGTTAAATGCGTGGTGGGTGACCGACGAGCTTGAATATGGACTAAAAGATTCAGGTTCTAAACTTGTCATCGTTGATGAAGAACGTGTGAAACGAGTTACTCCGATTCTGAAAGCGGCTAATGCTGCAGCGATAGCCATAAGAGTTACTGGAGAGCTCCCTCCCGGGATTGATCGCTATGAAGATGTCGTCGAGATGGGCGCAGAGATGCCAGAAATAGGTATCGATACAGACGACGATGCCACCATTTTGTATACGTCTGGAACTACAGGATTTCCTAAAGGAGCGGTCTCGACGCATAGAGCAGTACTGAGCGCTTTAGTCGGTTTTGCATGCAGGGCAGAAATAGGAAAACTTACCGGATCTGGAGGCGAAGTAGGGGTTGGCGAAGGTGACCCTGCAGTAATTTTGTGTGTCCCTCTCTTTCATGTGACTGGTTTAGTTCCAGTGATGATGGGAACCTTCGTCAGTGGGTCGCGATTGGTGATGATGCATCGATGGGACCCTGACCGGGCTCTAGAGCTTATCGAACGAGAAAAAATTACCACATTCGTTGGTGTTCCGACTATGAGTTGGGAATTGATGGAAAGCCCGGATTTCGCTCGACGAGATACCTCGAGCTTATCCTCAGTAAGTGGCGGAGGCGCCCCTGCTCCGCCCGAGCTGGTGAGAAGAATAGAAGACGGGTTTGATACAGCGAGGCCAGGTATTGGCTATGGAATGACCGAAACCAATGCGCTAGGACCGCAAAACTCCGGTAATGACTATATAGCGAAACCCACCTCAGCAGGTCGAGCGTCACCGTCGATGGATATTTCCGTGATTGATGAAAAGGGTAATGTCTTAGGCCCCAATGAACGTGGTGAGATTTGTTTTCGCGGAGCCAACCTTATTCGCGGTTACTGGGGTAAACCAGACGAAACTGCTGAGGCGATTAGCGATGGGTGGCTTAGGTCGGGCGATATTGGATGGTTAGACGAAGATGGGTTTATTTTTGTAGCTGATCGGGCCAAAGACATGGTGCTTAGAGCCGGGGAAAATATTTACAGCGCCGAGGTCGAGGCAGCTATATATGAGCACCCAGGAGTTTATGAAGCAGCGGTTTATGGCGTGCCACATGACCGATTAGGAGAAGAAGTAGCGACAACGGTGATGGTAAAAGCTGGCCAGAGTATTGATGCAAAGGAACTGCAGGACTTTCTATCAGAACGAATCGCAAAGTTTAAGGTGCCTACACACATGAAGTTTGTGACCGAGCAGCTTCCTCGTAATGCGAGCGGCAAAATATTAAAACGAGAGCTACGCGAAGTAATGATAGAAGAGACCTAGGAAGATTATCCAAAATGAAAGTTATTGGAATAGATCATCTAGTGATAAATGTTTCCGACGCTGAAACAGCGATGTGCTGGTACCGAGATCGGCTTGGGATGAAGCCACTGCGCTATGAGGAGTGGAAGTCAGGTAAGGCACCCTTCCTCTCGATGAAGGTAAATGAAACCACGATCATAGATCTTCTCGAAACTGAACGTTCAGGTGAAAATGTCGACCATATAGCCCTATATGTCGAGGGCGACCTAGAGACCCTTTTAGCTCATGATGATGTAGAAACTGTTCGAGAGTTTACATCCATCTACGGTGCTCAAGGCTGGGGCCCAGCGGTCTACATCCGCGACTTAGACGGTAATCAAATTGAGCTCAAACGCTACGAAAATTTAATCTAAATCTCATAGTCGGAAGCTCTGCATTGAATTAAAAAGCCCTGGTGCTCATTTGTTAGCGAGAGACGTGAGATGTGATCTGGAACGAAAAAGTGAAAGTCCCCACCGTCTGATGGATGAGATCATCGGGTGAGGACTTTCAGTGAAGCCAACAGGCGCAGCCGCACTTGTTGGCTTCACTGAAAGTCTATGGGGTTCGATACGCAAGTGTTTCGTAAGTAATGAAAAGCCCTTGACGTGTTCGCTTCCGTAGAAAAAATGGGCACGTAAAGCTGTCTATGGCTAGCGCCGGCGAGGTCACTCCTTTAACTATGACCGTTTTTTGGGCGTCTGGTCGGCAACCTGACTAATGAAAAATAAATAAGGACCGGCGCAGGTGGCCGATCCTTATTAAGAAAGCCGGTGGAAGGGGGGCCACCGACTTAAGCTTTGTAAGCGACTAGTAGTTACGAGGACCTAGTTGCTGATTTTGATGCGCTCTCTTGGAGTCATAAAAGCTTGGAGCTTCTTTCCCTGTGAGCGCTTTATAAGTGAGTTTCGAAAGTGACTTTTTCATAGTGGTTTCACGATAAGGAATGAGAGAAGTAGAAAGTCTAAGAAGTGACAAACGACACAGCGCTAATCGTAATAAAAGGCAAACGTTTTATGTAGAGGGTGAAACGACAAAGAGGAGATTCGATCGCCAGCGTTTATGATTTCAGAATTCGAGGTTGCAGGTGAGATTATGAACGTGCTTCAAGACCACGACAAAATACGCACTTGGTTAATCAGCGCGGCGGATAGCGCTATTTCACTCCCGAGCGAAGCGATAGCAAAAGAAGGTGCTTGGCAACTTCGATCGGCGATCGAGAAAGCGGCACCGATAGCTTATGAAGCTAAGCAGCTAACTGCTTTACAGAACCTCGGCGATGTCTGCGACACGCCTCGAGCACGTGAGTTCACTGAATTTGCATCGTCATTGCGATGGGTTGAGTCTGAGCGTTGGAAAGATAGAGGCAGAGAAAGAGCGCTATGCGTTTTGTCTGATGCCTTTGATTTACCAGGCCTAGAAGTCGGAATAATGTATGTTGACCGTGGTTGCTCGTATCCGATTCATAACCATCCTCCGCAAGAGATGTATCTAACTATTTCAGGCACAGCGCAATGGAGATATGGTGGCGCCAAAGCACTGGTTGAAGTAAAACCCGAGTCAGTTTTATACAACCACCCTTTTGATTTACACACGGTTCAAGCTGGCGACACTCCACTTGTTGCGTTGTATGTACTTTGGGGATTTGAAGTAGCGAGAGCCTAGAGGCAAGAGTTGGGTTCTTCCATGGATTTTCTGCGTTACTGACCTCGCTGATATTGGACTACACTTTTTCTGTGGATCCGATTTGCGATGACCTTGAAGCAGAGACTGTGGCTCTATCAAACGTTGTTGGTTCCTTAGATGAAGAGCAGTGGAGAGCACCTACGGTCGCGGAGGGTTGGGATAGTCATGAAACTATTCTCCATCTTGGTAGCACCGATTTGCTGTGTTGCCTAGCGGTCAAGGATCCAAAAACGTTTGCTGTAATGCGCGAGAGCTTAGCTAACGGCGAGGTATCAGCTAACGGGTTAGGTGGTTCCGAGGTTCAGACAATGACGGGCTGTCAACTCTGGGAATGGTTTCTCAACGGTCGTATGGAAATGATCGAAGGTTTGCGGACCTCAGACCCGAAATCCCGCATAACTTGGCTGGGCCCAGACATCGGCGCTCGGTCGTTGGCAACGAGTCGGCTACTAGAAACTTGGACACATTCCCATGACTTAGCCGATACTTTCGGTTGTGATTATCCGCAAACAGACCGCCTTCGACACATTGCCCATATCGGTGTCGTCACTCGCGAGTTTAGTTACCTTAACCGAGGGTTGTCTCCACCAACCCAACCAGTGCGGGTTGAGCTTATGAGTCCAAGTGGGGAGCAATGGGTTTGGGGACCAGAGGATGCCGCAGACCGCGTGCACTCAACCGCCTATGAGTTTTGTAAGGTTATAACAAGGCGAGTCCCGGTCGACGAGTCTGCAGTTAAGACCGAAGGAGACCTAGCAGCTGAGTGGATGCAAATCGCACAACCTTGGATTGAGCCTCCGCGAATAAGCGATATAGCCTGAAAGAAAACAGCTTCTACACCGCTGGTTGATAGGGCTTTCGCTGTGCTACGGAATGTTATTAGACATAAGCGAAGCTCGCATTGTGGCATCTCGTATGTCAAGCTATTCCCATGAGAATCGAAGCTCTTCATGATGACTTCGGTGCGAAGATTACTGGCATCGATTTGGCTCTGCCGTTAGCTTCTCACCAGATCACGAGCTTGAGAGCAGCGATTGACGAACATTCAGTTTTGCTATTCCCTGAACAGAATATGAGCGATAAAGCTCAGATGGCATTGACTAGATCGTTCGGCGAACCGGAGGAAAGCCACATTGCGTTTGGCCGAACGGGCGAAAAAATTTACATAGGTACCGTTGGTAACGTTATTGACGACAATAGAAAACGTGGAGAGTCGGATCCACAGACTCGAGCGCTTAAGGGTAATAATCTTTGGCATTCAGATTCGTCTTTTAGGCTAGTGCCTTCCTATATATCGATTCTTCATGCCTATGAAGTTCCTGCGGAGGGAGGCGAAACTGAGTTTGTGAGTCAGAGAGCTGCATACAAACGATTAGACGCTGCGAAACAGACCGCGATTAACGATCTTCATGTTCTCCATGACTATGTATTTAGCCGGACTAAGACTGCGCCGGTTGATGATAATCATGCGGCATCTTTGCCCCCAGTGGAACAGAAGCTGGTCAGAACTAACCCTAGTAATGGCATCTGCAACTATTACCTTGGTTCACATGCCCGTTCGATTGTCGGATGGAGTGGTATTGAGAGCCGTCGTTTGATTGATGAGCTTAATGATTTTGCTACGGAGCCAAGAAATCGGTGGTCTCACAGTTGGGAGCCCGGCGATACAATTTTTTGGGACAATCGGTGCGTTCTGCATCGAGGTACTGGTTATGACGCTGACCGCTTTCGCCGAAATATGAGGCAAACAAGAGTGCGTGGAACTGGAATAACGCTCCACGAGTAGTCCGTGTAGTCCGCTCGAAATTTCTTGTTGGATTTAAACGCGTTTCGAACTAGTTGATTGCTGAATAGCTCGAAGAAGATGTGGCAGATATTTGCTGAACTATCACGAAATGCATGCCGGTTGACGTTTGTTTCTGCTTGCTCGGGGTTATCTACGTGAGGAGAGGGTTGTGAACTCTAATTTTCGGCATGTTAATTTAACGCCTCGAAATCATGAGGTGAAGAGCTTCTAATCAGAAACACTTTTTCTTTCTATTAGTAACGTTCCTACAGTTTGCACCGCTATTTCATCGTTTTGTTTAATCATCTGAGTTTTAAGCTCAATGAAACCTAGATTTGGTCTCGAACCGCTAACCCGCTTACTTAAAATTTCAATCTTGAGCCTAAGAATGTCTCCAACTCGGACAGCGGACGGCCATGACAACTCTGAAAGTCCAGTTGAACCGACGCTATGTTCACCCAAGAACCCTTCGGCAGTTAATTTCATCATTAAGGAACCGGTATGCCAACCGGAAGCTATTAAACCTCCGTAGAGAGTTTTAGATGCGGCTTCGGGATCAATGTGAAACCGTTGAGGATCAAACTGATTTGCGAAATCGAGCATTTCTTTCTCGACCATTTCAACGCTACCGAGAAGAAATGATTCACCTTCCGTAAAGTCTTCGTACCATCTTTCGTTGCATGGGATAAGTGAAGGCATGTTCTGTTCCTCGCAGCGATTCGTAAAGTTGACGTACTCAATTGCAATTCGTTTACGCGCCGAGGCTACCAATATGAGGATGCGGAAATGCTGCAGTAGACCTCTGTGCCAGCAGAATACTGTACTCGATTAAAAAGTGAAAGAGCCAGCCCCGAAGGGCTGGCCCGCAAATAATCAACCTGGGTATCGCTTTGGAAGGCAAGCGATCTTCAGATATCACGAGTAGATCAGGAATATGATCTTGGTCCGAGCTGTTGACTCAAATGAGATTGTTTAGTCTCATAAAAACTTCGAGGTTCTTTCCCACCGAAAAGCTTATTGGTCATTAGTTTTAGAATAGTCATTGCTCTGCCTTTCCTTAACTCGTGTCCTATCAAGATATGCAGAGAGACAGGTTGCCGCGTCCATTCGTGACCAACGACACATCAAAAATTTATGAGTCTAAATAAAGCGAATTTGATTGCGATAGAGGCGGCGGCTCGATGCCGATGCTCGAAGATCGTTAGTTGAGTAGCGTTACTACGACAGGCGTTACTAACAATAGAGTCGACATGAAAATCTTAATTGTCGAGCTCAGGTAAGTCAGAATCTCAACGAGCGCACCCGGTCGCGACTACTTCTGACGTGTTGGCGCGGTGGACCCATGAACTGCGACTAGGATTAAAGTAACGGTAAATAGTTTCATCTAAAAGCTAATCCATCAGGAACAGCAAGAGGAGGAGCAATGGCCAAACCCAATGTAGACGACTTCGAAAAAATAAGAAGTCATAACTTCTATGTTGCCAAGTCAAGATCAGTCAGGCATCGCGAGAACGATGAGCTCCGTCGCTTAACTAAGTTCGCGGCAGCACTAGACGTTGAGAGAGACGCGGATGAGATAGTCGCACCGCCGCCCGCTCACCGGCCGCCGCAACACAAAGCGCATTGGAAGCGAACGAGAGTTGGCCGAAACCGATCTCGACTAGCTCATTGGAAGAGTAAGTCTTGGAAACGGCGGACAGCTGTCGTAGCCGCAAGGGCTCGAGCTCTAAAGAATTGTCAAGAAGCGGCATAGTAGCTAGCTGAATTCAAAAATAAAGGCTGCATTGGCCTGGGTATGTAAAGGTTCTTTTGCTCGAATCATAGCGAACAGCACTGTCTGTTGTTTCTGCTCTGAGTGCAGAGATTAGTATCTTTGGCGCCGACGTTATGACGACATCAATATTGGCCAAAGCGCCGGTCTCTAAGGCAATGCCACTGCCTGTCTCAATGAGCTAGCATGGCAGTGCGCGTGACTATCGTTTCGTGATTATTGATTGTTTGAGGGGGTCCGGTGCCGATCTTGGTTCACGAGCAAGTGTCTGATGAAGTAAAGAATGAGTACCGCGAGCACGGCGTAGTTAAAATTGAACAGGTCGTAAATACTGAGTGTTTAGAAAAACTTTCATCTGTCGCCGATAATCAGTTAGCTCATCCGGGTCCGTGGGTTACCGACACAAATCCGGGGGCTGCAGAGGGCCGTTTGTTCACTAGCCGCTATCGGTGGGAAACTGATCCCGTAATTAACGATTTCGTGTTTAAATCTGGAGTGGGTGAGATAGCAGCTGCGTTAATGGAATCTAGCTCCTCTCGATTCTATTTTGATCACCTGTTAATTAAGGAACCTTCGACATCTAATCCGACGCCCTGGCACCAAGATGTTCCTTACTGGCCTTTTCTTGGAAAGCAGATTTGCTCCGCCTGGGTAGCCATTACTGAAGCAAAAGTTGCAGACAGTTCTCTTGAATTTGTTAAAGGATCACTCGCTTGGGGTTCATATTATGCGCCGGAAGCTTTTGATGGAAAAGAGGGTTGGGCTTCAGAGTTTGAGGGTGAAAAATGTCCCGATATTGAGGCATCTCGAAGTGAGTATGAGATCATCGGATTTGATGTGAAGCCAGGAGACGCTATCTTTTTTTCAGCCTGGATTATTCATGGTTCGCCAGGTAATTCGGGAGCAAAAAGGCGAGCTGCTCTATCTACTCGTTGGTTAGGCGATGACGTTACATGGTTTCCTCATGCAGGTTGCGACCCCACTGTTACCGATGAAGACACTAGTTCAGTAACAGGGCAATATCCTGACGACGATCAAAGGTTTCCGTTAATCCATTGGGCTTAGAAAAATTCAAAACAGATATTTTTCGACTGTTTAATTTATGACTATGATCCAACGCTCAAGCCAATTAATAGAGCTGCGAGAACTTCGGGTCGATTAAGAAACGGCGAATGACCTGTGTCCCATTCGAGTGTTGTGTTCGCCTTGGCAGCCATCGAACGTTGACTATCTGGGGTGAGGGCTTTATCGCGCGTGCACACCACATAGATAGAAGGCTTTTCAGTCCACGCTTGCCGGGAATTGCGAGTATCGAGAGCGATATTTTGTGGTCGTAACTGACGAGTTGCGAAACTAATCTGGTCTCCATCACAGTCGTTGTAGAAAAGTTCTGTGCCTAAAGGAACATCAGCGCTATGAGAGCCATCAACGTTCTTTATCATTGCTTCGATCAAACTTGTCCCGATCCGACCAGATGGATTCTCTCCTTTTTCTAGAAGCAAAGCAGTCAGATAGATAAGAGATCCGACCCTGTGATGAGTCCCAGCTTCTGAAATGACTGCTCCGCCCCTGGAATGCCCAAGAAGCACAGCGGGCTCATCGCCGGGAAGGTTATCTAGAACTGATTCCACTGCTGCCGTATCTTCATCGATGGCTGCGCCGGAAGCTGCATTGGCGGAACTAGGAAGATCTGGTGCTCTCCAGGGAACGCCAGCAGCGTCTAAGTGGGAAGTAACGCGATCCCAGCACCAGGCTCCATGGAATGCTCCATGTACTAGAACAATCGGTCTGTTCATAATTCTCCTATACAAAATTGTGATGCTTTATTATTGCCCATGTTCAGTGCGCAAGGCCTAGCTACTAACTACTCTTAAGATAGATGAATCAGCGCCGGCAACGTATGGCTATGTGGATCATGATAGCCGCTCTCGTAGCGAGCCTTTTAGTTGGATTACTCGTTCCGATGGAGCGGCTGCAAGGTAAAGGCTGGGCTGCCCGAGCGGTTGGTTACCCTCTGTCAGCGATGGTTATGGGAATCATCTGGTTTTGTAAGGGACGTAAAGAGAAGTTCCCGTATGTTCCTACGGGGCTACTAGTAACTCCGTTCGTGTTGGACCTCTTAGGTAACTTGTTTGGTTGGTTCGATAACATTCGAAATTTTGATGATGGGTTGCACTTCGTTAACTGGATGTTTTTGTGCGCTGCTTTCGTGGCGATGATTCACCCGGGCGTAGCGGCTTCATGGAATCGAATCGCATTGGGTACTGGCTTCGGAGCTAGTGCTATCATTCTCTGGGAACTCTTGGAATATCTTATTATGAAGAGTGGTACCAGCGGTTTGCATCTCACCTACGAAGATACGGTTAGCGATCTTCTTCTAAGTTTTTTGGGAGGTCTAGTCGGGTCTTTCGTGATCGACCGCATAGTAACAAAAAAATCTCGAAGCTGATTTACTCGTTTGTTCTGTCGAGAAATGGCGGCGTCGTAAACAAAATCTCCCACGAGTTCTGGAACTCTCCTAGGGTTGTGGACATCCAGCAGACCGAGAAGATAGAGGAGATTGAAATGTCAGTTTATTTCGTTGTGCAAGAACAGGTCAATGACCAAGACGGTCTGGAACGCTACATGAAGGCGGCAAGCGCTTCTTCGCTTGGTCGAGGTCGAGCGATAATTGTTGATAACAATGTCACGGCCGTTGAAGGTGATTGGCATGGTTCAAGACTCGTGGTCCTTGAATTTGATGATGATGAGGCATTCCGGGAATGGTATGACTCTCCGGAGTATCAAGAAGCTTTGCCTTTGCGGCTATCATCAACCGACTCTCGAGCTGTTCTTGCCAAAGGCCTAAGGTAAGGGCATTTATTAGAAATAAAGGTTCGCAGCTGCAAAGAACCGCTGTCTCTTGAGGCAGGGGTTCTGGCGTTTTGTAGTAAAATCACATACAAATTAAGCTAAAAAGTACTGTAAACACCCAAAAAAGTGGTTATTAGTGGAAATGAAAATTTAGATGTGCTATGTTTTATTTCCACGTCGCCCCAGCGGGCGGCTTTCGTCGTTTTGGTAGCCGGTCGTGCTGACCACGAGGTCAGCTAGGCGGTCACGCTTCTACTTCGACTGTTCATAGGATCGACGTTGTGAACCTTAGAGAAGAAGTTGCTCCAAGCTGGCCGGCAAAGGCAACACCACCTGCCGGAAGCCCGAATGTCTTGATTGTTCTTTTTGACGACGTGGGGTTTTCGGATTTCGGATGCTATGGCTCAACTATCTCTACCCCTACCATTGATCGACTTGCAGCGAATGGTCTAAAGTACACGGGCTTTCACACGACCGCTATGTGTTCAACTACGCGTGCTGCTCTTCTGACAGGTCGGAATCATCACTCCGTTGGAGTTGGATGCCTCGCTAACTTCGATAGTGGCTACCCGGGTTACAGAGGAAAAATCAGTCCAGATGCTGGGACTCTCGCCGAGATACTGCGTCCGCACGGCTACAGGAACTACATGATTGGAAAGTGGCATGTTACTCCGTTAACCGAATCAGGACCTACAGGGCCATTTGACGGTTGGCCATTAGGCAGGGGCTTCGACCGGTTCTATGGCTTTCTCGATGCCGAGACCGACCAATACTCACCGGAGCTGATTCGTGACAACAGCCACATTTCACCGCCCGGAAATTTTTCCACCGGATATCACCTTACTGAAGATCTTTTTGACCAAGCGATCGAATTAATCACTTCACACGAGGCGACTATCCCCGACAGCCCCTGGATGACCTTGATAGGGCTCGGTGCTTGTCACGCACCGCATCAAGCCCCCAAGGAACTTATTGACCACTATGACAATATGTTTCGTCGTGGATGGGATACCGAGCGTTCCGAACGGTTAGAGCGACAGATCGCATTAGGTATAGTGCCACGAGGTACTCAGTTGCCGCCGCGAAACGACTTTGTTGAAGCTTGGGACCAACTTGACGACATCACTCATCAGGTAGCTACACGACTCCAAGCTGCATATGCCGCAATGCTCCATCATTCTGATGTGCACCTTGCTCGACTTATTGAGCACTTGGACCTTTCGGGCCAACTAGACAACACCGTGATCATGATTCTTTCGGACAACGGAGCAAGTCAGGAGGGCGGACCGCTCGGCTTCGTAAACGCTATGGGGCCCTATAACGGTCTCCCTGAACCCATGGAAGCCAAATTTGAAAGAATCGATGACATCGGAGGGCCCGATACTCACAGTAACTTTCCCTGGGGGTGGGCAATGACCGCCAACACACCGCTCCGTCGATATAAACAAAACACTCACGGCGGCGGAGTCAGAGATCCCTTAGTTGTGCACTGGCCGCGCAAGATCACAGATCCGGGATTGAGAGACCAGTTCTGCCACGCGTCTGACATTGTTCCCACGTTGCTTGACTTGATAAAGGTGGCGGCGCCCGAGACAATTAACGGTGTTCAGCAAAAGCCGATTGAAGGCGTAAGTTTTGCATCGACCTTGACAGACCGGTATGCACAGACCGGCAAAGTAACTCAATATTTCGAAATGTTCGGCCATCGTGGACTAGTCCATGACGGGTGGAAAGCAGTCGCTTTTCACCCACCTGGAACTCCGTACGAACATGATCAATGGGAATTGTTCAATCTCCTGGACGATTTCAACGAATCTAAAGATCTGTCATCAGCTGAACCTGATCGACTTAGCAAAATGATCGAACTTTGGTGGGAGCAGGCAGAATTGCACCAAGTGCTTCCTCTTGATGACCGTTTCGCCGAGCGCTTCGCCGAAAACGCTGACCGTCATTTGGGTGGTCGCACGTTTTTCACATTCTGGAAGGGGATGGGGCATTTGCCTAGCGATATGGCTCCTGATTTACGAAGTCGGAGCTATCGCATGGACGCCCAGGTTAAACCGACTAAAGCCGATGTCTCAGGGGTGTTAATCGCTCACGGCGACGCAACTTCTGGCTACAGCCTTTATCTTGACGGTAGCGGCCATCTGGTGCACGATTTGAATATTGGGGGAAGCCATCAGATACTTCGCTCGCCTAAACCGGTTCCTCTTGGAACAACCAATTTAGGGTTCTACATGTCGCGAGATGAACAAAGCCATCGCGGGTCGGGGCGATTAGTTATCGATGGTGATGTGGTGGCGACGCAAGAAACAGCCAACATATTTTCCCTCATGATTTCCTGGTCCGGTTTAGATATTGGTCTCGATCGAGGAACCGCTGTGTCGAATTACGAAGCGCCAAACCTATTCACCGGTGACCTTATAAAGGTAACAATTGATTTAGCTGATGATCAACTTCTCGATGGAGAAGGTCTGGGTCGAGCAGAAATGATGCGCGAGTAACAACTCAACAAGCAGCGAAGAGTAAATAGAAGTCGCAGCATCGATCTTGTGAACAGTTTAAGTAGAGGTGTTGCAGCTTAGATGACCTCTTGGTCAGCGCTACCGGCTACCAAGCCAATGAAAGCCGCCCAGGTAGGACGATCAGAAGGCAACAGAGGACATCTAAATTTTCATCTCCAATATCAGACCACCTATTCTCCAGCATTTTTGAAACACAAATTAAGGGTGAGCGATCGCTCTCTCACATGACTCCAACTTAAAAACGGGTCCTGATTTCAGAAAGATACGAGATGTCGGTGGCTCCTCAGGGAAGCCCAATTAGTCAGTTAGCACTGGAGGGTTGTCCCAGCCTAAATCTTTAGCGGCGGCTCGATACCAAGCTAAAATTGAGGTGGCATCAGTCACTGAAGATACATCGCCACCTTCATCAAGGTTTAGATTCGCTCCGTAAATTTGGAACCAAACGTCAGTCAGCTCGGTGTTTGTCTCAGGCACTAGAAGAGTATGAACTGAGCCTGCTGGCTCATACAAGAATGATCCTGCTTGGTTTACATACTCACTTTCGGCGTAATACCAAGAGCCTGTTGACGTGTACGCATAGACAGGGCCGGTGTGTCGATGGGTTTGAACTCTGGTTCCAGCAGCGAACCGAACGCGAACTATCCAAAGGCCTTCCTTGATCTTTGCGCTTAACAATTTTACTTCGCCGCCATTTTGATCGGAAACCCATGGAAGCTCTTCGTCTCCTATGTGAATAGCACCAGGCGCGTCTTCTGTTAGCTGATCAGCAACAATCATTACTTGTTTCCCTTTAGGTCAGTCATGCGTATCTAACTGAAACTAGTGCCATTTCTTAATCAAGGTATTTATCTAACGGCAAAACATGATTAGGAATAGCTGTAATTAGCGTTATGAGGCGTCTCTGCCGAGCTGATTGATTTTTGATCCAGTTGTCATCAAAGCTCGACGATAATTAAAAACGTATTTATGTTGAGCTTTGTGTTTAGCAGCGCCCGACCTCGGTGGAGTATTACAATCTCAGTTCAAGTGACCATGCAATCCGTTTTATATAGAGAAAAGTATTTGTCAATATGGAAATAACGGTAACCGAAAACACGCTTGAGACTTCTCGGCATACAACCGGCTATTTGGCTGCTGGCCCAACCGATGGGCCTCTCCTCATTTTTGTTCATGGATGGCCCGAACTTTCGCTAAGTTGGCGCCACCAAATATCGACCTTCGCAGGATTAGGCTTTCGGGTGGTAGCCCCCGATATGCGTGGCTATGGACGCTCCGCAACCTATGGCTCGGTTGCTGACTTTGGTCAGGAAGTAATCGTTGCCGACATGATAGAGCTACTCGATCATCTTGGTTGCGAGAGTGCTGTATGGATTGGCCACGATTGGGGAAGTCCAGTCGTGTGGAATATCGCAAGCCACCACCCTGATCGATGCCATGCAGTAGCTAGCCTCTGTGTGCCCTATCGAACTTTGGAACATAGTTGGGATGAGATAGTTGCTCTCGTCGATCGCAACGTTTATCCAGTTGACCGGTACCCAGTCGGCCAGTGGGACTACCAGCTTTTCTATCAGGAAAACTTCGAGAAAGCAGTCAGAGTATTTGAAGCGGATCCTTATATGACGGTGAAAGCATTATTTCGTAAAGGTGACCCGAGGGGGCTTGGCAAACCGGCTTTGACGGCCTCAGTGAGAGCCGATGGAGGGTGGTTCGGCGGAGCGGATGCAGTCCCCGATGTTCCTGCTGACCATGATGTCGTAACCGAAGATGATCTAAGAATTTACGCTGAAGCTTTAGGCAGAAATGGTTTTTTCGGCCCTGATAGCTGGTATTTGAATCATGAAGCTAACTCAACGTATGCGGCGAGTGCGGACAATGATGGTGTTTTGAGTATGCCAGTGTTGTTTCTGCACGCCCGGTATGACTATGTGTGTGAAACCATCTCATCGGAGTTGGCTCTACCGATGCGTGACTACTGCAGCAACCTTACGGAGTTCACATTAGATACCGGCCACTGGATGGCTCAAGAAGATCCCGCGAGAGTGAACGCTGCCCTTGTTTCGTGGTTGCAGTCCTCTGTCAGTTCTTGGTGGCCAATATTTCCTAGTTGATCTTTAGAACAGAAACATTTTTATTCTTCTGGGGTGGTTGCTAAGTTCACATAATGGAATCTTTGAGAACACCGGAAAATCGCTTTGATGATCTGGTTGACTGGCCTTTCGAACCAAAGTACGTGGAGATAAGCGACTCTCTTCGCGTCCACTACGTTGACGAAGGCTCAGGCCCCACGGTTCTGCTGCTCCATGGTGAGCCTACTTGGGCTTATCTATACCGGAAAATGATCCCGATACTTGTCGCATCGGGTTGTCGTGTAATCGCCCCGGATTTAATCGGTTTCGGGCGCTCTGACAAACCGACTCTGAGAGATGACTACACCTATGGGCGCCACCTCCGATGGCTAACGGAAAGCATTGATGCGATCGGTTGCTCAGATGACCTTGGACCACTCACCGTGTTCTGCCAGGATTGGGGTGGTTTGATCGGACTTAGTCATATGGCCCGAAATGCAGAAAAATATAGGGGAGTTGTAGCTTCGAACACAGGAGTACCCCTAGGAAAAGATTTTTTGAGGACTAGTGAAGATGCTTTCGCCCGATGGCGTCAGTATTCCCAAGACCTCGATCCGTTTCTAGCCTCAGCTTGCTTAGCTGGGGAGTCGACTCCTATTGAAGGAATGGCATGTGACCTTTCAGTCCAGGAACGAAAGGCTTATGACGCTCCATTTCCTACAGAAGTTTATACCGCTGGGGCGCGCCAGTTCCCGCTCATCGTTCCGACTTCGGCTACTCATCCAAGTGCGCCAATATGTTGGGAGACCTGGTCTCTGCTAACTGACTGTCAAGTGCCTTTGACGACGGCATTTGGAGCTAATGATGATGTAACTGGTTCTATGCAAGGCCTTTTGTCTGGAAGAGTGGCAGGCGCAAAAAATCAGCCACACACTATTATTGAGGATGCAGGGCACTTTATACAGGAGCAACAGCCTGGTAGGTGCGTGGAAGTAATTTTGTCCTTGTTAGACAGAACAGACTGATGTTGTTGCTTAAAGGGACCCAGATGTCACGATAGTGACCAAGGAGAGGTCTTGTCTGTCTGATGCTTATTGTCCATGACCTCGGCCAGCTAGCGATTGGCTAGCGATAATTTGTTGTGAACTAGAAGACGAGGGCAGTCGTAGCCGCCGATGCGATCAACAACAAGAGGAGTACAATAACTCCTCGTTTTACTCCGGTATCAGTCTTAATGGGGGAATAAACGTCGTTTGCGACTTTGCTTTGTTTGGTCTTCGCTAGTTTTGCTCGCTTGGGAGCCTTGAGAGGTGACCGGTTAGCTTCCTGCATTTGAGATGAATTGGATTGGTCAATCTCCTCAGACAGGATTTCTGGCTGCGGTGAGTAGGACAACGCAGTCGGTTCATAACCTGGATTTAACCAGCCCATGTCTATCGGTGGAAGTTCGGATGGAGGACCGACTCGCTTCGAACCTGGTTGAATATCGTCAATGCCCCATTCGGAGGCTTCTTTCTGAGGTTCGGTATTCATATAGGCCATCGTAAGCGGTAAATATTCTAATTTGTGTCCACGTCTCGTGTGCTCCTCAAACCGAATTGTCAGATACATAGCTAGGCATTGATAGAGGTCAGACTTTAGAACTTCATTTCTGGAACATTATCGCCCTGATCTTCTCTCAGCCAAGTCACGAAAAAGGCAACATTTTGGTTCTATCCATGCGGATGTGAGAACCTCTCTCCCCTTCGAAGCTTTAGATGTAAGGTCTTCCTATGACTATTGTTCACTCATCAGCAACAGCGGCTGCCGCACTTGCAAAGTACGATATAAAAAACGCTACAGCTATACAGGTTGGCGATCTTTACGTATTCAGCGGAATGACTGCAATCGACCTCAACACCTTTGAGGTAAGCGATGGAGATATCGCTACTCAGGCTCGAGTTACACTTGAAAACTTTGGCCTAATCCTTGCAGACATTGGACTGTCGTTAGATCACGTAATCAAAGTTAATGCTCACCTGACCAATGTTGACGATTTTAGCATTTGGAACGAAGTCTTTCAGGATGTTTTTAGACCTCCATACCCTTGCAGAACCACTGTTGGTGCGCCACTTGTTGTGGGGCAAATTGAAATCGAGATTACGGCAACAACAGAGCCACGCGTATAAGCAAAGGGGCTGCGACGATCTCGCGTCCCCTATGATTTATGAGCCACGCAAACTATCGGATGGGTTTCGCAATAGGCCTTCCGAGCTTCCGACGAAGCAAGTTT
>PCCJ01000095.1 GCA_002731665.1 Actinomycetota bacterium | reverse complement strand
TCTTTCGAAAATTCTTCTTCTAGACGAGAGGCCAGAACTGCTTCACGAATTTTTCTGTTGAAGCTTCTTTCATTTCCTACAACTCGAAGTTTGACTATCTGTTGCGTGATCGTCGAACCGCCTTGGTTAATACCACCTGCCGCAACATTGGAAATCATCGCCCTTACCGTTGCCCGAAGATCAACTCCGTTATGCAGCCAAAATTTGTCATCTTCGACCGCTAAGAAAGTCTCTATAGCTTCAGCGGGAATTGTCGCCAGGGTTACTAATTCACGGTCTACGTCATAACGCAGAATCCCCATTTTTTCACCCATGGAATCATAAACTTCAGTACGTTGAGCACCTGGGGAAAGGTCTAAAGAAACATCTCGGCGCTCTCCAGTGACCGCTGTCAATGCTCGTTCAGAATGTGGACCTATCGCATAGGCAACCGCCACAAACAAGAACGAACAGACTCCGATCATCGCTAGTAAAATAGGTAAGCGGATAAACCGCCGTAAGAACTGCACAACAAGTACGAAGATACTTCCTTCGACAGCAAATATGTGGGCGGTTGACGTGTTTACCACCGCAGTAATCGGATATTAGTGTTTCGCGTCGTCATGCGAGTAATGTGGGGTCTGTTGACTTATCTTCACTTAAATAGTTTTCGAACGTCGGACTGCTCTTGTATATGGATTGTTGATGGTGGACCCAGCCTGCCGGTGATTCCTGATTGCCCTATGCCTTCATTGGTTCTAGCGGTTGACCGAGGCTTCGACCATGCAAAAGCCCTTAACCTCTCGGTGGACTTAGTAATCGGTGATTTAGACTCGATAGATGAGGTAGCGTTACGACAAAGCAGCACTAAGCCCTTAATCGAATCTCTACCAACCGACAAAGATGCTAGCGACCTAGAACACGCTTTGAGATTTGCTTCGATATTGCAACCAAAGCGAATCGAAATTCTTAGTGGAGGTAACGGAAGGCTTGATCATCTGATTATTAGTAGCTTGCTCATCGCGAATTCCGACTATCTAGACCTGCCGATTACTGCACATGTCGCAGCGAGTAAGTTGTTTACTGTTTCCCCCGGCGAGATGAGAACAATAAATGAGCCACTCGGAAATCTGGTATCCATAATCACTATTGGCGTAGACTTGAGGTGCGCTACTAAAGGTTTACGCTGGAATCTTACCGACGACACCCCCGTTAGGCCAGGGAGCAGCCGTGGCTTAAGCAACGAGATTATCGGCGATGCATCGATTCAGGTCTCAAGAGGGTCTGCGATCGTTATCGTTACAGCAGCATGACTAACAACCTGCTTTTAATTCGGCGGGCAGTCTTGGTTTTTTTGATTTGCGCCATCGCAGCCTGTGCCCAACCGGCTAATCAGGCTCTACCTCTTCGACTTTTAACTCATAGAGACTTCCACGTACCCGAAGAAGCGATTACAGAGTTCACTAGACGCACAGGAATTGAGGTAGTTATTTTCAGGGAACCAGACGCGACTGCCGTAGTTGACCTTCTCATAAAAACGAGAACAACCCCAATCGCCGATGTGATTATTGGAATAGACAGTTTAGAACGAAGAAGAGTCACAGAAGAGCTTCTAGTAGAACCATACGAACCGATCGACTCGCAATTCTTAGATAACTCCTTAACACTTCGCGACAACATGCTAACTCCTGTCAGTTCGTTAGAAGCATGCTTCAACCGTTCAGTTAGTTCTTTCATTGAGCCTCAACGAAAGATAGATGAGCTTCCTGATTCATCGAAATTTTGGTTACCGCCCCCGGAGGGCTTGGACGACCTTCTAGATCCTGAACACGCAACTTCTGCAGTGATTCCAAGCCCCTTAAGCAGCAGAATGGGTCTCTATTTTTTGTTGGCACTTGAAAGATCACACCCTGAAGACAGCGAATTACCTTGGCCCGAGTTCGTAGATCAAATGGTGAGGTGGGGCGTGACTATAGTTCCGACATGGGAACAAGCTTGGTTTAGTTTCTACTCCGCCGATCAAGACGTGGCTACTAAAAAAAATCACTACTGGACCTGGGGGTCCGCTGGCATGAAGGCTGTGACCGTCCAGTTTCAGCCTCGTTTTCCTGAAAGTTTAGACATAGCTGTAGTTCCCAATGATTGTGTTCGCGTTGTCAACTATGCAGGTCTCGTCGCCGGAACTCAAGCTAGGCGCAACGCCGGCCGACTTTTGGACGCAATGGTCGAGCCACTTTTTCAGTACAATATTCCAGATCGATTCGGGAGTAAGCCTTCGCGCACCGACATCGCACGAACAGATGCCTGGAAAGCATTCGGCGAGACAGTTAGCGCTCCCTTGGTTGATGAATGGCGCATAGGCCCATTGTGGGGTGTCTGGCAATTAACATGGAAGCAAGTAGTCGATTCTGCTTCTAGTGGTATTGAGCTAGAGCCGCCAGAGGTACAAGTAACTCTTCCCAGAAGTTGAAAATACACCTTTACTTAGGGCTACTTATGGCGAATGTGTTGACTTCTCACCGTAATCTCCCCAGGGCCGGTCTCGTTCTCGAATGACTTCTCTGAAACCTTTAGTCTCAAACGACTCCATCCATCGATACGCCTCTTCTGTATGCCTTGCCATCCCGTCGAAAAACGTGCCAAGCATTTGTGAGGTTCGTAACCCCATGTTTTCATAGGCCTGATTGATTAGCATTTTGTTAAGGGCCATTTGGTTTGAGGGAATCTCGCTAAGCCGTCGCGCTTCCTGCTCAACAATTTGGCTCAATTCAGATGGTGGACAAACCTGCGAAATAAGACCAATTCGATATGCGGTATCAGCATCTATTGCTCTACCTGTCAAGAGAAACTGTTTGGCGTGTTCAAGGCCGAGACGGTAAATCCACATCATCGTCGTAGGAGTTCCAAAAATTCTGCTCGGTGCGTATCCAATATGAGAATCAGATGCCATATACAGCAAATCAGCACAAAGGACAAGATCTGTTGCGCCTCCAACAGCCCATCCAGATATTTCAGCCAGTACCGGTTTTGGGCATTCCCAAATTTTCATAAATTTACGCACATTTGAGCGCATCCATTCATAATCCTTCACTGGGTCCCAGGCTCCATCTCGCGTCTCAGGTCCTTGTGTCTCATATCCAGACTCGCGGCTTTTCTGAGAGTATTCGATTAAGTCGTATCCAGAAGTTAAGGTCCCTCCTTGTCCTCTCAAGACCAGAGCAGAAACTGCACCAGAAGCTGTTGCTAAATCAACTCCGTTAGCGATCCCCTCGATCACCTCTCTCGTGAGTGAATTCTTTTTTTCAGGTCTGTTGATGGTGATGATCGCTAACCCATCGCTTTCTTCGTACAGAACGCTTTCAGACATTAAAAACTTCTTTCCCTGCGTGGCTGGTATCGATATTAGATACCGTAATCAACTTTATTTCTTCCGTTTGCCATCTAGCGCTCTTAGGATATGAGTAACGCTAGGAGTTGGTATGGAAATTTCGCCTGAAAGCTGGAGTTGGATTTGGCTAGCAGCGGCGGCTTTATTCATTACCGGAGAGACATTTGTTGCTGGCACATTCATTCTTATTCCATTTGGTATCAGCGCTATTCTTGCGATGATTTTGGCTCTTCTAGGTGCACCTGTTTATGTTGGTTGGTTGGTATTTTTAATCGGAGGCACCTCGCTTTTCATTTTTTTTTGGAAAAAGAATCAAAAAGCCCAAAACGCTTTAGCTTCTCCGCCCGGTGCCGGACATGATCGATTAATCGGGTCACACGCGATGGTGCTCAAGTCCGTCGACACTGAAGCCATTGGTCCAGGGTTAATCCAAGTTGGCGGAGAGCAATGGCGTGCCATCTCAGCTGATGGGTCCCTACCTGTTGGAACACTTGTTGAAGTAACAGAAATTCGCGGGACTAGGGCAATTGTCCGTTCCCTTTCGATGGAAGAGAGTGATAACTGATGTTTATAATTTTGGTGCCAGCCTTGGCAGCCATATTAGTGATCCTAATCTTGTTCACTTCAATAAGAATTGTCAGACCATATGAACGCGGTTTAGTAGAAAGGCTAGGAAAGTATAAAGACTCGCGGCCACCTGGTTTACAACTCATATTTCCATTTATTGACACGATTCGACGAGTCGATATGCGAGAACAGGTTGTAGATGTTCCCCCGCAAGAAGTCATAACCTCAGACAATGTCGTCGTGTCTGTCGACGCCGTTGTTTTTTATGAACCTACAGACCCGCAGCGATTGGTCTACAACGTTGCTAACTTTATGTTGGCTATAACTAAACTCGCTCAAACAAACCTCCGTAACCTAGTCGGCGATCTTCAATTAGATGAAGCTCTTACCTCCAGGGATCGCATCAACACAGCTTTGCGCGAAATTCTCGATGAAGCTACCGATAAGTGGGGCGTACGAGTCGTGCGCGTGGAGCTCCAACGGATTGATCCTCCACCAGATGTTATGGCTGCTATGCACGAGCAAATGAAAGCAGAACGAACTCGCCGAGCTACTGTGACAGAGGCTGAGGGGTTCAAAGAGTCAGAAGTCACAAGGGCTGAGGGTGATAAGCGTTCTCGAATACTCGAAGCAGAAGGCTTACGACAAAGTGAAATTCTTAGTGCTGAAGGTCAAGCCCAGGCAGTGCGTACGATAGCAGATGCCGAGCAATACCGACTTCAGACAGTAGCCGAAGGGCAAGCTGAAGCAACGAGGCAAACATTTCAAGCCATCCACGACGGGGACCCAACTAGTGACCTTCTGGCGATTAGGTATTTAGAAACACTTTCTCAGATGGCTGATGGGCGTGCCACTAAATTAATTATCCCTACTGAGTTTAGTGGGATTCTAGGTGCTGTAGCCGGAATTGCAGAAGCTATGAAGGATCCATCATCTACAACCGAGAGTGTTGGAGAAGAAACCGCTTCGCCAGGAGAATAAGCCTGCGACGTAGTTTGCGCCAAGGCTACTATTGACTGAGGTTTAGGGAGTTATCATGTTAAAAACAGTTCAACTGGGCTCGCGATCTGGGTTGCGCGTTTCAAATCTTTGTCTCGGAACAATGAACTTTGGAGAACCTGGTCGTGGCCATCAAGGAGATTGGACCTTAGGCATAGATGAAGCTCGCCCTATTTTCGAAGCGGCGATCGAACGAGGGCTTTCTTACTTCGACACCGCTGATGTCTACGGAATCGGAGCCACCGAGCTAGTGGTAGGACAAATTCTCCGAGAGCTGCTTCCCCGCAACGAGTACGTTTTAAACACTAAAATTTCCATGCCCATGGGATCAGGTGCCAATGATGGAGGCTTAAGTCGCAAACACATCATGGAAGCCGTTGATGCCTCGCTCGAGAGGCTCGGCGTTGACTACGTTGATCAGCTAATTATTCATAGACACCCGCATGGAATTCCGGGAGCTGCCACAACTCCCATCGAGGAAACTCTGGAAGCGCTTCACGATGTGGTTAAAAATGGTAAGGCTCTGTACCTAGGAGCTTCATCAATGTTTGCTTGGCAATTCGCTGAACTACAGATGACAGCAGAGCAGAATGGCTGGACCCAATTCATATCAATGCAAAATCATTACAATTTGATTTACCGTGAAGAAGAACGAGAGATGAATCCATATTGTTTAAGCACTGGGGTTGCCCTTCAACCTTGGTCGCCACTGGCGAGAGGAATTCTTGCGGGTGCTTATAGAGGTGGCTTCGATCAAGGGACAACCGATCGCTCAACTGGCCAAGACAGAAAGAGGACTGAAGGCTTGTATCGCAGTGACATGGACTTTGCGATTGCAGATCGCGTAATTGAGATAGCTGATCGAGTCGGATCCACTCCTGCTCAAATAGCTATAGCGTGGCTGCTAAGCAAACCAGGCGTAGTTTCCCCAGTCGTCGGAGTTTCGAAAATTGCCCAGCTTGATCAGCTGGTAGAAGCGACTACCATCGAATTAAGCGAGACGGACATCGAATATCTTGAAGAGTTGTATCATCCTGTTGAGAATCTTCTCAGCATTGGCACTTCGTAGGCCAGACTCGGAGCACCTGACGTGAACGTACTGTCCGCTGTAGCTTTTTGGATAGTAGTTTTGTCTCCCTTCGCATTTAACCTTGCCGCATTCTTAGATATTACACGAACACCATCATGGGTCTGGGCGCTCACAGGGCGCGAAAGAGTTCTATGGATGTCGGTCATTGGCGGCACTTCTTTTCTCTATATCATCGGCTCTCTAGTGGCGTGTTTTTATTTTGCGACCGCGGGAAGAGAGCTTAGAAGGGCTGCACGCGGGAACTTCCGAGACTTTACCGGCGACTAGATATTTTCTCTAGTTTTGCGGCGGAGGGCAGCGAGTGATGAAGTCGTATCTCGTTGACAGATTCATTTTTGTTAGCGACGACAGGAATCTTGAACTCAACATCTCGGAGAAGGCAGAAACTTTCTTCTTCGATAGGACAATAGAATACCGTCGACTCTGCTCGAAGTATCGATGATCCAACCTCGGGTACGTCAAGAAGGAACTCAAGCGGAAACTCAGGACCGTTGGCTTGATATCTATTCAACCCTTCGATCAAGAACTTTGATCCTTCTTCCACAGTCAACTCAAATCGAAACGTTCCTCCAGTATTGAATTTGTAACCCTCAGGCAACGAGTACTTAACAATTATTTTTAATTTCCCAGGTCCGACTTGGCGCTCAGATAGCTCTATGTAATCGTCAGCTATCCCAATATTTTTCAGTTGCGCCACATCGAGGTTCGACAGGGCCAGTGTTTCCATCTTCCCAGTTACCGTATCCAGTGTTCTTATTAGATGATTATTAGTATCAGCAACATACAAAAGTGACCCAGCGGCACTTAATCCACTCGGTTCGTTCATTTCAGAGATAGTTCCGTAGCCATCTGCTAAGCCAGGGTTCCCGGACCCAGCTATGTAACGAGCTTCTCCAGTTGTTAAATTAATTGATTTAATCCGGTGGTTGTAAGTATCAGCGACATAGAGCGTATCGCCCAGCGATTCGAGGCCTACCGGATGCTGCAACTGGGTCACGTCAAAATCGCCTACTTCATCTCCCCAGGAGAACAGGCCAGTTCCTACAAGGGTCTCAACCTTACCTTGCTCCCTCAGCTCAACTTTGCGCAAGGAGCTGGACTCAGAGTCAGCAAAATAAATATTTTGCCCATCGCTAGCTAACGCAGATGGCTGAGCGAGAGTTGCCAATAACCTTGCCCCATCTTCAATTCCTTCACGACCTGAGCCTGCGAAAAGACTTAGCCAGCCACTCTCCAGCTCCAGGTCCCATATCTGGTGCCTGCCTGCGCCGGCAATAAATAATCGGTCTTCGATTGCTAACAGGTCCCATGGAGATGCGAGTGGGGTCTGTTGCCCAAAGCCAGAAATGAAACGGTTGGTCGGCTCTCCCGTCCCGGCGATTGTGCTGACGAGCTTCGATTCCAGATCTATAGCTCTTACGGCATGATTTTCTCTGTCCGCCACATATAACTTGCGACCATCCGCCGATATCTCCATTCCTTGGGGGCGAGAGAACTGAGCGACAGCAAAGTCTCCATCAATGAACCCAGCGACCCCAGAGCCTATGGATTCCAACAGTTTACCCTTCAGGTCTGCTATCAGAATACGATTGTGCCCCGAATCGGCAATGTACAATCGATCCCGGTTTTTATCGGCTAATACTTTTCCGGGGTATTGTAACACGGAGGTCAATAACGCCGGCTTACCAGCAATTTCGTCGATAGGCCTGGTGTTCAAAAGTCCGGCAGCACCATACTCCAATGACATAGTCTCAATTACTGGTCGGAACAAATCATAAACGCCTTCACCTGAATGCACCCCCACTACTTTTCCTAGGGGGTCAATTAGCACTGTCGACGGCCATGCTCGTATGCGATATGCTTGTCGCAAATATTCATAGTTGTCGTTAACAACAGGATGGTCTACTCCATATCGCGCAATAGCTTGCTTAACTGCGTCTGACGATCGTTCATGGTCAAACTTTGCCCAATGAACGCCAATAACAACAAGTGATTCTTCAAACTCTTCCTCTAACTTGGCTAAGTCAGGGACCACATGGATGCAATTAATACAGCCTTGGGTCCAAAAATCGAGAAGTATAATTTTGCCTTTTAAATCTCCTGATAATGACAATGGGCGATCCGCGTTGAACCAGTCCAAGCCCTGAGGAGGATCGGGGGCTTTTTCTGTCCCAACATAGGTGAAGATCACTTCGCCTGTTTTCGTATCTTTTTTTACGACTGAACTTTCGTCGACTGTGCCTTCTGGCTTTGCTTTACTAAGGTTTTGACTAAATGCACACGAACTTAGTAGAAGTACATTTATCAGTAGCAGTGTGAATACCCGCCGCATGCCCAATCCGTAGTCTTCATGTCAACTCGTTGAGAGTCACCGTTTGTTCATTTTTCGACGCGAATCAATAACACCGGTATCGAAGCCTGCACGGTGAAGTCCACCATGAAACCGCGCGTGTTCAATCTTAATGCATCGGTCCATAACGACTTCGACTCCCGATTGAAGAGCTATCTGAGCGGCCTCAACACTCCATAGACCCAACTGGATCCACAGAGACGAAGCACCGATGGCAACCGCTTCGTTAGCAACGATAGGTAAGTCTTCGGACTTTCGAAACACGTCAACCATGTCAGGAGTTTTTGG
>PCCJ01000094.1 GCA_002731665.1 Actinomycetota bacterium | reverse complement strand
GGCTATTTCAGGAGTAGGTCGCTGGGTGCAACGAATAGGAAAGCCGATGATAAATGAGCCTTAAAATTTGGAGGTATGCGGGGTTGGCTGTGGTGGTGGCATACGTGATCGTTATGTGTAGAGCAATCTTGTAAAGTCGACTTTACAGATAACTCTATTTATATCTTAGAAGCCTTCAGAATCGAAGCGAAGTCCAGGAAGCCTGTTGACGGTTTGGTACACACTGAGAGTTTGATGGGGCTGCCCGCCTGATACTGGTTGCTTGCGGTAGGTCTACTCGGTCGGTCAGCCTTCTAGAATTATTGGTTATGTCCTACTCAACAGCGACGCTGTTACTATCTTGCCCCGACCGACCAGGTATAGCTGCGGCGGTGACTTCGTATTTGTTCGAACGTGGGACAAATGTGGTTCATGCAGAACAACATGTTGATGTTCAGGCTGGCATCTTCTTTCAAAGAGTCGAAGTTGAGATAGAAAACCTGTCCGGCACGCTAGAAGAATTCGAAACGGGCTTTGGCGTAATCGCTGAATCTTTTGCGATGGAATTTAAGATCCGATTGTCAAGTGAACGGCCTCGAGTAGCAATCCTGTGTTCAAAGCAAGGACATTGCACATATGACCTTTTAGCTCGATGGAGTTTGGGGGAAATTCCGGCACAACTAGCTTTCGTTGCAAGCAATCACGAAACTCTTCGCGAACCGACAGAACGCGCAGGATATGACTTTCATCATTTACCAGTGGACCAGGCAAATAAAGAATTACAGCAAGAGACTCTGCGACGTTTGCTCGTAGACAACGGTATTGACCTTGTCATCATGGCAAGGTACATGCAGGTGCTGCCAGCGAAAGTTGTTGATTTATTTCCTAGTCGAATCATCAACATACACCACTCTTTCCTTCCAGCATTTCCGGGCAGCAAGCCGTACCACCAAGCCCATGCTCGGGGTGTAAAGCTCATAGGAGTCACTGCTCACTACGCGACGGTTGCCCTTGATGAGGGACCGATCATTGAGCAAGAGGTTATAAGAGTCACACACCGACATTCACCCGAGGAACTAGTTCAAAAAGGGCGAGATTTAGAAATGATCGTGTTGGCTCGCGCCGTTAAGGCCCACATAAACAACCAGGTACTCGTTTATGGGAATAAAACAGTGGTTTTTGGTTAAATTCTTGCACCTCTCTGATACTTCATATAATCAGTAAATAGTTTTTAAACTTCTAAATGTTCGCTAGGTTCGGCACATCGATTTGGAAGAAGATAACGGGTTCTGGAACCCCAAACCGTCGATTCGTTAACCGTCTGTTTACCGAAGATCATCACTTCGTTAACCGTGCACTTTCTTGTTTGTTAATGAGCATCTCTAAATTGCCTTCATGAACAAGAACATGAGATCAAACAAACAAGTTTCCCGATTCAGATGGCTAACGTTTGTGAGCCTCGTAGGTGTGATCACATTGGTCGCCGGAGCCTGCGGCAGCTCTGATTCGAATTCTTCGAGTGAGTCTAAATCAACTGCACAACCGGGTTTATCCGGAACGATTACCGTTACTGGATCATCGAGCGTAGAGCCAATCACTAATCTTCTAGCTGAGGCCTTCTCTGAAGTTCATCCTTCGGTAGCGATCTCGGTAAGTGGTCCCGGTTCAGGAGATGGCCATAAAGCTGCATGTGCTGGAGAAGTTCCAATTTGGAGCAGCTCGCGTCAGATCAAGGACAAAGAAATTGATTGCTTGCAAGAAAAAGGGATCGATTTCATTGAGTTTCGTGTCGGTATCGACGGCATCTCCGCCATCATTTCAATCGAGAATGATGCTATTGAGTGTCTAAATTTCGCTGATCTTTACAGTCTTGTTGGTGTTGAAGCGACGGGCTTTAGTAAGTGGTCCGACGCAAATAGTCTCAATGCAGAGATTGGCGGAACGGGACCGTTCCCAGAAGGTGACCTTGAGATCTTTGCCCCAGGTGAAGAATCAGGAACATTCGACAGTTTCATTGAAATTGCATTAGAAGACGTTTGGGAAGAACGTGTCGAGGCGGGGGAAGCAGACGCCAACTACGCTGTTCGCCCCGACTACAACGCTTCTGCAAATGACAACGTAATTATTGATGGAATAGCAGGCAACAAGTACAGCCTGGGTTGGGTTGGTTTCGCGTTCGCAGATGTAGCACGTGACCGTGTAGCGCTTCTTGAAGTTGACGGAGGCGATGGTTGCGTGGCCCCGTCTCCTGCAACGATTGCTGATGCGTCATTCCCCATCGCTCGCTTCCTGTACACCTATGTAGACGCTGCCAAAGCTGACGACCCAGCAGTGAAGGATTTTATCGATTACATGTTGAGCGACGAAGGGCAAAAGTATGTAGTGGAGGCTGGTTACGTAAATCTTTCGGAAGAAGACATAACGCAGTCACGGGCAAGCTGGGCAAATAGGACAACCGGCAAAACTTTTTGATCGAAGAGCCCCCATCTTTACTCTCTAACAGGCTAAGAATGTGTGAATATGACGACTATCTCCGCAGAGGAGTTGCAAACAGCTAGCGGAAGGCGCTTGCGATCATCGCTTGCTCGTTGGATGTTTCTTCTAGCTTCAGCGATAACGATCTTGATAAGCGGACTAATAATTTGGACAATAGCCTCAGAAGCCTGGACTTTCGCTAGCCAAGTCGCCGCAGACCAGTTGCAAACAATTGGATGGTTTCCTCGACGAGGTATGTTCGACATTGGAACACTGATACTTAACTCTGCTCAGATCGCAGTTGTTTCGATGATTGTGGCTGTTCCCTCTGGCTTAGGGGCTGCGATATATCTTTCGGAGTATGCGCATCCGCGAGTAAGACGGATAATGAAACCGACCCTCGAGCTTTTGGCGAGCGTTCCCAGCGTAGTGCTGGGAGTGTTCGCTATAAGTTTTATAACGCCTGTCGTTCTTAGTAAATTTTTTGATGAGATTAATTTTTTCAACAAGCTTGCAGCAGGTATTGGTGTCGGTTTGCTTGTAATCCCGCTCATAGCATCAATCTCTGAGGATGCCCTGAGAGCAGTCCCTCGCGACCTACGTGAAGCTTCTGCCGGGTTGGGAGCCCGAAAAGCTACCACGGCTATTCGAGTAGTTATTCCAGCAGCGCTCTCGGGCTTAATGGCAGCCATAATTGTCGGCTTCAGCCGTGCCATCGGCGAGACGATGGTAGTCACAATCGCTTCGGGTGGCGGAGATACATCATTGTTCGAAACAAGCATTAAAGAATCTGGTGGCACGGTTACCTCAGCAATGGCGGCTTTGGGACTCGGCACAGACCAAGTAGCCGGTAATGACTTAGCGTTCCAAAGTCTCTACTTTTTAGGAGCCTTGCTATTCATAATCACTTTGGTAATGAACATGTTGGGTAATCTGATCGTTCGCCGTATGCAAGAGCGATACTAATGCGTTTAGCCTCGAGCCCTGCCGATATTGCCATCCAAACAGCAGAAACGCGTCAATCTCTTCAACGTCGACCACAAGCAGACTTACCCGGAACGTTATTTAAATGGCTCCTTATTAGCTTCACCGGGTTCGCTATCGCCTTTTTAGGTGTGCTTGTAGTCGTAATGGTTAATGATGGTTGGAGCGTTCTTAGCGGCCGACTTAGCGGCTTTTTATCGAACGGCTTCTCGCAGCGATCCGCTCAAGACGCGGGTGTCTGGCAGGGAATAGTTGGATCAGTTCAGATAGGTATAGCTACAGCACTGTTCGCTATACCAGTTGGTATAGCAACAGCTATTTATCTGGTTGAATATGCAACAGGTGGATGGTTCGCTAGAGCCGTTGAATTAAATGTCCGCAACCTGGCAGGAGTTCCATCAATCGTCTACGGCCTGCTAGGTCTTACTGTCTTCGTCAAAACGTTAGATGGATTCACACAAGGAAAAACTGTGATAGCGGGCGGACTGACCCTAGCCGCCATGGTGCTCCCGATAATCGTTATAACTTCGGTGGAAGCATTAAAGGCCGTGCCTCAAGGGATCCGGGAAGCTGCATATGGAGTTGGAGCCACGAAGTGGGAAGTCCTCTCTCGCCAAATATTGCCGGCGGCGGTTTCAACAATCCTGACTGGAACTGTGCTGTCGCTAGCTAGAGCTCTCGGAGAGGCAGCTCCGCTTATTTTGGTTGGTGCAGCGACAGGCTTTATAAGCTTTGGCGACTCCAACTTTTTAGAAACCTTCACTGGACCATTTACGGCGTTGCCAGTCCTTATTTTCAATTTTGCTCGCCAGCCCGGCGAGGATTGGTCTGCAAACGCTGCAGCCGCGAGCGTCGTCATATTAATACTTGTCTTAATGATTAACGGCGCAGCCCTTTATTTCCGAAATAGATTTGAGAAAAAGTGGTAGAAACAAACAATTTGAATGAATCGGCGAGAGAAGAAAAAAAGACAACTATTAATCTAGACCCTACTATTTCTTCGATGGCTGCTAGCGGTGGGGAATCTACATCTGATCCATCCGCTGCTGAAGTCATTTTTGATGTCGAAAAACTGGACGCGTTTTATGGCGATTTCAAGGCACTGAGCAATGTCAGTTTGCAAGTTTATAAGAGTCAAGTAACTGCTTTTATCGGCCCTTCTGGGTGCGGGAAATCAACTTTTTTGCGCTGTTTTAATCGTATGAATGACTTAATCGAAGGAGCCAGAGTCGAAGGCACGATTAAATATCGCGGTGCGGATTTGTACGATGAAGAAGTTGACCCAGTCGAAGTTCGCAGACGAATTGGGATGGTTTTCCAGAAACCAAACCCCTTCCCGAAGTCAATCTTCGAGAATGTTGCCTACGGTCCTCGATTATCGGGAGTTAAAAAATCGAAATTAGCTGAAACCGTTGAAAAGTCTTTGCGCAGATCGGCGCTGTGGGATGAGGTAAAAGACCGCCTTTCGGCTTCAGCTTATGGTCTTTCCGGAGGTCAGCAGCAAAGGTTGTGTATCGCGCGAGCAATAGCAGTTCAACCGGACGTAGTACTAATGGACGAACCATGCTCAGCTCTTGATCCAATTGCGACAGCGAGAATCGAAGAACTGATCACAGAACTCAAAAGTGAGTACACCATCGTAATAGTGACTCACAACATGCAGCAGGCGGCTCGTATGAGCGATCAAACAGCGTTTTTCTCGGTGGCCCTAGATAGCCACGGCTCTCGAACAGGTGAGCTAGTTGAATTTGATAAAACAGAAACAATTTTTACGAATCCGAATGACAGTCGAACAGAGGCGTATATAACGGGGCGAGTAGGATGAACCCTCTGTCTAGTGTCTGTAATCAACTCAAGCTTTACCTGAGAAAGGGTAGTAATGAGTATTGAAGAAACACGAAGCGACTTTCACCTCTTAATGGATGAAGTGAAGTCGGATCTCCTTCGGATGGGAGCTCACGTAGCTGAAGGCATCTCCGCAGTCACGGTTGCCTTGCTGGCAGGCGATATTGATGCTGCAGCTGCAATCGGTACCGCAGATGATGAGCTAGATCTGTTGAGTATTGAAGCCGAAGAAAAGTGCGTTCGAATGCTGGCATTACAACAACCAGTCGCAGTCGATTTGAGAACTATTTTGACCGACCTTCGGATGATCAGCGAGATCGAAAGATCAGGAGACCTAGTCTCGAATATCTCGAAGGCTATTGGTCGGTTACGAGGAGTGGAGCTTGAGCCGCGACTTCGAGGACTTTTGGATCGGATGTGCGAACAGGCAGTCCGACTCACCACGCTAGCGATTGATGCATACGCTGACCGAGATGCAGGTTTAGCATCTGCGTTAGCTGATCTAGATGACCGACTCGATGAGCTGCATAATGACTTTCTCGATACTGTGTTCGCATCTCGTGGAGACCGTATTCTCACTACGCAACAGGCAGTGCAACTGGCTGTAATCGGACGATTCTATGAGCGAATAGGTGATCACGCAGTTAATGTTGGAGAACGAGTGCAGTATTTAGTAACGGGCGTGCTCCCAGAGCATACCGGAGCCACTCGAGCTCGTGCTCGTAGAGAAGAGTCCTCATAATCGTGACCATTGGTCTTGCTCTACTGGCTCTGGGTTTACTTGTAGGATTAGTGGTTTTAATTGCGAAAATTCGAGTAAAAAAAGTTTCAGTAGCTCAAGAACATGTGAAGCTGCAACTAGCTATCGATAATCTAGCTCAGCAATTGCATGACGCTCATTTGTCTTTTCGGCGAGGTCAAGCTGCTCTTGATTCATTAGCAATCGGAGTTGTAACAACTGATGCACGAGGCAGCGTGTGTCTCACAAACGACATCGGCCAAACTTATTTAGAAGGCCGCAGAGCAGACGCCCTAGTTGAAAAAGCTCTTAGTGAAGCGCTTTCGATAGCCAATAACGGAATTGAAGCGACAAAAACTGTCAGCCTCACGGGCCCGCCGAGCAAAGTCATTGAGGTAAAAGCAATACCGATTTCAGAACCTGAACTTGAGATTGGGGCAGTCGCTCTAATAGAAGATCAAACTGCTACGTCAAGAATCGATCGTGTCAGAAGGGACTTCATTGCTAACCTGACTCATGAACTGAGAACGCCAATCGCTGCTATCGGGTTACTCGCAGAAACCTTACGAGGAGAAGAGGAACAGGTTGTTCTCGACAGTCTCACTCAAAAAATTGTTAACGAAACAGATCGAGTTGATCAAATTATCGACGATCTGCTTGAGTTAAGCAGAGTTGAGCTCGATGGTTCACCTCGACGTGAGCCAGTGGACGTCCGGTTGCTTCTTAGTTCTGTAGAAGACCAACACCGATTTAAAGCCAACTCAAAAAATATCCAAATCGAGAAGACTGATACAGAAGCTGGTCTGAAACTAATGGGAGATACTGGTCAGCTGAACAGAGCATTAAGTAATTTGGTGGATAACTCGATCAAATACTCAGATGAAAATTCGATAATCCACCTTGAGGCCGTGCGCGGTAAAACTCACATTGACCTAGTCGTTAAAGACCAAGGGATCGGAATACCCAAAGCGGACCTAGATCGCATTTTTGAGCGCTTTTACAGGGTTGACAAAGCTCGATCTCGTGCTACCGGCGGCACTGGCTTAGGGTTGAGTATCGTACGACACGTCGCAGCGAACCATGGGGGCGAAATTCTCCTTCAATCTCGCGAGGGAGAAGGCTCGAAATTCACTATTCGGTTACCGGAGGATCTCGAAGAATGATTCCAACAAGAGTGCTGGTAATCGATGACGAACCGTCTTTCACTGAAGCTCTTTCGCTGAGTTTAAAGCGCGAAGGCTTCGAAGTAGATACCGCCGATGATGGGGTGTCAGCACTCTCGGCAATAGCCAGAAAGCTACCCGACTTAGTGTTGCTCGATGTCATGCTTCCTGGTATTTCAGGAGTGGATGTATGTCGCGAAATACGAAAAACGTCGACAGTTCCAATCATTATGGTTACAGCTCGTGGCGAAGAAATTGACGCCGTCGTTGCGTTAGAAGTCGGGGCTGATGATTACGTTACTAAGCCGTATCGGTTACGAGAGCTCGTAGCTCGAATGAGAGCAGTACTCCGTCGGAGCTCAAACGAGTTCGTAAGGGAACCACCATCTAACAACGATCAAAAACTCGTCCAAGGAGATGTCACACTTGACCTAGAGCGTCACGAATTGCGAGTCAAAGAAAAGCTCGTGACTCTAGCTCTTAAAGAATTTGAACTCCTCACTTTCCTGATAGAGAACGCCGGCCGAGTAGTAACTCGCGATAGCTTGATGGAGAATGTTTGGGGCTACGATTATTTTGGGGACACCAAAACTATTGATGTGCATATAAAGCGGTTACGAACAAAAATAGAATCAAACCCAGCGGAACCAACGAAAATAACAACCATTCGAGGGTTGGGATATAGATACGAAAAAACCAAAAGTTCATAGTCGGTTCTAACCTGCGTTATGCAACCTGAAATTGACAGTGGAAAAGTCCCGAGAGACGGATGTGTATTATGAACTCGTCACAGAAAATGGTTAACGACCGGAACGGTCACTGTCCTATTCGGCTGGAAGGTTAAGTGTGTCATATGAGTAAAGAGCGAACCGAAGAAGTCATGCGACTATATTTGGGAGAAGTTTTAGGAAAGCGAAGATTCGAGCTGATCCCGGACTTCACAGCCTTAGACATGGTCGATCACACCAGTCATCTGCTTGGGCCGGCTGCATTAGATGCGCATGCTCGAGGATTCTGCGCTAATATCTCAGACGCGCAAATCGAAATTGAAACTGTGTTTGCTACTGAAGACGCTTCGATCGGCATTTGGAGATGGCAAGGTACCCCCCAGCAGCATATGGGAGTATCTGCCGGGGGCAAGGCCATATATCCTACGAGAGTTGCCAGTATTTTTCAGTTTAAAAACTCAATGCTCTCCGAGTACAGACCTTTTGTTGATGCTGTGGAACTGCGGAATCAATTGAGTTAGCTGATGATCAGAAGTTTTTGAAAAATGAAGTTTAAAAGTCTATTTATGATTAGATTACTGGTTCTAGATGTGAGGAAGCCTAACTATGTCCACTGCGTTGAAACTTGACCACGAAGTAATTATTGTTGGTGCTGGAGTAGCGGGAATTTATCAGATTCAACGGTTAACCGAACTTGGCGTCAACGCAACGGTTCTGGAAGCTGATGCCGATCTCGGAGGGACCTGGTACAACAATCGTTACCCAGGGGCAAGGTTCGATTCCGAGAGTTTCACTTATGGTTACTCATTTTCTAAAGAAGTTTTGAACGAGTGGCATTGGAAAGAAATGTTCTCAGGCCAACCTGAAAATCTTCGCTACCTTAATTTTGTCGCAGATAAATTTGATTTGCGGAAGCATATGCAATTCAACTGCCGTGTGGAGTCGGTGGTATTCGATGAAGAAAATCAAATATGGAATCTGAAAGTTTCGGATGGACGGGAACTAACATGTCGGTACGTGATTTTGGCTTTGGGTCTTTTGTCTAAACCTACTAAACCACGCGTTGCCGGTGTTGAAAACTTTAAAGGCCAGTCATGGCACACATATAACTGGCCTCACGAAAATGTAGATTTGAGCGAAAAGCGAGTTGGCATTATTGGCACCGGTGCAACTGCTATCCAAGTAATTGGAGCGATAGCAGACAAGGTAGGGGACCTCACTGTATTCCAGCGGCGCCCAAACTGGGTTGCGCCTTTAAATAACAGTGAAATAAGCGAAGAAAAAATGGAAGAGATTCGATCTCGCTATGACGAAATTTTCGCCACGTGTGCGCGAACTCCAGGTGGCTTCGAACATGAGCCCGACCGGCGAGGGTTCTACGACGTTACTGAAGAAGAACGTTACGCCTTATGGGATAAACTCTATGATGAGCCGGGTTTCGGTATATGGCTTTCAAACTTTCGTGAGATCTTCACTGATGAAGAAGCAAATGCCTCAATATCGAGGTACATAGCTGAACGTATTCGTGGGCGAGTAGACGATCCAGCGATTGCTGAAAAGCTAATACCCAAAGACCATGGCTTCGGGGTTCAACGTGTCCCGATGGAAACAAACTATCTGGAAGCTTACAATCGATCTAACGTGCACCTAGTCGACCTTGCAGAGACACCGTTAGAGCGAATAACAGAGACAGGCGTTAGGACTACTGGCGCTGACTACGAGTTTGATGTAATCATCTATGCAACGGGGTTCGACGCGATTACGGGGTCTTTCGACCACATCGACATCAGAGGCCGCAACGGACTCACGCTAAGAGAAAAATGGTTTGACAATCCATCCACCTTCCTGGGAATGATGATCCATGGATTCCCGAACTTGTTGATGCCCTCAGGTCCTCAGAGCGGCTCGGCGTCTACCAACTATCCGCGTGGTATCGAAATCGGTGTGAACTGGAGCACTGACTTACTTCAGCATTTGTGGGCTAACGACCTTCATTATGCCGAAGCGACTGAAGCCGCCGAAAAACGCTGGACCGACCATGTAGTGAAAATGTATTCAGTGATGTTGATGCGTAAAGCTCAGTCCTGGTTTACAGGATATAACTCAAACGTTGATGGGCATGAGGCCGGCAAAGTTCGATATTTCGTATACAACGGCGGCACACCAAAGTACGTCGCAACGATAAACGAAGTTGCAGAGAACGGTTACGAAGAACTTTCGTTTACTTCTGAGGGAATGCCCGCAGCGGTCTAAGCACAGGTTCTGGCTCTTGGCCTAGACTGCCAAAATGGGGATATTGTCAGGACGCGTCGCACTTGTTACTGGTGCACAACAGGGAATAGGAAGGGCAGTAGCTGAAGCTCTAGGAGCAGAAGGAGCGTCAGTCGTTGTGCAGTACCTCGATGACCAAGAAACTGCTGCTGAGATTGCAGCTTCTATCGTAAGTAATGGGTCCGAGGCGTTAATCGTTCAGGGTGATGTAGGCGTTAGGGCTGACTGTGCTGAAGCCTTTGCCGTCGGGCAAAAGCTCGGAGGGATTGATCTGTTAGTTAATAATGCTGGAATATTTCCTCGTCGGGATTTTTTGAACATGACTGAAGCAGATTGGAACACAGTTCAAAACGTAAACGTTTTAGGTGGTGTTAGATGTCTTCAAATTATGGCTAACGAGCTGGTAAAGGTTGAACGCAAGGGCACAGCCGTAAACCTCTCATCGGTAGCGTTCTTTAGGAATTCTGCTCGAGGTGTTCACTATGCGGCGAGTAAAGGAGCAATTATCGGATTTACTCGGTCTGTGTCTGCAGAGCTTGCGCCATATGGGATAAGAGTAAATGCCATTGCTCCGGGCATAGTCGATACAGCTCAACCACGAGACGGCATGACTGAAACACAAATCGCCCAGGCGAGCAAGTTAGTGCCACTTGGAGCTATGGGTAAGCCAGAAGAGATAGCAGATGTCGCAGTTTTCTTAAGTTCACATGCTTCTCGACATGTGACTGGGCAGACTATTCAGGTCAATGGTGGAACGAATTTTAGCTAGCTTGAATCGGTTCTAGTTCTTGATGCGAGTAGAGCTAAACCCAGATGGCCTGTTAGGGATAGGATTCGGAGACTGCCAGGGTCGCGTCATCTGATTACCGGGAACGTGTTATTTGATATCCTTCCAAAAGCGATGCAATTTATGAAACAATAAGCGATTCGACATTCTTTGGAGGCTGACATGATAACTGCAATGCCACGGATAG
>PCCJ01000093.1 GCA_002731665.1 Actinomycetota bacterium | reverse complement strand
TGATGTGGATTCGAGCATTATCTGAGACAGAGAACGATTTAATGGCAGCGCTCAAAAAAATAGAGTTTACTTTTTCTGCAGGGCCAGACCAGTTTATGACCATCGCAAAGCTTAGAGCGGCTCGAACTTGTTGGGCTAGAATCACTCAGGCCTGTGGGTTAAATGCAGATCAGATACCTATGCGAGTGCATATGATCACCGCCTCAACAATGATGAGTCAAAGAGACCCCTGGGTCAACATGCTAAGAACTACCACAGCATGTTTTGGAGCAGCACTTGGCGGTGCAGATGCAATAACCGTTCAACCATTTGATGCTGCTATAAGAGATCCAGAAGAATTGGGCTTTCGAATAGCACGCAACACTCAACTAATTCTGCAAGAAGAAACAAAAGCCGGACTAGTAACGGACCCTGCTGGCGGCAGTTGGTACATCGAAGACCTAACCAAAAATTTAAGCATCGCGTCCTGGAGAGAGTTCCAACTAATCGAAAAAAATGGTGGTCTCATCTCGGCTCTCGGTTCAGGGATTTTAGTAAACGCTTTCCAAACAACACGCCAGAAACGGATGACAGAAATCGCATCTCGCCGTGCACCTATTACGGGAGTAAGTGAGTTCCCGGATGTCAACGAGTCACCGATCGGCAAATGGGAGAAAAGACAGCTCGAAGATTTGGATACGGTACTCAACCCTACAACGCCCTACCAGACTGTTCGCTGGTCTGAACCGTTCGAAATCATTCGCGATGTCGCGGAAACGGCTGATCAGAAACCAGCTATTTTTTTGGCCAACCTCGGAGCCTTATCTAGTTATGGCGCTCGTTCCGCCTTTGCCAAAAACCTGTTCGAAGCTGGAGGCATCAGAGTAGATAACTATGGTGGTTTTTCTGACGCTTCTGAGACAGCCAAAGCCTTCCTCGCATCCGGTTGTCAAATCGCCTGCATCTGTTCGTCCGACTCGATTTATGCGCAGGAAGCGGAATCGACTGCCACGGCGCTGAAACAGTCTGGCGCCTCGTTAGTTTATTTGGCCGGCCATCAAGGCGACAAAGCTGATGACTTGAAAGCCGCTGGGGTAGATGATTTCATATTCATAGGCTGCGACGCCCTAAAGTTGCTATCGGCGACTCTTAGAATTTTCACGAACAAAGCGAGTAAATCATGAATAAAATCCCCGATTTTTCTCGAATGCCTCTGGAACTAGACCAAATACCCACATTTGATTCTGAAGTCGCCGGCAGCGACGGCACCCAAGAAGGAACAACCGATCTAGATAACTTTTCTCGAGAAACTCCAGAAGGAATAAGTATTAAATCACTCTACACATCTGAAGATTTAGGCGATAGCGGCGACAGGCATAGTTATCCAGGTTTCGCTCCTTATCTACGCGGACCATATCCCACTATGTACACGAACCAGCCATGGACTATCCGTCAGTATGCAGGTTTTTCTACTGCCGAAGATTCAAATGCTTTCTACCGACGCAACCTTGCTGCTGGACAAAAAGGCCTTTCCGTTGCCTTCGATCTCCCCACTCACCGTGGCTACGACTCAGACCACGAGCGCGTTACAGGAGATGTCGGTATGGCTGGTGTTGCTATTGACTCGATATACGACATGCGTACCTTGTTCGACGGGATACCTCTCGATCAGATGAGTGTCTCGATGACTATGAATGGGGCAGTTCTGCCCATCCTCGCTTTGTACGTCGTGGCGGCTGAAGAACAGGGTGTAGCTCCTGAGAAACTGGCTGGAACGATCCAAAATGATGTTCTGAAGGAATTCATGGTGCGAAACACCTACATCTATCCGCCTCAACCATCGATGCGCATTATCGGTGATATTTTTGACTTTACCAGTCGGTACATGCCTCGTTTCAATTCAATTTCAATTTCTGGTTACCATATGCAAGAAGCCGGAGCGACTGCCGACCTCGAACTGGGGTATACCCTTGCTGATGGCCTTGAGTATCTTCGCACCGGACAAGAAGCCGGGCTTGGTATAGACGACTTTGCGCCACGCTTGAGCTTTTTCTGGGCAACCGGAATGAATTTTTTTATGGAAGTTGCGAAGCTACGGGCTGCCAGGATCTTGTGGGCTCGATTAGTTAGTAACTTCAATCCCCAGAACGAGAAATCAATGTCGTTACGCACACATACTCAGACTTCTGGCTGGAGTTTGACAGCGCAAGACGTATACAACAATGTTGTTAGAACTTGTGTAGAAGCCATGGCAGCGACTCAAGGTCACACTCAAAGTCTTCATACCAACGCATTTGATGAAGCGTTGGCTCTGCCGACTGACTTTAGTGCTCGAATAGCACGAAACACACAATTGTTTTTACAACAAGAATCTGGAACTACAAGAACAATTGATCCTTGGGGTGGTAGCTACTTTATAGAAAGCCTTACCCAGGATTTAGCAAGCAAAGCATGGAGCCATATTCAAGAAGTTGAGAATATGGGCGGTATGGCTAAGGCCATAGAGGCTGGAATTCCCAAAATGCGCATTGAAGAAGCAGCTGCGAGAACGCAAGCGCGCATTGATTCAGGACAGCAGGTAGTGGTTGGCATAAACAAATATCAATTAGATGTAGAAGACAAAGTAGACGTATTAAGAATTGATAATGCTGAAGTTCGAACTGCTCAACTTGCGAAACTAGAAAGATTAAAGAACGAACGCACTCAATCGGAAGTGACAAGTGCTTTAGAAGCGCTGACCGAGGCAGCCAAAAATGAAACTGGGAACCTTCTTGATCTTGCAATTAATGCCGCTAGGGCAAAAGCAACTGTGGGTGAAATTAGCCTTGCGCTAGAAATAGCCTATGGCCGCCATACCGCTGAGATTAGATCGATTTCCGGGGTATACAGTACTGAGGTGGGTGAGCAAAGCGAAGGCATGAAAAAAGTCATGGATAAAGTTGATGCTTTTGCCTCTGAAGAAGGCCGTCGGCCACGAATACTTATAGCGAAAATGGGACAAGATGGACATGACCGAGGCCAAAAAGTTATCGCAACAGCCTTTGCTGACCTAGGCTTCGATGTAGACATTGGCCCGTTGTTTTCTACCCCAGAAGAAGCAGCCCGACAAGCAGTAGAAAATGATGTACACATTGTCGGTGCTTCGTCACTAGCGGCAGGTCACTTAACTTTGATTCCTGCTTTGCGCAATGCTCTTGCTGAACAAGGGAGAGGTGACATCATGATCGTCGTAGGCGGAGTGATTCCAGAGCAAGACTTCGAGGCGCTCAGAGAAGCAGGGGCATCAGCCATATTCCCACCAGGAACAGTTATCTCCGAGGCTGCTGGAGAACTATTGGTTCAGTTACAAACTCGGTAACCAAAAAGCTGCTAATTCGAACTGAAACATATCGTTAATAACGTTTTTTTTGATTATTGCTTATTTTTTTCTTTGCACGATTAGCTCGATAAGCAGAAGAGGGCGTTTTTTTAGTAGTTCCGCGTCCTAGCGTTTCATCGGCTGCTTTCAGTTTTACGTGATATCGCTTGTGCACCCAAAGTTTTTCATTTCCGATCAAAATGTGTGACCAGAACTGATTACCTACTTCAAATTTTGCTGTTCGAGGAAATCGATCAATCAGTTCTACGGGCTTGGCTGGTCGCCAACCCCTAGTGCGCAAAAGCAGAACATCATCGGGAGTAATAACGATTAAGCGGTAACGAGCCGTGGTAAGAACGGCAATGACGAGCGTGACTACTATGAATAGCGCTACGCCTTGAACCCATGAGCGGTCGTCGATGAATACAACTACAGCGAGTACTACTACAGCAAATGCGAGCATCGTAAAGGGGTGTAGCCCTCCTTGCGCCGGGAGCATCCACTTGACCTCTTCATCTGGCTCAAGGAACTCGTCGACAGGGTGCACACGATTAGAACCTCGCTGTAACAGACGACTTGTTATTCCCATTCGTTATAACCCTAGACCTCTCTATGCCTTTAATTTAGTCTAGAAGCACGGTTGGTAATTAATTAGCTTGAGACTAGTACTTGAGTTTTCTCAAAATGCAATCACACCAATAAGGGCTACGACAATTGCGCTGTACAGTCTAAGATGTGGCTTCTGTTCCTTCTATTTCCCAGCTAGCTGAAGGAATACAGTCGTCTGATCGTGCCTCTATAGGTCGTGCGATCACGCTAGTTGAAAGTTACCGGCCAGATCACCGCGCCCTTTCACAGGAACTGCTAACTCAGCTTTTGCCTTTCGCCGGAAACGCTCACAGAGTCGGGATCACGGGTGTGCCTGGAGTCGGGAAAAGTACCTTCATAGAGAACCTCGGTACAAAGCTGGTCGAAGATGACCACAAAGTAGCTGTCTTGGCAGTTGACCCGTCATCGAGCCGGACTGGCGGCTCAATTCTCGGAGATAAAACGCGGATGGCTACCTTGGTAAATCATCCTGCAGCTTTCATACGCCCATCTCCAACTTCTGGTGAGCTTGGAGGTGTAAATCGTATGACTCGGGAAACTATGTTGATATGCGAAGCAGCCGGATTTGATGTGATACTGGTTGAAACTGTTGGTGTTGGGCAGTCAGAAACTGTGGTAGCCGACATGGTTGACTTTTTCTTAGTCTTGATGCTTCACGGAGCTGGCGATGAACTCCAGGGCATCAAAAAAGGGATACTCGAGCTGGCAGACATGGTGGCTATCAATAAGGCTGACGGAGAGAATGCTCAGAAGGCTGCTGTAGCTGCTAAAGAGTACGAAATGGCCCTACACCTAATGACACCCACTTCTGATCTCTGGACGGCTCCTGTCGTCACGTGTGCCGGCCTAACCGGCGAAGGCATCTCGGAGCTTTGGGCCAAAATCATGAGCCATAAAAATATTTTTTCCGAAGCCGGGGCGACAACAGTTAAAAGAGAAGAGCAGCGAGTTAGGTGGATGTGGGCAATGCTCGACGACCGACTCGTAGATGCTCTAAGGAGTCATGAACGAGTGCGAGAGCTTCTTCCTATCTTGGAGGCACAAGTACGCACAGAGCAAACCACTCCTGTAGCAGCAGTCGATCATTTAATAAGTACATTCTTAGAGAACTAAGCGCTTAGCTGAAAACTGCACCTAGAAGGATTCATCAAATGCGACGCTTCCTTCAACACCTACTTGGTAAGCAGAAACTGGTCTTTCGAAGAAATTAGTAAGCTCTTGGACATCTTGAAGTTCCATGAAATCAAAAGGATTCTTTGAGCCATATCTAATTGGCATTCCGAGCATTTTTAACCGTTGATCTGCCACGAATTCTAAATAGGTTCTGGTGTCTTTAGCCGACATGCCTGCAACACCACCAGACAGAACGTCCACTGCAAACTGAGCCTCTACATCGATAGCTTCTTCAAGCATTTCCACTACGCGCTCAGTTAAATCTTGGTCAAACAATTCTGGCTCTTCGTTACGAATTGTCTCTACTACGGCAAATGCAAAGTTCATATGACATGACTCATCACGAAAAACCCAATTAGTCCCTGCTGCTAGACCGTTCAGGTAACCTTTGCTTCTCAAAAAATACACATACGCAAAAGCCGCAAAGAAAAAAAGACCTTCTATGCACGCAGCGAAACATATTAAGTTGAGTAGAAATTTTTTCCGATCTTCTAAAGTACGGAGCTCATCAAGTTCGGAAATACTTCCCATCCATTTAAAACAAAATTCTGCTTTACGGCGTATCGATGGAATATTTTCGACCGCAGTGAAAGCCTCAGCGCGTTCATCTACATCGGGTATATAGCTGTCAAGGAGCGTCAGGTAGAATTGCACGTGTAATGCTTCTTCGTAGAGCTGGCGGCTCAAGTACATCCGAGCTTCTGGACTATTGATGTGCTGATAGAGGTTGAGTACTAAGTTATTGGAAACGATCGAATCTCCAGTAGCGAAAAAAGCAACTAGCCGATTAATTAAATGGCGTTCCGCTGGGAGTAGCTTCCGGTCCAAATCCACTATGTCGTCAGAGAAATCAATCTCTTCTACCGTCCATGTATTCTTGATCGCGTCACGGTACATGTCGTAAAAAACCGGATACTGCATTGGTCTAAGAGTGAGGTTAAAACCGGGATCTAAAATGTTTTGACTTTGGGTTCCAGCGGCAGGAACCCTTTTATCAAGTTGGTCGTTGGGATATTCCGTATAAAAATCATTTTGCTCAGCAAATGCCATTTAATATCTATTTCCTAGCGGTCTTAAGTTGGTTGTTAGTCATAGCTAGTTGAACTAGTCGCATGCTTCACACGATTCTGGGTTCTCCAGAGAGCAAGCTAACGCTTCCTCATCAGTAAAATTCTGTGGCGGGTCAATCACTGTATTATCAGTTCCCTCATCAGAATTAGTTTGATTTATGCGAGTTGCTGGCCGCGACCGAAGGTAATAGGTGGTCTTCAGACCGACCTTCCAAGCGTGCATGTACATAGAGGAAAGTTTTCCAATGCTTGGACTCTCCATGAACAAATTAAGAGATTGACTCTGGTCGATATATGCCCCTCTTTGCGCAGCTAGATCTATCAGAGATCGCTGCGGAAGTTCCCAAGCAGTTCTATATATCGCCCTTAGATCTTCAGAGATTTCTGTTATTCCTTGGATCGACCCCTCCGCTCTTTTTATGCGAGCAGCCATTTCCTGATCCCAAAGACCCTGCTTCTGAAGATCACGTACTAAGTATCGATTGATTTGGAGAAACTCGCCGGACAATGTTTCCCGTTTGAAAAGGTTAGATACCTGAGGCTCAATACATTCGTAGCATCCAGCTATAGAGGCAATGGTCGCTGTTGGAGCAATTGCGATTGTTAGTGAATTTCGAAGTCCGTGTTGACTAATTCGATCTTTAAGCACCGCCCATTTGGAGGCATCTGTAGGTTCCACGCCCCACAAGTCGAATTGCAAATCACCCATAGCGGCTCGAGTTTGATCGAAACCTTCATGGGCTCCATACTCTTGCGCTAAATCACAGCTTGCTGACAGTGCCCAGTAATAAATCTCTTCACTAATTCGAGTCGATAGTTCAAGAGCTTCTGGCCCATCAAAAGTCATACCGAGCTGAAAAAACACGTCTTGAAGGCCCATAAGGCCTAAACCGACCGGGCGCCATTTACTGTTCGAGCTACCCGCTTCTGAAGTCGGGTAGAAGTTAATGTCAATGACCCTATCTAAGAACGGAACAGCGGTTTTTACGACTTCGCCTAAACGGTCAAAATCAAATTCACCGTTTCGGACAAGCCTCCCTAAATTAACCGATCCAAGGTTACATACTGCTGTTTCATCTTGACTCGTAACTTCGAGAATTTCGGTACACAGGTTGGAGAGGTGAACAACGTTTCCATCTTTGCCCGTTTGATTGCATTTAAGGTTGGAGGAATCTTTAAACGTGACCCAACCGTTGCCAGTTTGAGCCAGGGTTCTCATCATCCGTGAATACAACTGCCGAGCAGGCACCTGCTTATCGAAGAGCCCTGCTTGTTCGGCTCCTAAGTAAGCCTGGCGAAAATCATCGCCATACAAATCTGTAAGATGCGGCACTACCTTGGGATCAAAGAGCGACCACTGCCAGTCCTTTTCGACTCTTTCCATGAATAAATCTGGGATCCAATTAGCTATGTTCAAATTGTGTGCTCGACGCGATGTGTCTCCAGTGTTATCTCGCATTTCGAGAAAATCTTCAACGTCAGAGTGCCATGACTCTAAGTAAACACAAGCAGCGCCTTTTCGACGTCCGCCTTGGTTAACTGCCGCTACAGATGAATCAAGGGTTTTTAGCCAAGGCACTATTCCGTTTGACAACCCATTTGTACCCTCGATTAACGAGCCCTTGGACCGTACTCGATGCCAAGCAACACCTATTCCGCCTGCAAACTTTGAGAGCTTTGCAACATCGGTATATCTTTTGTATATGCCCTCTAAAGAATCTTCTGGACTGTCTAGAAGATAGCAAGAAGACATTTGAGGGTGTTTAGTTCCAGAGTTAAACAAAGTCGGGCTTGAAGTGAGATATTCGAGACTCGACATAAGCTCATATAGAGTTATCGCTTCTTCGGCTGATCGAGCCAAGCCGCATGAAACACGTAGCATAAAATATTGCGGAGTTTCGATTACTGACCTTTTGCTGGGATGCCTAAGTAGATAACGGTCGTAAACAGTCCTCAAACCAAAAAATTCAAATAGATTATTTCTGTCAGCCATTACCGCATCATTAAGCTTGCGTGCGTTCTCACGAACGAAATCCAGGACATCGCCATGGATCAGCCCGCAGTCGAATCCAAGCTCTATTGATTGACTGAACGAGTACACATTCTCGTTTTGGACTTCTTTATCTACAAAAGTTCCGAGTAAGCGAGCTGCTAGGCGAGAATAGTTAGGTTCTTCAATGATCAAAGCTGCCGCAGTACGAATTGAAAGCTCATCAAGTTCTGTTGTCGTGGCGCCATCGTGCAAACCTGAAATAGTTCGAGTCGCTATACGTAAAGGGTCGACGCCAGCTAGGCCTGTTGCGCAACGTTCGACAGCGCGAACAATCTTATTTACGTCCACGGGTTGCAACGATTTATCACGCTTCTGAACGCGCATCGCTGATCCCGAGCTATCGCTTAGATTACTTACTGTTTCTTCTTCAGTTACCGCCACGCTTCGTCCTCAGAACATCAACACCATTAGCCACAACATCGACGACTCTTAGAACCGACCAAATATCTGGTCAATGAACCGACAACATTCCTGGACTAATGATTACAGCCTTGTAGTTACAACGTTGTCAAGCATGTGTACAGGTTGTGAGGGACTACTTCAAGGAACTTTTAACTTTCTTTTCGATTATCGCTGGTCAGGCAACATTTATTAAACCACTTAGAGTAGTCAAAAATCTTCCTACCAGAAACAAGTACTAGAATCGACACCCATGACAAACGATATCCGCAGGATTCTCGTCGTTGGCGCTTCACTAGCTGGCGCTAGAGCGGCACAAAATTTACGCGTAGAAGGTTTCGAAGGCGAACTTACTCTTATCGGGTCTGAAGTACACCTTCCATACGACAGGCCTCCCCTTTCAAAAGGAATACTCAGTGGAGAGACCGACACTGAGAACTTGACCTTGAACCCTGCCTCATCTTATGCCTCTGCTTCGATTGAATTACTCCTTGGCGAACCAGCCACACAACTAAACACAGCCAAACGAATTCTCACTGTAGGTGGTGAACAATTAAGCTACGATGCTTTAATAATTGCTACAGGCGCCACCCCAAGAAAACTTTCGGGAATACCTCAAATAAGTGGTATCGAGGTGCTTCGAACCATCGACGACGCGTTAGCTATCAAATCTCGACTTCAGAAAGACGCTCATGTCATCGTAATCGGTGCTGGCTTCGTAGGGTCGGAAGTTGCTTCCTCTGCTACACGCCAAGGGTGCCATACTACGGTCGTGGAAGCAGCCACGACGCCACTCACTCGTGGGCTTGGTGCTCAAATGGGCAAAATCTGTGGGGATCTGCACTCAGCGAACCAGGTAACACTGTTGACGGGGACGACAGTTCAACGCGTGATCGGTAGCGAACAAGTTGAAGCAGTACTTTTGAGCAATGGGCTTACGTTGCCTGCAGATTTAGTAGTGGTAGGTATCGGCGTTGAGCCATGTACCAACTGGCTAACCAATTCAGGTTTAGAAATATCTGATGGAATCGTTTGCGACCAGTACTTGAATGCAGGTGCGCCTGGGGTCTACGCAATCGGTGATGTCGCTAAGGTTCCCAATCAATGGATAGGGCCAGAACCTAAAAGGTTTGAACATTGGACTGCAGCTACAGAACAGGCAATGCTCGTAGCCAAAAATTTACTTAATCCTGAAGCGGCTAAGCCATACAACTCGGTTCCGTTCGTATGGTCGGACCAATATGGCAGCCGCATTCAAATCGCAGGAAATCCTCAAGGAACTGATAAGGCAGAAGTCCTAGTTGGCTCGACTGCAAGTAATTCTTTTGTAGCTGGCTACCGCAGCTCTG
>PCCJ01000092.1 GCA_002731665.1 Actinomycetota bacterium | reverse complement strand
GATGATGTAATGGGTTACCTAATGATTGTTCTCGGTGAGGCTGCGTACACAGCAAAACTAGAAGTTGATTATTTAGGTGGGGTGCCAGTTGGCGAAACTGTTTGGTTTCATGCGCGAGAGTCATCGAGAGTTGGACGCAAATTGAGCGTAGAGCTGACAGTTAGTTTGGGGCCGATCGACGAGTTCCAAGCCACGGATCCGGTCATCACGGCTAGAGGCTTATTCATTATTGCGAAAGGATAAGCGCTTAAGTCCTGCGCTCCTTTAGAAAGGATTTTCTTTTCTCCATTGTGAAGCAGCTGCTTCGATAGTCGTGAACTCGACATCTTTCATTGTTTCGATTTCTTCAATTAATTGCTCAAGCATCAACATGCGGTGTCCTCTTCCAATTACTTGCGGATGCATGGTGTAAGTAAGAGTTCCCCCGGGCTCATATTTCCGGGCGTAGTTTAGATCACCTAGCCATGTTTCGAGGACTGCTGAGGGGCTAGTCAGATTGCCACCTTTGGGCGGAATATACTCAAACCACGGAAAGTCATCTAGGTGCCAAGCAATTGGGACTTCTACGAGATCTACTTCATTACCGAAGGTAACGCCTTCACCCTTTGTCCACTGATCGCCCGTTCTACAACGAGAAATCTGAACGTCATGACTCATAAGAGATGAATCGTATGAGAATCCTGCCTCGACAAGCAATTGGAGAGAATTTTCGCTTACATACCAACCAGGTGATCGCCATCCCGTTGGCCGTTTTCCTGTAATCTCCTCCAGGATTTTCGTTCCATCTTCTAATATTTGCTGCTCCTGCTCACGGCTCAAGCGAGCTGGACTTTCATGATGATTACCGTGGTGACCTATTTCATGCCCACCTTCAGCTATTTCTTCGACAAGTCGAGGATACGTCTTAGCTGTTAAACCAGGAACGAAAAACGTTCCCAAAATATTATGTTGCTTCAGCAGCTTAAGGACTCGTCGAGTGCCAACCACTCCGAATTCACCGCGGCTGAAAGCCGTTGCGTCTGGTGATCCCATCCAGAGAGAGATGGTGTCAACATCGAATGATAACGAAACTTTCGAGGGCTTGTTCACGCCTATATCTTCTCACTTCATCCTATGCTTTGTTTAGAATTCACCAATTGGTTCTATTCTGCAAAAGTTCGTTGAAAGGAGTAGTTTTGTCGGGCCCTGGTTCTTTAGGGAGCCCAAGCACTCTTTCCCCAACGATATTTCGTTGCACTTCGTCAGTTCCGCCATATATCGATGGAGCTGGAGAAAAAACAGTCATTTCCTGAAGCACTCCGCCCGAAGCCGCGTCTTTTCCCCACAGCGTCATGTCGGCTCCCAAAATGATGCCAGCTAATTCTCGGGTCCTTCGTAAAGCTGACGTCATATTTAGTTTTGCTAAATTACCTTCGGCTCCAGTTTGCTGATTTTTTTCTCGACCTCGCATTGAATTAAACCGCATAATCTCAAGATCTGAGTGCAGTCCTGCTAGCTCCTGACGTATCACAGGTTCGTCTATTTTCTTTCTGTCTCTTGCTAGATCGGTCAGTTGCTGCAATGTCCCCGGACCGACCCCGCCAGCTGCAAGCGCAAGCCTTTTCCCGACAAAGGACCCGACTGGTCGGTCTAAATGTTTAGCAATACTTCCTGGGTGAGCGGCTGCGTAAGCAATTCCATGCCCTCCACCAATTCCAGCTCTTTCTATCATCAGGGTTGCATTGCCAACTCGCCAGCCATCATTGAGATCGCCTATTAGGTTGGCATGAGGGACTCGCGCTTCATCAATAAATACTTCATTGAAAAGAGCTCGTCCTGTCATCTCTTTCAAGGGTCTAATTTCTACCCCGCTTTGAGCCATTGGGAAAGCAAACCAGCTGATGCCTCTGTGTTTGGGGGCATCCAAGTCAGTTCTGGCGATTAGCATGCCCCAGTCAGCGTGCTGCCCTTCAGAAGTCCAGACTTTTTGACCTGTTATAACCCACTCATCGCCATCGCGTACCGCTTTTGTTTGCAAACCCGCTAGGTCGCTACCAGCTCCAGGCTCCGAAAAGAGTTGACACCATGAGTCTGTGCCGTCAAGGATTCTGGGCACATAGCGGTTAATTTGTTCTTCAGTCCCAAAGGACAATATCGTTGGGGCTGCCAGCATCATTCCCAAGCCAGCAGGAGAACCTACTGCCCCTCTTTCTCTTATGGCTGACGCTAAAAGCCGGGTGTTGCTCCTATCCCAGCCGCGGCCAAACGGCTCCCCAAGAGTCGGGTTGGATAGCCCCGCATTTGAGAGGCGTCGCCACCACTCTTTTACTGAGATTTCAGGATCCCAATTTTCATCAATCCAGGTGAGAAGCTCTGCACGTAATTGTTCAGTCACAACACTCTCCAAATAGGGGTTAGTGGACAAGCTATCGTGTGATGGCCCATAGCCGAAACTCTGAAGTCGAAGACCTTTGAGAGAAGCACCAAATTCGAGTAATCGCAATATTGGAGGTATCTTCGTACTTATCAGGTCCTGGAGGTTGAATGTCTGAACGTTCGTTACTAACTATTAAGCGGATACATCACTACCGAGACACAATTAGGGGCTACTCGGTGCGCGTTGACGGGCAATCTGTTGGAGTCGTCAAAAACGATAAACAAGTCTCCTTTGAGGTCGAACCAGGCGAACATTCCGTTCAAGTCAGGTTAATGTGGATAGCTAGTCCAACAATTTCTGTCTCATTGGAAGAGGGCCAAGATCTACATTTAGAGACAGGACCTAACGGTGGAGTGCTGCAGGCTTGGCGAATTTACTTTGCCCCACGAACTGCAATGTTTCTGAGGGCTTCCCAAACAACTTAGTTTCCTAGTTTCTTTCCGCTAGCAGCCGTTCAAGTATTTCGGCTACTCCGTCAGCATCGTTCGCGGGCGCTATCTCTGCCGCTAAATCAAGAGCCTGCTGATGACCGTTAGCCATGGCTATCGACCAGCCAGCCCATTTCAGCATTTCTAAATCATTGAGACCATCTCCGAAAGCCATCACCTCGTTACTGTCTATTGAGTGAGCGTCTGAAATAAGCGCTAGCCCAGATGCCTTCGAGACGCCTGTTAGCACAATCTCTGGCGTTCCTAGACCTGATGGGCGTACCTCAGTGCCTTCAGGTAATCGTCCTTGAAGAATGTCCACCGCTGACAGGCCAGGGTGTTTAGGGGTATCAACTAGCCACGTCAACACAGGCCCGTCTATGACGCTCAGAGCATCATCAACTTTTTTAGCTTCAATAACTAGACCGGGCGGAAAATCGGAGAGAAAAGAGTGTTCCCAAATGTGTGAACCGTCAGCCATGTCAGCCGCTAACGACACGTCACCCAGCAGATTTCTAGCTGTAGCAGCAGCGTCTAGCGCTTGCTCTTTGCTCATTGACCTTTTATCTATAATTCGTTCATTCTTTGCATCTATAACGACTGCCCCATTGAGACAAACGCCGTAGTCGACACAACCGAGTAAATCTGCCACTGGTTTCGTCATGGCCCATGGGCGTCCAGTTGCAAGTACAATCACGAAGTCTTGATTGTGAGCTTCATGGATGGCCTTCTTGACTCTTGGGGATAGTGAACCATCTGATCTGAGAAGAGTGCCGTCCAGATCGAAGGCAAGCATTCGCGTAATCTGATTGTTCATACACCTGAGATGGTATCCGCGACGTGGGACTTTAAGTTTTGGCTCTTTCTAGGCGTCTACTGCGCCACCGTCGACTTTTAAATCAGCTGCCGTTAGATGCCATGCTGCTTCGCTAGCCACGAATGCGATAAATCTGCCTATATCCTCTGGGCTGGGCATGCGCCTTGTCAGGTTTGGCATCATGTTCGTAACTGCCCATTGTTCGGCTTCTTGCCATGTGTCGATTCCTTCGCGAGTAGCTCGGCGAAGCACCATTTCTCTCACTTCCTCTGTTGCTATCATGCCGGGGCTAACTAAATTCGCAGTAACTCCGCTTCCTTGGAGTTCTTTCGCAAGGCTTCTCACCAAGGTTGGTAGAGCTCCCTTAGCGCTGTAGTAGTCAGGATTTTTGTTACTTGGCTTCTCAGTCCCGATGGTTCCAACGAAGATAATTCGACCCCATTTTTTCTCGCGCATACTGGGAATCACGGCTTGTGTCAGCCTTATCCCGCTGAGCACGTTCTTATCCCAACCTTCTAACCAGGACTCAGGCGAGGTGTCCCAATTAGTCTGACTAGGCGCACCGTAGTTATTTACCAAAATATCTATTGGTCCGAAGGCTTCTGTGGTTTGGCCAACGATTCTTTCCACTCCGGCATTGGTGCCTAAATCACCATCAACAGAAGCCGCATCAAGATTGACAGCGGTAATCTTTGCCACCACCTCGTCCGCTTGGGCTACATGAAAGCCATGGACCGCGACTTTTGCGCCTTCCGCGGCGAGTACCTGCGCTGTGCCGGCTCCAGTTCCTCGGTAACCGCCAGAGATAAGAACAACTTTGCCTTTTAATCCCAGATCCATTGTTTTCGTCCTATCAGTTGAGTTCAGTCGGGTTTTTATGAAATTCGATTAGCTCGATAATCACTCCGTCAGGGTCTTTAAGACAGACAAACTTTGTATGGCCACCCATGAATAGAGGTTCAGACAGAAACTCCACTCCGCATTTTTTTAAACGTTGGTACTCCTCATCGAGACCAATGGTCCACAATGCTATTCGGTTAATTCCAAGCCTGGCTAAATGCTCGTAGGGCCTCGTGTCATCTAATGGGGATGACCATTCGATTAAGTCCAGACGTGCCTGCCGGCTTTCCGATGGGTCCAACATCATTATTGCAGCTCTACCTGAACAATCTGGCATAGCTAGTCCGGTGGCAAGATCTGAGTCGCCACCTGTTGGTAAATCTAGAACAGTCTGAAATCCAAGATTTTCGTAGAAAGGCCTAGAGATGTCTAGATTCGAACAGTTCACGTTTACATGAAAAATAGCCTTTATAGGCATTAATATTCTCCTTAAAGGTAAACCGCTGTAGCAGTTGCTACATCTAGTAGCCGCCCGCTCCCGAGGTCTGTGATGGTTACTTGGCTCGTGATTCCCACCGAGTCTTTGCGAAGCGCTTCTCCTTCGACTTTGAATGGCCCATCCTTAGCTTGTGCTAAGTAATGAACATCTGCGGTGATGCAACGGGCGTCACGTCCATCTTCTAGTTCGGCGATGTGTCGCGCCATGCGCTCCACCAGGACAACTACGGCTCCTCCCTGGATGGAGCCGAATGAATTGTAAATTCTTGAGTGGTGAGGCAATTCAATAATGGGTTTATCTGGGTTGATGTTCATTCGGAGATAATCATCGAAATTCGGACGAGGTGATTCTTCGTTTTCTTCCGCATAATCTATGACTCGATTTCGGGTAGTAATTTTCGGCAGTTCGAACCCTGGACGTGCCGGTAGGCGCGCAAAGGTACAAAGAGAATGTCCTATCAATCCGTTCTGATCTTCTATGCGCGTTTCAGTGACCACATTATTTCTGCCTATACGCATCGGTTTACAGTAAGCGCTCACTTCATCCCCAGAAGGTTGCGCAGTCAGAACCGTTCCAAGTTGTAACGTTGCAACCCAGTCAGGCTGAACTTGCATAACTCCATGATGACCTGCGACTGAGTCAACAAGAGTCGCCATGACTCCAAGTCGAAGCCAGCCGCCAGCGTCGAGCATGTCCGGCAATATCGGCATCGTGCCAGATATGTTTCCGTCTTTGTCAGTGGCATGAGATAGACGGAGATGTCGGAGTATGTGGCGAGTCGGTGGATAGTCGCTAGCCATGAATGCCGACTTTCAACTGTTCTTCTCTAGGTACAGTTTTTGAAGTGCAACCCATAGCTCATCTACTGCAACTTCGAGCTCGTTCATATCTCCGCCATTAGTGATAATGAACTGAGACACAGCCCGACGGTCCTCGTCTGACGCTTGTGATTCAATACGGGAATTAGCGTCTTCAGCTGATAGGCCTCTTTGTTCTAATCGTTCAATACGCACTTTCATAGGTGCTTCAACAGTGACCACAATTTCATAGGGGTTTCTGTTTCCGTATCCGAGCGAGCTTTCAACAAGCACTGCCATATCAAAAACTATTATTGAATCTTTCGAAGATTCTTCTACTTTCTCATCTAGAAGCTCATTGATGAATGGGTGGCTTATCGCGTTGAGGGCTGCTAACTGTTCTTCGTCTTCGAAAACTATTGAAGCCAGAGCAGGGCGGTCGATTCCGCCCTGATTGTCGCCAATGCTTTTCCCGAAATGGGCTTTAAGAGTATCGACAGCGATTCCCCCAGGCCTAATAATTTGACGACCAAGTTCATCAACATCAATGATCTGGGCACCCCGATTTGCAAGGAGTGAACATACGGTCGTTTTTCCAACACCGATTCCACCGGTAAGTCCGATAATTAACATCCGTCAGACCTTAGCGACTCTACCTTCGTTCGCATCAGTAGGAGGGCCGGCAAATGCTTGCGCTAGCTCCATCCATTCTTTTGCTGCTTCTCCCTCAACATCCATAGTGGCTTCTGAAGCGCGTCGGCGTTGCGTGACCACCAGGCAGAACTCATAGGCATCGGCTCTCACAATTTCGTTTGAGCTTTCTGGTCCCCAGGTCCACGTTTCACCACTGGGAGCGTTGAGTTCCACTCGCACCGCAACATCTGGCACTTCTAATCCCCGGTTAACATAGCTCCAGCCCCTTGTAGTAACACCAATATGAGCAACGTGTCTGAGTCTGTCACTTCTGGGAAATTCGCGACCAAACGTGTCTGCGACATCGTGACCGTGTGACCATGTTTCCATTAGGCGAGCCGTAGCGAATGACAAGGCTCCCATATCAGGTCCGAACCATGGGATTCGAGCTTTAGGCTCCAAGTTTCGAAAAGCATCTGTCATGCGGTTGCGTTCATAAGCAAACCAGTCCCAAAGCTTTTCTCCTGAGAGTCCATGAACATCAACATCGGAAATTTCATGAAGATCTGACTCACCACGTGCCATTTTTTCTCGCAACATCAAAAAATTTGTTGGCTCCAGCACGGCCATGCTC
>PCCJ01000091.1 GCA_002731665.1 Actinomycetota bacterium | reverse complement strand
TGTCGTAGGCGCCGGAGGCGACTGCGTAGCATGCGTTTCGAAACGCTTCGGATCCCGTAGCGCACATATTCTCGACACGCGTTACAGGTTTGTAATCAAGCTGTAATGGTTTTGATAGTGTCAAACCGGAAATTCCAGAGCCGCTAGTGCCTAGCCAAAAAGCATCAACCTGATCCTGTTTAATTCCGGCAGATTCGTATGCCGCAGTTGCAGAGTCAATGAGCATGTCATCAACTCCTTTGTCCCAATGCTCACCGAATGTTGTGCAGCCCATACCTATGATTGCAACTTGGTCTTTTATGCCGTGGGAAGCCATGTGGCCATACTCCAAACTTTGATGTTTGCCTCTACAGATCGTATTCTATGCGCGCAGCGAGGGCTGCGTTGGTTAACTACCTACTGACAGTAAAGCTTCTGAGGACAGGAAAACATTGTGAAGGAAACAGGAAAACTTTTTTGGGGCCATAGAGACGTAGTTCGTTCAGACTGGATTGACTACAACGGCCACTTTAATGCTGGGTATTACGCCGTATGTTTTGATGACGCAATTGAAACTTGGATGGACTACATAGGGTTGGGTCCAACACATCGAGAAGAATTTTCGGTCACGACGTTCTCCGCTGAGAACCACATCACCTACATACAAGAGGTTGCCGAAGGGTCGAATCTTTCTATCTCCACTCAGCTACTTGGTTTTGATCGGAAGAGAATCCATGCTCTGCAGACTATGTGGAATAGTGACGAAGAGTTCATGGCGGCGACCTGCGAGGTCATGTCATTACACGTTTCAGAAGAAACTAGAAGAGTTTCGGAAATGAATGAAGCTGTATACAAACGATTAGCGGAAATTTGGGTCCTTCATGGTGATCTTTTAGTACCCCCACAAGTTGGACATCAAATGGGAGTGCCAGTCAAATAAACCAACCTAGTACCGTAACTTGTGGTGAATTAGTTCTAAATTGCCTAAACCTTGGAGCGTGAATGAAATGTCGAATCGACTTAATGGTAAGTGCGCAGTAGTGACCGGTGGCGGAAGGGGAATAGGGAAGTCGATTGCGTTGGCATTCGCTCAAGAAGGCGCACGTTGTGTTATCACAAGTCGTCACATAGAAGATCTAATAGCGACAGCCGCTGAAGCACCAGAGGGATCATTGATTCCCTTAGCCTGCGACGTTGGAGATAGCGACTCCGTTGAGGGTATGGCCAAGATTGCCCTCAAAGAATTAGGAAAAGTCGATATTGTAGTTAATAATGCAGGTGTTCATGCCGCCGGTAAATTCGTAGATATCGATCCGGAAGTGTACTTGGACTTATACAACGTGAACGTGGTCGGCACAGTCCGCATTAGTCAGGCCTTTATACCTTCTATGATTGGTGTTGGCCGGGGCAATATTGTCAACATAGCATCGACAGCAGGACTGTTTGAGAGTCCTGGTCAGGCTCCTTATAATGCGTCTAAGCATGGCGTAGTTGGCTTAACAAAATGCATGGCACTGGAACTTGCCACGACAGGGGTGACTTGCAACGCGATTTGTCCTGGTTTCGTGGACACACCGATGCTTGATGGGTTCGCAGAGCTGATGAAGTCAGAAAATGAGGCCCTACGAAGCGAATTGTCAAAAAGAACTCCTATGAAAAGAATTCTCCAGCCAGAAGAAATAGCACATTTAGCCCTTTACTTAGCAAGCGATGAATCAGCAGGTATGACTGGTCAGACCATTGCTATTAGCAACGGGATGCGGATGGCGTAGTGAGAGTTAGCGACGAGTATATTGTCGCAGCGAAACGAGCGGGTGACAAGACCTCTAGCGACAAGGTTTTTAAGGAAACTGGCCGGTACTGGTCTGGTGGGTTTTGGCTTATCGATTCCGACTATGCACTTGTATACATTTTGGACGACGGAGTGGTCGTAGATGTCGAACAAAGAAAAGATCTCTCTGAATGGGGCCGCTTAGATTTTGGTTACAAAGCCTCTGACTCTATGTGGAGCGAAATCCTTCTACTTGCTGATCCAGCGGCAGCTAGTTTATCTATCGCATTTAGATCAGAGATTAGTCGGATAGGAAACCGAGACGCCTTCTGGCGTTACGCTCCATCTGCTGGAAGGATTCTGAAACTGCTTTCGACAGAACTAAAAAATGCTTAATGAACTGATTTCTAAGCAACGAATCTGTCACTGAAACTGCACTATGCAACACAGAATCTATTCGCCAAAGGCAGATCTTTAGAAGAAATGTATGCGGGTATATGCAGTTATGGAGTCTTCCGACGGCTTAGGGATCTAGGCTGTGTAGATGCCTGAATATAGATCAGTAACTTCTACCGGTGGCCGAAATCAAGCAGGGGCTCGGGCCCTTTGGCGAGCAACCGGAATGACCGATGAAGATTTCAAGAAACCGATTATCGCAATATCGAACTCCTTCACTCAATTTGTGCCTGGCCATGTTCATTTGAAAGATCTAGGCCAAATGGTCGCTAGAGAGATAGAGAGAGCTGGTGGTGTTGCCAAAGAGTTCAACACAATTGCAGTAGATGACGGGATAGCGATGGGTCACGATGGCATGCTTTACAGTCTTCCAAGCAGAGACCTGATAGCTGACTCGGTCGAATATATGGTGAACGCTCATTGTGCTGACGCCCTCGTATGTATAAGCAACTGCGACAAAATAACTCCAGGAATGTTAAACGCCGCCATGCGACTTAACATACCTACCGTCTTCGTGTCGGGCGGGCCGATGGAGGCAGGTAAAACAAAATTAGCTGAGAACAAAGTTGACCTTATCAGCGTCATGGTTATGGCTGCCGATGACAGCGTTAGTGACGAAGACGTTACTGAGATGGAAATGGCTGGCTGCCCGACCTGTGGCTCATGCTCGGGAATGTTCACAGCCAACTCAATGAACTGTCTGACGGAAGCGCTGGGTTTATCTCTTCCAGGTAATGGCACAGTCGTTGCAACTCACTCTGACCGAAGAGAGCTATTTCTAGAAGCAGGCAGAGTGGCTGTAGATTTATGTCACCGGTATTATCGCGATAACGATGAATCTGTGTTGCCAAGAAATATTGCTACCGTTGAAGCATTTGAAAATGCGATGACCTTAGACATAGCGATGGGTGGGTCTACGAACACCATTCTGCATTTATTAGCGGCAGCGCAAGAAGCAGAAGTTGACTTCACAATGGCCGATATTGATCGACTATCGAAGAGAGTGCCCAACGTTTGCAAAGTCGCTCCAGCTACTGAATTTTTTCACGTTGAAGACGTCCATAGAGCAGGTGGCGTTATAGGAATCCTCGGCGAGTTAGACAGAGGAGGGCTAATTAAAACTGCGGTTTCCACTGTGCACGAAGCAACTCTTGGAGATGCAATTGCCAAGTACGATGTCGCAACAAACTCTGATGAAAAATTACACGAGTTTTTCCGCGCTGGGCCTGCAGGCATACCGACGCAAGAGGCATTTAGTCAAACTGAAAGGTATAAGACGCTCGACTTGGATCGGAAGCAAGGTTGCATCCGATCCGTTGAAAACGCGTATAGCGCCGATGGTGGCTTAGCGGTGCTCTATGGGAACCTCGCTGAAGATGGTTGCGTGGTGAAAACAGCTGGCGTTGATGATGACAATCTGACTTTCAGTGGTCCAGCGCACATTGTTGAAAGTCAAGATGAAGCGGTAGACCATATCTTAAATGACAAGGTGAAAGCCGGGGCAGTAGTAGTCGTAAGGTACGAGGGCCCTCGAGGTGGTCCAGGAATGCAAGAGATGCTGTACCCGACTTCATACCTCAAAGCTCGAGGTCTTGGTAAAGCGTGCGCGCTTCTAACCGATGGTCGATTCTCGGGTGGTACTTCAGGATTGTCCATCGGTCACGTATCACCAGAAGCTGCTGCGGGCGGAACCATAGGTCTCGTCAAAGATGGTGACAATATAACTATTGATATTCCTAACAGGCTAATCAATCTTGATGTGTCGCCAACAGAGTTGCAACGCCGACGTGAAATACAAGATGAACTCGGCTGGAAACCTGAAATGCAGCGACCTAGAAAGGTTTCTGCTGCGCTACAGGCATATGCGTTGATGACGACAAGCGCCGACAGGGGAGCAGTTCGCGATCTCAGCCAGTTGCTATAAGTGATCTCGAGTCATCTCGAACCAGCAAACTACTGAATGAAGTATCAAATGTCGAGAGGAACATTTTCGTCGTTAGCTATTCCGCCTTTCAGGAGATTGTGGATAGGCACGTCTGTCTACTTTCTTGCACTCTTTACCCTATTTATAGGACGCGGAATTTTAGCCAAAGAGCTAAGCGGCTCTAACGCGGCTTTAGGCGCAGTAGTTATGTGCTTCGGGATAACAGGACTTGTGGCGACCCCGTACGGTGGAGTCCTTGCTGATCGCTTTCCTAAACGAACAATTATCCTCGCAGCTACAGCGCTTCTGTTGATTTCCAGCATCGGAGTTGCAATCGCTTTACAGTTTGAATTTATTCAATTTTGGATGTTGCTAGTAGCAGCCTCGTTTCAAGGAATCGCCTTTAGTGGTTTAACACCTGCACGAATGGCATTCACAGCAGACCTTGTAGGGCCTGAGGAACTTCCGAATGGAATTGTTTTATCACAAGTGTCAATGAATATTACGTTCGTTCTCGGTCCGTTGATAGCTGGAGTAATTCTTGGAGTTCCTGAGCTTGGTCTTCGGTGGGTTTACTGGACTAGCGTTTTACTCACAATTATTGCTATCTCAATTTTTGTCACATTGCCACTAGGCGGACCCAGCGCTAGGAGTAGAGACCATTCTCCATTATTTGATCTCAGCGAGGGAATAAAATATGCAAGATCTCATGACTTACTTCCAGTGCTTCTTGCAACCGGAATAGTAGTTCTTGCCATCGGGTTTCCATACGTTGCATTCCTGCCAAGTGTTTCACAGGACTTATTTGACGCAGGTCCAAAGGGCTACGCATGGTTAGCTGCTATTGGAGCGAGCGGTGGGGTAGTTGGCACACTCGCTATTGCAGGTACAGCTAAAAGTCCAAAAATCTGGCGAACACACTATTTGTCCGCCATCGGGTTTGGTGTCGGTGTAATAGGATTAGGTTTATCTCCGAATCTTATGACCGCTTATTTAGTCGTGTTCTGGTTAGGTGCTTGGTCATCGGTATTTCGCGCACTCAATCCATCATTGGCTCTATCAGTTACTGATTCCCGTCTGCATGGTCGAATGCAATCTCTGGTCCAACTCGGCTATGGTTTCTTTGGCGTTGCAGCGCTGCCCTTAGGAATACTGGCTGACTCTATCGGTCTTCGAAAAACTCTCGTGTTTATGGGAATTGCAGTTATCTGTATAGGATTCGGATCTAATCGTTCCAGCGCTCTGCGCGCTCAATCATCGGAAGCCAGAAGTGGATCGTGATATGGAAATCTTTGGAGTAGTTAACGTCTCAGCAGATTCATTAGCAGGTTTCTCTGTATGTCGATCGGCAGATGAGGCAGCTAAGTATGGAGCGCAATTACTTGAACAAGGAGCTGACCATCTCGATATCGGTGCGCAAGCGTCGCATGGTGCGGCCAGTTTTGTCAGCCCTGAACAAGAATGGGCTCTTCTTGAAGGACCACTTAGAGCGCTAGTTGATCTCGGAGTTATTGTTTCGGTGGACACATGGCAAGCCGAGACTGCAAGATGGGCTCTAGATGCGGGCGCTTCTATCTTGAACGCCACTGATGCTCTACAAAAAGACGCAATGATTGAACTCGCTGCGGAACGCGAAGTGCCAATTATCTTACCATTCATGATTGGGCCAGATCCGCGCCATCTCAAGAGGGTTGAAGGCGACCCAGTGCAAGTAATGATCGACTGGTTCGACCTCCAACTTGAACGCGCCGAGCGGTTCGGTGTGCGAGATCGAATTGTGCTTGACCCTGGAACTGGTTTTGCTCCTGCAGGCTGGGAATGGAAAGACAGGTACGAATACCAAAAGCTTGTGTACCGTGGCCTAAGTCGATTACGTAAATTTGAACTGCCGATTTTTGTGCCGATAGCTTGGAAGCAAACACCAGACCGATTAGAGCTGGTCGACATAGTCCTGGAACAAGAAGTTGAGTATGTGCGAGCTCATATTCCGCGCCAAATTCGAGAACGCCACGAAGCAATACGTTCAGGATCTCCACTGCCCTTAACTGATATTTGGCCTGGGTTTGAGTGAGCGGCAGGAAATTAGGTTGACGAAAATCGGGTTACGAATAAGTTGGTAAAAAATTTTTAAATTATTTCTGATTGATACTGTCGTAATACTGACAATTTCTCAATCTTCGGTACTCCAAAGCAATTGCCGATATTGTTTGCGGAATGAGTATCAACCACCGTAATTATGTAAAAGCTTTGTTTGGCTTTGATGCTGTAGTACAGCGAACTTCAGACAATGAGTGGATGAATCCATCACCTTGTGTTGATTGGTCGGCTCTCGACGTGTTGGCACACAATATTGGTATGTGTCAGATGATCGCCGGGTTTGCAAATGGGGAGGGAGCATCCGTCTCGGATCATCCAGAAATTGAGAATCCCAAGGAGGAATGGATGGCTGCGCGTGACCAAGTGCTCGAAGCCCTCGAGAGAAAAGAAACACTACAAATGCGAGCGGATACTCCGTGGGGAAATCTAACTATTGAAAAATTTTTGGGAGTTGTCGTCGTCGACCCGTTGACGCATACATTCGATTTGGCTCGAGCTGTAGGTCAGGAGATACGAATTGATGATGCCTTGGCAGCTGCAAGTTATGAACGGCTCAAAGCGGCAGGTGACTCTATTCGCGGTGAAAAGTTCGGGTCAGAGATTCAGACCGACGAGAATGACTCTATAGTGCATAAATTCATCGCTGTTACTGGTCGAAAGCCTTAGAGGATTAAGATGCGCATTAAAGTAGATACAGAAAAATGTCAGGGGCACAATCGCTGCTATTCATTGGCACCAGAGCTATTTGATGTTGATGATTATGGTTACGCTACTGAGATCGATGATGGGACGGTCCCCTTAGAGCTTGAAGACAAGGCAAAATTAGCGGCGGCGAACTGTCCAGAGTTCGCAATTTCTATTGAAGAATAATTTTAAATTTTCCTACTAGCTTCGATTAGACAAGGCAGCCTGTTGATTAAAAATGACGTATATACACACGGCCACCAAGCTGCAGCTGTAGAGCAACACGCTAGGCGGACAGCTGATAGTTGCGCGAGTTTTGTCAGAGCACATATTCGGCGAGACTCCGATATTTTAGATATCGGATGTGGCCCTGCATCAATTACAGTTGGCTTAGCAAACTGGGCTGATCAGGGTTCAGTTACAGGGATTGAACCTGAAAAACAGATTTTAATTAGAGCTGCTGAGACCGTAAATAAAGCCAAGGTTCGAAATGTTAATTTAGAAGAGGCGTCAGTCTATGAACTGCCATACAAGGATAATTCATTTGATTTAGCGTACGCACATCAAGTTTTGCAGCACCTCACGGATCCAGTGCTGGCGCTGAAAGAAATGAAACGCGTTGTGAAACCAGGGGGATTCGTAGCTGTGCGCGACGCAGATTATTACACGATGTGTAGCAATCCCGAGTCACTTATGATTGACAAGTGGCGTCACATATATCGTCAAGTTGCTCGACATAATGGCGCTGAGCCGGATGCTGGAAGGTATTTACATGGCTGGTGCATTGACGCTGGTTTGAGCGATCTAATGTGCACAGCATCAGTATGGGTGTTTGCTGAAATTGAAGATCGTTTGAACTGGGGAAATTCCTGGGCGGAACGTTGCGTAGCTACCAGTTTTGGTCACCAGGCAGTCGAGTATGGTTATGCTACGAGCTCAGAGATGCAAGAAATATCTGAGGGTTGGAAAACCTGGGCAGAGCTACCAACAGGATATTTTCATTTTATCCATGGTGAAGTCGTTGGAATAGTACCTCGTTAGTTATTGTGATCTTGCGATTTGGGGACATGAGAGTTTCGTAACTTGAGGCAACGTTTTGGTGTTAAAAATATTTCTTAGGGGTATTAATGTTAAGTGCAATTCCTGATAACTATCCGGCATTGGTTAAGCGAGCAGCAACTGAATTTGCAAACGTAGAAGCAATTAAGGATGGGACCATATCGTTAACCTATTCCGAGCTATCTGAGCAAATCGATCAGTGCTCGGCTGCGTTAGCCGCATCGGGAATTGAGCCTGGTGACAGAGTCGCTGTTTGGGCGCCAAACACTTGGGAATGGGTAGTAGCCGGACTAGCTGTACTAAATGCTGGGGCAGTATTGGTTCCGGTTAACACTCGCTTCAAAGGTAGGGAGGCAGCCTACGTATTGCGCAAAGCCGAAGTGAAGCTCCTATTCACCGTAGTGGGTTTCCTTGGAAATGATTATGTTGCTGATTTGCGCACATCAGGTGAGGAGATTGAAAGTCTCCAGGAGATTATTGTGCTGAGAGGCGAACACGCCGAAGGGACAGTACCATTTCAAGTCTTTTTGAAACGATCTGATGAGAACTACCTAAACCAAGTCCGAACCCAGAGCAGGCAGATAAACGGCGATGATTTGGGTCTTATTATGTTTACCTCGGGGACTACTGGTTTACCGAAAGGCGTGCTGGTCAAGCAAGGGCCGATACTACGTGGCTTTGCGTACTACGCACGGGAACTAAGTATCCGAACAGGCGACCGGATGCTGATAATCAATCCTTTTTTTCATGCTTTTGGCTTCAACGGGGCGATAACGCCTTGCCTGATGCACGGCGCCACAATGTTACCAAACCCGGTTTTTGAGGTAGCAGACGTTTTGCAACGTATTCAGGATGATCGAATTACTGTTCTTCCAGGACCACCCGCTATCTTTCAAAGTTTAATAAATTCTGGGAGGCTCGCAGAATTCGATACAACAAGTTTGCGTTCAGCCTTAACAGGCGCAGCTAGCGTCCCTGTAGAAACCGTAGTCGCAATGCGCGAACAGCTTGGGTTCGAAGTGGTCATAACCGCATATGGGATGACTGAGACTCATGGTCTTGTAACTATTTGTTCTGCCGATGACCCTCCCGAACTAGTTGCGACCACTAGCGGCAAGGCTCTGCCAGGAATTGAAATTCGTCTGGTGGATGATGATGGCTTAGACGTTGAAGTTGGCACTCCAGGCGAATTATTAGTTCGAGGCTTCTGCGTAATGGGTGGGTACCTTGATGACCCCGAGCAGACTAAAGAGGCGATAGATGAAGACGGGTGGCTGAAGACAGGTGACATTTGTGTCATGGACGCAAATGGGTACATCGATATAACCGACCGGAAAAAAGACATGTTCATTAACGGAGGATTTAACGCTTATCCGGCGGAAATTGAACAGATGATGTTAGATCACCCAGATATTGGCCAAGTAGCCGTAATAGGAGTGCCCGATGAGCGTTTGGGAGAAGTCGGTGCTGCTTTCATTGTTCCGACTCCGACCAGTGAACCAAATGTGAGGCAAATTCTCGGGTGGTGCCGTGAGCAGATGGCGAACTACAAAGCGCCGAGGTATTGCTGGGTAGTTGACTCACTGCCGCTTAATCCCTCTAACAAGGTGCTTAAGACAGATCTTAGAGAGATGGCGCATAATCTAACTAAGGAAACGCATAGCTAACCTTATTTGGCCTTAAAACTAATTAAGGAAATCCGGATTTTCGTCAAAAGTCTTCTCGTAGATTGGTTGATAGCTATACCAACCCGCAGCATGGCTGCCAACTTGATCAGCTGTGTGCCTGGCTACATCTTCACGAATTAAGATGGGGTCCCCTGCAGCTTCAGCTAAGAGCTGAGCCTGACATGACCGCTCCATCGTGATAAACCACCAGGCGGCCTCATCGACAGAATGTCCCACTGTTAAGAGCCCATGATTCTGTAAAATTACAGCTTTATTATCTCCCAGAGCATCGCCAATGCGATCGCCTTCATTAACGTCAAGCACAACGCCGGTGAAATCGTCAAACAGAGCATGATCTTCGTAGAACGCGCATGAATCTTGAGTCAGAGGATCAAGCTTCCGGCCTAGCGAAGACCAACTTTTACCATATAGCGAATGGGTATGTGCCGCAGCAACCACGTCTGGCCGAGCCATATGAACGCGACTATGTATCGCAAAAGCAGCTTGATTTAATGGGTGTTTACCCTCAACAATTTCCCCATGGTGATTTACGAGGAGAAGGTCAGACGCCTTAATCTTCCCGAACGGAACGCCGAAAGGATTGACCCAAAAATGATCGCTCAACTCAGGATCCCTAGCAGTTACATGCCCAGCTAATCCTTCCTCGAACCCAAATTTTGAGAATACGCGAAAGACTGAAGCGAGTCGCTGTTTTCTATGCTGGCGCTCGGCCTCAACAGAGTCAAAAACTGGAGCCGTCGGAATACTAAGAATCTCAGATTGTGCTGTGTCCGTCATAGATGTTGATTGTACGACGTATAAAGTCGTCTCTGTCGGCTAAAACTATTTTCTTGATGTTTCTAGGTTCGTAGAGCGGTGCTTGTTGTTTGGGAGGCTATATGTCGGATAAAGGTGTTTTTTCTGGAATTCGTGTGGTCGAGACTGCCGTTGGGATAGCAGGACCATACGCGAGCAGGTTCCTAGCAGATCAAGGTGCTGACGTGATAAAACTTGAATCTGAAGAAGGTGATCCTTATCGCAAAGAACCGGGATTTCACGCGATAAATCGAAATAAACGATCAGTGGTCACCGATAACGCAGAATCTTTGATTGCCTCCGCAGACGTACTCGTAGTCCGAGATCAAACAGAAGCCGATCAATTTAGGCTTATAGCGCCAGGTGCCGTAATCGTTTCATTCCCTGTTTGGGGAAGCAGCGGTGCGATGGCGACACACCCAGGCACCCCTTCTCAAGTTGCTGCGATGACCGGTATTGGTTGGAATCAGTTGAGTTATTCGGAAGGGCCAGTTCACGTGGTGATGCCAGTTGCTGCATACGGAGCAGGAATGTTAGGTGCGCTTGCCATAGCGGCAGGTTTATATGCCAGAGAAGCACACGGTTCAGCTCCGACTTATGAAGTATCCGACGTAGCTGGTTCAGGAGCAATGCAAATTGGTGACTGTTGGTCTCCTTCGACGCCACAAGAGCGAGATGGAGCTTCGCCCCTTGGAGCGACAGGCCGATTACCGGCCTACCGTCTATTCGAGACCAAGGACAAAAAATGGTTATTTGTTGCATGCGGTACAGCGGTCTTCTTTAAGAGCTTATTGAAAGCAATCGGACGCCAAGATCTAGATGGGGATCCGAGATTGCCTTCGCCACCCTGGGGCCTCATAGACGATGAACCTCTCGGCTTCATTACTCCGATTCTGGAATCTGCTTTTGCGTCGGCCGACATATTAGTGTGGATCGAATTGCTGAGGAAACATGATGTGCCATGTCAGCCAGTCCAAACGCGCGAAGAGTTTTTAGCTAGCTCTCTAGCTCATAACAATGACCTATTCATTGAAGTTCTGGATTCCAAGGTGGGTTCTATTCAGATGCCTTCTCAGCCCCTGATCCTTGATCAGTGCCCGCGCTCAGAAGCGCGACCAGCGCCACTTCTTGGTGAGCATACGTCACTGGTAGAAAACGAAACCCATGTCCCAGGAGCGGGAGTAGGCCAAGGGGGAGCGCCTCTGTCAGGACTGCGCGCCATCGACCTCAGTTCTTTCATAGCAGGCCCAGTAATAACGAGGCATCTTGGAATGTTGGGAGCAGAAATTATAAAGGTAGAACCGCCAAGCGGTGATTCGTTTCGAACTTTCGGGCCGATGTTCAATGGCTGGAATCAGTCCAAGAAAGGAATTATTCTTGATTTGAAGACCGAGGAAGACCAGAAACAACTGCGTCATTTAGTCACTACAGCCGATTTAGTCGTAGAAAATTTCCGACCAGGCGTTGCCGAAAAATTAGGATGCTCCGAAGATAAACTTCGTCATGAACAGCCCAATTTAGTTTTGGTTAAAAGCCCTGGTTACGGTGCCGATGAAGAAATGGCGGAAGTCCCTGCTTTTGACCCTTTGTTGCAAGCGTTGGGTGGAGTAATGGCAGCGCAAGGCGGAATTGAAGACCCTGTGTTTCTGTCTGTTCCAGTGCATGATGCGGCGACGCCACTCATAGCAGCATTTGGAGTTATCGCTGCGTGGTTTCATCGATCTAGGACGGGAGAAATACTAACCGTGCATACCTCGTTGACACAAACAACGACGGCAGTTCAGATAGCAGAGTTTGTTAGCTACGAAGGTCGAGACCTTATTGAAACTGGAGGTTTTGATCACAAAGGTGAATCGGATCTTAAAACATATGTAGAGCTTGAGGGTGAGTGGTTTTGGCGAGAAAATGGAACAGATTTGCCTGTTGAGTCGAAGGGTTTCGTTGGTTCTTCAATCGCACGCGCTAATGGGCTAGTAGTCGAGCACTCAGAAACTGCTGGTTGGGGACCACTTTCGCAAGTTGGACAGCTTATTAAAGGCGCAGGCGATCATCCATTTCGCGCTCCGGGCCTGGGGGAACATCAGGACACTATTCTTTCTAGGTAGGGATTTACCTAAACCCGTTTATCTAAGGATGTAGTAACTGTGTCTCAGCTAGTTCGTGTCGGCGGGGCATTCGTTGTGTCCAACCAACCGGAAAGTAAGCCTGAAGTGTAACCGCCATCGACTACTAAGTGATGGCCATTAACCCAGCTAGATTCCCCCGTAGAGAGCCATTCGATAGCCTGAGCGATTTCGTCGGAGAACGCAGGGCGGCCAGCGTGGCTAATTACCCAATCCAAACGCTCATCACCAATTTGCTTTCTGAACGCAGGTAACAGTGGAGTTTCTACAGGACCTGGGCTTACTATGTTGCACCGTATGCCTCTGCCGAGCAGCTCTCCGGCTTGTCTCATAGTCCAGACGATCACAGCTTCCTTGCTGAAAGAGTACGAATCGATACCAATAGAGTTTTCTCGATCAAGCCACCAAGACCGAGCATCCTTATCGCTTAACGCTAGGAATTCCTTGTGGGTTTCAATTCGCTGCTGCCACCCGTTCCCAGAAATTGAACCCACGTTTACAATCGATGACCCAGGCGAGAGCCATGAAGCAAATGCTCTGCTCAGCTTACGCACGGCCAATGTATTGACCTCTATAACTGAATCAGAAGCAATGGTGCCTGGGACACCAGCGACATTGATTAGAGAACCAGCTAACGTCAAGTCGTACGAAGATACTAGATCAGCGATCAAAGTGTCGACATCGTTTGGGTTACTTAAATCACACGTCCAATGGTCTAGAGAGTTTAATTCACTCGAACGGTCATTTTTATCGATTGATACAACGTGTTGCCCTGCAGACTCCAGCCGTTTGCAGAGGGCTAGCCCTATTCCAGAACAGGCCCCGGTCACGAAGATCGGTCTAATCGATTGCATTGACCAAATCTAGTGGCAATAAACCCGTTAGCGAGATGTTGTGAGGGGTAATCACAACTTTTCCTGTATTTTTCGACTTCATTACACTTCCAAGTTCTTAGTATTTGACGCTATAGCTTTGACATTGGCTCTTTGGAGTACGAGATGAAGATTTCAGTCGTACGATTGGAATTACCGAAAAGGAGATTCTTTATGGTTCAGCCTGATTTTGTGGGTTTCGACACTTTGAGTTTACATGCGGGACAAGAACCAGACCCAACGACTGGAGCGCGAGCGGTTCCCATTTATCAAACCACTTCCTATAGTTTCGTGGATAGTGAACAGGCAGCCGGATTGTTCAATCTAGAAGAGCCAGGTCATATCTATAGTCGTATCTCAAACCCCACAGTGACAGTTCTCGAAGAACGAATAGCGGCTCTTGAAGGCGGAGTCGGCGCCGTATGCACGGCTAGTGGGATGGCTGCATTTCACTTGGCTTGCGCAACAATAATGAGTGCTGGTGACCATGTGGTGGCGAGCCGAAACATTTACGGCGGAACACACAACATGCTTAGCCTTACAATGCCTAGATTTGGAATCAACACAACGTTTGTCGACCCTCGAGATCCAACGGCTTGGACCAAAGCTATCCGCCCGGAAACGAAACTTCTTTTTGCTGAGACGTTAGGGAACCCTGGAATTGAGGTGCTAGATGTTGAAACAGTGGCGGCTATTGCTCACAAAAATGGTATTCCGCTGATGGTTGATTCCACTTTTAGCACTCCTTACCTCCAAAAGCCGATCGAGCTGGGTGCAGACATAGTAATGCATAGCGTCACTAAGTTTATGGGAGGTCATGGCATCGCACTTGGTGGGGTCGTAGTGGATGGTGGACGGTTCGATTGGGCCGAAAATGGCAAGTTCCCTACTCTTTCTGAGCCCTATGGCGGATACCACGGAATCTCTTTCACACAAGAATTTGGCCATCAGGCCATGTCTGTTAGAGCTCGTGCCGAAGGACTTAGGGACTTTGGTGCCGCGATGAGCCCTATGAATGCCTTTCATCTGCTTCAGGGGATTGAGACGTTGCCTCTCCGTATGGATAAGCATGTAGCGAACACAGCCGCCGTTATTGATTTTCTATTAACAAACGATGCTGTGGAATGGGTAAGTCACCCCACAGTTGAAACGCACCCAGATTACGAGTTAGCAAAAAAACTTTTCCCGAAAGGGTCTGGTGCGATCCTTAGTTTTGGAATTTCCGGCGGGCGTGATTGTGGAAAGAAATTTATCGAGAATGTAAAACTTGCTTCTCATCTAGCGAACGTCGGCGATGCAAAAACATTAGTAATTCATCCTGCGAGCACCACCCACCAGCAACTAAGCGCAGAAGCGCTTTCTGCCGCTGGTGTTAACGAAGATTTAATCCGGCTTTCCGTCGGTTTGGAAGATCCCAAGGACATTATCTCCGATCTTAAACAAGCTCTAAGAGCTTCGCAGAAGGGTTAGAACGGGTGCAAATCAAATTTCAAGGAAATACCGTTAATTTTGCGACTGGCGGGGTCGAAGTTAATCGCAAGAATCCGATAGTGCTTCTTGTGCATGGTGCCGGAATGGATCGAACCGTATGGAATCTTCAGACCCGCTACCTAGCGCATCATGGGTATACGGCATTAGCGGTTGATCTTCCGGGCCATGGAGCCTCAACTGGTGAATTAATTCCATCTATTGACCAAATGGCTAACTGGTTAAGCGAGATTATCGAACACCTAGATATGGGGCCGGCGCGGGTCATCGGACATTCAATGGGGTCTTTAATCGGAATTGAGCTCGCGGCCAAGTCGCCGTTAAATGTGGACCGGCTAGTCCTGATGGGAACAGCGTTATCGATGCCTGTCCATCCAGATCTGCTCCAAGCAGCATCGAATAATGAAGCGCTAGCACCAGACTTGATTACCGCCTGGTCACTTGGAACGAAAGCGCATATTGCCATGAATCCAGCCCCGGGATTTTGGATGCGAGGTGGTAGCCAAGCATTATTGAGGCGAGCTCTAAACGGGGTTATATACAATGACCTGACAGCATGTAATTCCTATATGGCCGGTACTAGTCCATCGCTAATTGAATGCCCGGTCACAATTTTCATTGGCGACGAAGACAAAATGACGCCACCAAAAGCTTCCTTGCTTTTAGCTGCCGAGATCAAGAACGTGGAACTAATTCATTTAGGTTCAGTAGGCCACATGATGATGAGTGAGGCGCCAGCTAAAATCCGTCCTGCATTGTCTTCAGTTCTTGAGTAAAATTTAACAATAGAAATGCATGAAAGATTTTTTGATGACATGATCGAGGTTTCAAACTTCTTCAAGAAGGGGAGATCATGGCAATAGACCGCTTTCCGGTCGAGGGTTCACATATTCTTATGTTTGCGCGTTCCATCGGAGATAGTAACCCGATCTATCAAGATGAAAATTATGCGCAAAGTAGCGAATGTGGCTCAATTATAGCTCCACCCACCTTTGTGCAATCCAGTGCTCAGTTCGACCCGAACTACTTTTTGAGGCCAAAAGATGGTCAAAAATGGTTTGGTAGTGGCGGCACAGCATCGGGAACTTTGAACATCAGTAAAGAAGCTGAAGAAACAGATTCAAAAGCTGATGACAAAAAATCTGGTGGATCTGCAGGCGGACTGCATGCAGAGCAACATTACACATATCATCGGCATCTAAAGCCTGGTGACGTATTGAGTGCGGTAAACACACCAGGTGATAGCTGGGAAAAAGAGTCAAAGCGAGCTGGAGTGCTTAAATTCAACGAGAGCATCACCGAGTATCGCGATCAAAACGGCGAGTTAGTTATCACAGCTCGCAGCGTGGGCGTAGTCACAGAAAAAGTGATTGAGAAGTAGGAATATGACACTCAAAAAACAAGAACTAACAATTGGCGATTCCTATTCGGAACTAATAGTCGAAGACCTGACACGAACTCAAATAGTTCAGTATGCGGGAGCCTCTGGCGACTACAATCCGGTACACACAGACGAGAAGTTTGTCACTGAAGTTGCAGGTTATCCAACCGTGTTCGCTCATGGAATGTTAACCATGGGGATGACCGGAAGAATGGTTACCAACTACGTCGGAGACGGACAACTAACCTATTACGGCGTGCGCTTCGTCAATCAGGTTTGGCCTGGGGATACGTTGACGGCCCGAGCGGAGATATCAGCAATAAGAGATGAAGATGGTGGAACAGTGGTCGATCTGACAATCAGCACTACGAACCAAGATGAAAAATTTGTGTTAACTGGGAACGCAACAGCCCGGATAAATTAAAAATTAAGTTACTTACACAATGATCTTTGAAATTCATTGATCACAACTAATTCCGGCCTCGCTAAACAATTGTGAGGCCGGAATTAATTACTTTTGCCTCTTTTATCCTTTGGCTCTGCCGGCGTACCCGAATAATTTGCCGGCAACTTTCCGAATCTGAATCTCTTCAGCGCCCTCTGTAATCCTGTACCGGCGGTGATGGCGGTATATGTGCTCAAATGGCATATTTCTGCTGTAGCCATTACCACCGCAAGTTTGCATCGCTCGATCGGCGGCATCACAACAGAATCGATTGCCTCTGTAGTTACACATTGCGACTCGGTCGGTTATTTCCATATAGTCAACACCTTCGTCCATCTGCCAAGCTGTTTTCCAAATAAGGGCCCTGATCATTTCAGCTTCCGTGTACAACTCAGCTAATGGAAACTGAATGGCTTGGTTTTGTGAGAGTGGTTTGCCGAAAGTTGTTCGGTTATTAACGTAATCGACAGCGGTATCGATGCAATGTAAGCCAGCGCCAACTGAAGAAGCTCCTTGACGAATTCTATTTTCATGCACAAACAATTGAGCGGTTTGAAGCCCACGACCCTCATCACCAAGAATGTCGTCATTCGACACTCGAACTTCAGTTAGTCGCACGTGTGCATGATCAGTTGGCATGTTGAACGTCCACATGAACTCTTCTACTTTAAATCCAGGCGTGTTTACCGGTACGATGAAACAGGTTATGCCGTGTCCTTCACCGGGGTTGCCGGAAGTCCGGGCAAAGATGTAGTCATGAGTTGCGTGGTGTAGTCCCGTGTTCCAATACTTTTCCCCGCTGATGACCCACTCGTCACCATCTCGTGTGGCAGTAGTTTCCATCCAAGTAGCATCGGACCCATGCAGTGGTTCGGTTAGCCCGAAGCCTATTCTCGCAGATCCCTCCAACAATTTCGGAATCCATTCAGTTTGTTGAGCTTTGGTACCGAACTTTTCCATCATTAAGACAGTTGGAAAATTTCCAATTATTGAGCTTTCGTTCTGCAAGTCGTTGTGCAGGCCTAAGCCTTTTCGTGCCAAGTGTTCCCGAACGATTGCCATTCCCAAGTTTGTGCCGTCCTTACCACCAAATCGTTTCGGTAAGTGCCACCGCAAAAACCCGGCAGCGTCTGCTTCTCTCTTCATCCTTACAAGCAAGGCTTCCCACTCTTCGTTTGGAAGACCATCTCGCTCCCAGTCGGTTCTCGCATCCTCACGACGGTGATCGAAGAACCTGATATTGTCATCTTCTTGCTCAATCGGTCTTATAACATCGGCTATGAATTGATCTAGATCATCGAGTAGTGACTTGATGTCGCTGGGAATTGTAAAGTCCATGACAGATGAAGGTATACCGTCAGAGAACACCTTGCTCCCTATTATTGTTTGGTCCGACTTTATTTGACCTTGGTGTTACTTGGCTCGGGCCCGTGCGGCCCGCCTGAAAGAGAGACATCACGTTCGTATTGACTGGATGCCATATGAGCTTCATCCTGAGATTCCAGATGGTGGCCAGATAAACAGCAGAAGATTCAGAGCTATAGCAAAACTAGCTGCCGACATCGGATTACCATTCGTGCCGCCCAAAAAAATAC